>JASHNY010000081.1 GCA_030041385.1 Alphaproteobacteria bacterium
GATTGCCTTCGACAGCGTGCATCGCTCGACCCGGCACAAATCCGGCGTCGCGATGCGCTTTCCGCGCGTCCACCGCATCCGCTGGGACAAGCCGTTCCGCGAGGCCGACACGCTGGAAACGCTCGAACGGATGATGTCGTGACCGGCACCGGCCTGGATTGAAGCATCCAGGAAATCCGTCATCCCCGGGCTTGACCCGGGGATCGAGATGGCCGGGTCACGCCCGGCCATGACGCCCAGGCGAACGCGCCCGGCCATGACGATTGATGCGATCTGATCGGATACCGCTCCGCCCGGCTTGCCCCTTGATCCACGTCAATGTTCGAGCCGCCCGTCCATGATGTGATGAGTCATAAGCAATGGCTCAGGATCCGGGAGTGATCGATGACGGCTGCTCAACCGCACGGATCGGGCCAGCCTGCAGGCCGACGGATCACCGGACGCGCCCAGCGCGACGGGCTTCTCGACCCGTATCTGGCTCGGCACAAGCCGCCCGATCCGGCGTCGTGCCCGCAATGCAGTGCGCATTTCAAAAAGGGCCGATGGCAATGGGGGTTGGCCCCGGAAGGCGCCCAGCCGCACCTCTGCCCTGCCTGCCGCCGCATCGCCGACAACCTGCCGGGCGGTGTCGTGACGTTGCACGACGTGCCGCAGGGGCTGAAGGATCAGATCATCGGCCTCATCCGCAACGAAGAGGCCGCAGAAGAGGCCGAGCACCCGCTCAACCGGATCATGGCCCTCGATGACACCGAAGATGAAATCGTGGTTCACACGACCGATATTCATCTGCCGCGCCGCATCGGCGAGGCATTGAAGCGAGCCTACCACGGCGCCCTCATCATGGATTTCGACGGCGACGGCTATTTCGTCCGCGTCGATTGGAACCCGACAGCCTGACCGGCCGCATCCGAACCGACGCCGCCGATTTCGAGACAGGCGCCCGCCAGCGGGCTCGCCACGGCGCGGGCGGCACTAGCGGTCCAATTCAGACGAATGAATCCCGACCGTCATTCCGGGGCGGCCCAAAGGGCCGAGCCCGGAACCCATGTTCCAGAGGGCGGTGTTCATGGGTTCCGGATTCGCCGCTGCGCGGCGGCTCCGGAATGACTCGCGTGACGGGTTTCAAATGTCAGATTCCAGCCGCTAGGCCGCACCGCGGTCGAGGCTGAAGGTTCGCGTCCGGTCGTTGTAGGCGAACAGTTCGGCGTAGCGCGCCCAGTCGATTGCGGTCTGCATCGTCTTTACGGCTTCCGGCCGGGGCAGATGATCTTCGAGTTCGTATTCAAAGCGCTCGCGCGGCGCGGCATGCGCCGCTCGCTCGTCGAGCACTTGCCGGATATGCGCAGCCAGCGGCACGAACCGCAGCAGATGCTCGCGGAATAGAAGCTTGCGTCCGTCGATGTCGCTATGGGCGAGGACGCGGCCGGCGGCCGTGAGCTTGATTGTGCCCTCCTCGAGCTCGGCGAATTCAAGAAGATGCAGGGCCGCGGCGATCGGGAAGAGACGATTGCTTGGGAGCGTCAACGCGCGAGCGATCTGTGCCAGCTCTGCCCTGCCCTCGAATGGCGGTGCGGCCAACGCCTCGGCAAACCCGCCGAGCCGCGTGGCCGCTACCTCCGGCAGTTGCTGGACAAGCCCGCCGTGGATCCGGCTTTGCGCCCCCATCGCCTCGGTCATTCGCGAGGTGAGGATCGCATAGATCTCGTCGACGATTTCATGAAACGCCGTGTCGAGCCGGTTGCGCGGCTGCGGCAGCGGCACCTTGATCTCGGCGACGATGCGTCCCGGATTGGCGCCGAGGACCAGGATGCGGTCGCACATCAGCACCGCCTCCTCGATATTGTGGGTGACCATCAGCACGGCCTTGGTCGCGAGCTGATGGGCACCCCAGAGATCGAGGAAATCGGTGCGCAACGTCTCCGCGGTCAACACGTCGAGGGCCGAGAACGGCTCGTCCATCAACAGGAGTATCGGGTCGCTGACCAGCGCTCGGGCAAAACCGACCCGCTGGCGCATCCCGCCCGACAATTCGCGCGGATAGGCCGATTGGAAGCCGTCAAGCCCGATCAGATCGATGGCCGACATCGCCCGCCTGTGCGCGTCGTCGGATCGCAGCCCGGCGGCGTCAAGGCCGAGCTCGACGTTTTCGAGCACCGTCAGCCAGGGGTAGAGCGCAAAGGTCTGAAAGACGACGGCGATGCCCTCCGCCGGACCGCCGAGCGGCTTGCCGCGGTAAAGCACGGTTCCGGCGCTCGGTTTGATCAGCCCGCCGGCGATGCGCAGCAGTGTCGACTTCCCCGAGCCGGAGCGGCCCAACAACCCGAGGATTTCGCCTTCGCGCACGGTGACGTCGATGCCGGCGAGCACGGGCAGCGGGCCGCCGGACGGCTTGATGAAGTTCATGTCGATGTGGCTCAGAGCGATGATCGGCTCTGACGTTGCGTCGAACATCTGCCGCTCCCGCTAGTCGAGCCGCGTTCGCCGTTCGGCGTAGGCATAAAGCGGTCGCCATAACAGCCGGTTCAGTGCGATCACCAGCACCGACATGACGGCAACGCCCAGCGCGATCCGGGGGTAGTCGCCCGCCTCGGTCATTCTGGCGATATAGGCGCCAAGCCCCCCGGCGGTGAGCCTGGTGGACCCCCAGCTGACCGACTCGGCGACGATGCTGGCATTCCAGGCGCCGCCCGACGCGGTGATCGCACCGGTCACGAAATAGGGGAAGACGCCGGGCAGCATGACCTCCCGCCACCAGCGCCACGGCCGCACCCGAAAACTTGCCGCCACCTCGCGGAAATCGCTCGGGAAGGCGCTCGCGCCGGCGATGACGTTGAACAGAATGTACCATTGCGTGCCGAGGATCATCAGCGGGCACAGCCAAATCCCCGGCGACAGGCGGAAGCGGACGATCAGGAACACCGCCACCGGAAACAGCAGATTGGCGGGAAACGCGGCAAGAAATTGGCTGACCGGCTGGACCCGGGCGGTCAGCTTGGGGCGCAGCCCGACGGCGACGCCAATCGGCACCCAGATCAACGAGGCCAGTGCGACAAGGACGGCAACCCGCGCCAGCGTCAGCGCGCCGTTGCCGGTTGCCGTTCGCAAATCGTCCCAGGTCAGCGCCGATCCGGCATGACGAACGATGGCCCAGCCGACATAAGCGAGGGCACCGGATGCCAGCCCGAGCCAAAGCGCGTCGCCGACCCCGCGCGGCAGCAGCCCGGTCGCAGTCCTGCCTGGCAAGATCGAGAACCGTGCTCTCGCGCCATGCCGGATCGCCGCGCCCAGCGGCCCGCTGACGGCTGCGATCAAGCCGGATCGCCGAAACAGGTCGAGCACCCAGCTCCGCGGAATGATCTGCGCCGCGGTCTGTTCGAAGCGAAACTTGTCGGCCCACGTCACCATCGGCCGAAACACCAACTGGTCGCAGAGGAGGATCGCGACCGTCATCGCCGAGATCGCCCAGCCGACTGCGGCGAGATCGCGTTGTGCGATGGCCTTGGCGACGTATGACCCGACGCCCGGAAGGGCGATCTGCAGATCGCCGACCGCGATCGCCTCCGACGCCACGACAAAGAACCAGCCGCCGGACATCGACATCATCATGTTCCAGACGAGACCCGGCATCGCAAACGGCACTTCGAGACGCCAAAAGCGCTGCCAGCCCGACTCCCGAAAACTGCGGCTTGCCTCGTCGAGATCGGTCGGGATCGTGCGCAGCGACTGGTAAAAGCTGAACGCCATGTTCCAGGCCTGGCTGGTGAAAATCGCGAAGATCGCCGCCAGCTCCGGCCCCATCACGTTGCCGGGAAACAACGCGACAAAAAACGCCACCGTGAACGACAGGTAGCCGAGGATCGGCACCGATTGCAGCACGTCGAGGATCGGGATCAGCACCATCTCGGCGCGCCGGCTCTTCGCCGCCAACGTCGCGTAGGTAAAGGTGAAGAACAGCGACGCCGACATCGCCGCCAGCATGCGCAGCACCGTGCGCAACGTGTAGAGCGGAAGCGCGGCCGGCGACAGCGAGATTGCCGGCTGATGCTCGACCGCGAACGGCGCCACCATCTGGTGCGTGCCGATGCCGATCAGGATCACGACGCCGAGCACCAGCAAGGTCGCGACCAGGTCCCGCCAGCCTGGAACAGGCTGCCGCCAGGTGCCGCCCGTCAATACCTCGGCATGTTGCTCCACGGCCCGCCGCCTTCAACGAAACAAGCGACTCCAGCATCGCCGGAGCGGTTTCTTCGGAGACGGATCATCCCCAAGCGGTCAATCCGGCGCGTTGATGTGAATCAAGGCCGCTTCTCATCGGCTGCGGCAAGCTTTCGCTCGGTTCCGAAGAGGAGGGCGATCGTGACCGGTTTTACATTGACCATCGAAGACCTGAAATCGGCGCCGATTGAGGTTCGCCGCTGGCTTGTCGCTAGGCTTGAGCGCGATTTGTTGGGGCTCATCTCGGCCGCGCCGACCTCGCCGCCCGTTCCCGCCTCTGCGCTGGCTCCCTGCACCCTGGAGGAGGCGGTCGCCATTTTTGATCTGCTGAAGGGAGATTTCGCGGCCACGCACGTTTTCCTTGAGCTGGCGCGCGACGAGCCGGGGAGCGAGGCCGCCATCCCGCTGCATGCGGTCAGCATCGGCGCGCTGATCCGCAACACGCGGCTCGACGAGCACCGGCTGGCCAGCTGCCTGCAGACGATCAATCGCGCGTTTCAGGCGGTCTGCAAGGACCCGGAAGCTGCCCTGATCGGCTTTGACCAGGCCAACCACGTATATGTGCACGAGACGACCTGTCACAGCATCCGAAGCTTGTGGCAGGAACTGGTTCGGGTGCACGCACCGGTCGGAGCAAGGGCCGGGGAGCCGGTTGATTGGCCGCTCTCGGGCTTCCAGCCGCGCCAGCTCGGCCCGAGCGAAAACATCGCGACGCACCAGCAGTACTGAACCCGCACAAACCGGTTCGATGGCGCGGGCGGCGCTCGATCCTCAACGCCCTCGGGCGCCGCGGGCGCTTGGCCGACGCCGGTATTCCGGCAGCGCGGCTCAGCGCCGGCTTGCGCCGTGGATCTCCGGGCTGCTGACCCTCGCGGGGATCGTGCTCGTCGTTGTCCATCTCGGAACTTTGAAAGAGTTTGCGCGGCTGGTTGCGGCGCTTCGGCCGAGCTGGTTCCTCCTCGCCCTGCTGGCTCAGGCGGCGACTTATGTCAGTGCGTCGCTGGCATGGGCGCGCACCCTGCGCAGAGCCGGCCACCCGCGGCCGCTGCGTC
>JASHNY010000226.1 GCA_030041385.1 Alphaproteobacteria bacterium
AGCCGGCCAATGCGCCCGACGGCTTCATGGTGCTGCGCCACAGTGCCGCCGCAGCCACCACCTGCAAGGCCTTGAAAACGTCACCCCACCACACCAGCGCATGCCGGGAATGACAGCATTTCGGGTGGCGGCGTGCCCCAGGCGATAATACGATAGCGCTACGATCCGCGCTTCAGAGGAGCCCCTGATGCAGCACAAGCTCATTTCCGGCGACAACCACATCGACCTGACCTACCTGCCGACCGATCTGTGGTCGTCGCAGGCGCCGCAAAAGTGGCAGAAGCTGACGCCGCGGGTCGAGGAGCGCAACGACGGCCAGCACTGGTTCGTCGACGATGTCGACCGCGGCATGTGGAACGGCGTCGGGCCCGGCTTCCTGCCGTACACGCGCGGCTCGTTCGACCATATCGACGAGATGGCCGATCTCGGCTTCGAGTGGAATTCCTTTCCGGGCGCCAGGCCGCGGCCGACCACCCCGGAACTGCGCATCGCCGATCTCGACCGCGACGAATTGGAAAAAGAGGTCGTCTATGGCTGCCTGATGGTCAACGACCTGATCGACAGCGCCGAATTGCGCACCTGGGTCGATTGCACCTACAACGACTGGGTTGCCGATTTCGCCAAGCGCGCCGACGCCAACCGCGTGTTCCCGCTGGCGATCATCCCCAATACCGACCCGAAAACCGCAGCCGCCGAGGTAAGGCGCTGCGCCAAGATGGGGTTGAAGGGCGGCGACCTTGCCTTCAAGCGCATGTCGCCGCCGCTTTACCACCCCGACTGGTTCGCGCTGTGGGAAGCCTCGGCCGAGTGCAAATTCCCGATCTCGTTCCATTCGACCGGGTTCAAGGCGGTGCGCGCGCCCGACAACCCCGACATGGAAAAAGAGGTCTTCACCCAGTGGCGCCTGGTGCGCTCGACCCTGTTTCAGCTCGACACGATGGAGGTGCTGGCCTCGATCCTGGCCTCGGGTGCCTGCGAAAAATATCCCGATTTCAATTTCGTGCTCGGCGAATCCGGGGTGACCTGGCTGCCCTACGTGTTCGACCGCTGCGACACCGAATATCACGACCGTGCCCGCAGCCTCGGCTTCAAGATGAAGCCCAGCGACTATTTCCGCCGGCAGGGCTTCGTCACCTACCAGCAGGACAAATATCTCGAACCTATCGTGCCCCTGATCGGCGAAGACAACATCATCTGGGGCGCCGACTACCCGCACCCCGACTGCATCTGGCCGAACTCGCGCAAGACGCTCGAACAGAACCTCGCCGGGTTCTCGTCGAGCACGCAGAAAAAGATCGTGCACGACAACGTGGTGCGGCTTTACGGGCTGAACTGAAGCCGCGGGGCGCGGCTCGGCCGGTTCCTATTGCAGACCGCCGAGCCGCACCGCCGGGCCGGCGGTCGGCGGACCCGGCGCGGCCTCGGCGGCGGCGCCGGGCAGGCGCCTCACCAGCGGCCGATTGGCCGACAATAGGGCAAAGCTGATCAGGTTCAGCACGAACAGGCCGATCGCGATCACGATCAGGAACGGGTTGACCTCGCCGGCCGCCCGGTCGATGCGATTTGCCCACGCGGCCACCCAATTGGGGCGATGCGGCGGGCGCCGGTTCACCGCCACCCATCCGCAGCGAGGCCCGCCGTTTCGGCGCGTTCCCAGGACCCGACCGCAATTGAGGTGCCGAGCATCATCGCCGCACCCACCTGATCGGAAGAGACCGCCCGACTCTATCACGCCCCGGCGCTTCCCGGTGATCATAAAATTCCCGCCGTCGTCGCGGTTCCGCGCGGCCGAACCCTTCGGCCGTGCGCTATCCGCTCAGGCCGGCGAGCGCCGGGCGTCTTGCGGTCCAGCCGGCCGCCCGTTCATAGGCATGCCCGACGCGCAATACCGTCGCCTCGTCGAACGCGCGGCCGACGAATTGCGCCGAGAGCGGCAAGCCATTGGCGGCAAACCCACAGGGCTGCGCCAGCGCCGGGTGGCCGGTGACGTTGAACACCGAAGCGAGCGGCTGCGCGCTGCGCCACGGGCTGGTGTCGGTCTCCTCGAGCAGCGGCGCCGGGCCGGGGATCACCGCGGTCAACAGCACGTCGCAGCGCTCGAACAGGGTGTCGACCCGGCGGGTCAGGATGCGGCGCAATCGCTGTGCCTGGACGTATTGCCGGGCGGTGATAAAGGCGCCGAGGGTCAGCCGCTCGCGCGTCACGCGGGCATAAAGCTCGGGCCGGGTCTTGAGGTCCTCGGCGTGGATCGCAAACGACTCGCTGTGCGAGATTGTTCGCGCGCAGGCCTGGAAATGGTCGTTGGGCGGCAAGGCCACCTCGATCACCTCGGCTCCGAGCTTGGCCAGCAGCGCCGCGGCGGCATCGAGCGCCGCCGCCTGCTCGGCGGCAACCTTGCCATCGTCGTTGAAGCCCTTGGCATAGCCGATGCGCAACCCGGCGACGCCGTGGCGCAAGGCGGTCGCGTAATCCGGCACCGGCACATCGGCCGAGCCGGGGTCGCGCGGGTCGTGCCCGGCAAGCGCCTGCAACGCCAGCGCCGCGTCTTCGACGGTCCAGGTCAACGGCCCGCAGGTGTCGAGGCTGTAGCACAGCGGCACGACGCCGCGCCGGCTGACCCTGCCGTAGGTCGGCTTGAGCCCCACCGTGCCGCAATAGGCTGCCGGCACGCGGATCGAGCCGCCAGTATCCGAACCCATCGCCAGCGGCAGGATGCCGGACGCCACCGCCGCGCCCGAGCCCGAACTCGACCCGCCGGTGAAATGCGCCGTGTTCCAGGGGTTGCGCGCCGGCGGAAACGGCAAATCGAAGGCCGGTCCGCCGGTGGCGAATTCGTGCGTCGCAAGCTTGCCGATCAGGATCATGCCGGCGGCTTCGAGCCGCGCGGTCGTTTCCGCATCGGCGGCCGCGACATTGTCGAGCAGCAGCCGCGAATGCGCTGTCGTGCGCAGCCCCGCGGCGTCGTAAATGTCCTTTAGCCCGTAAGGGATGCCGTGCAGTCGGCCGCGCCGGCGGCCGCCGGCGATCTCGCGCTCGGCCCGCCGCGCGGCGGCGCGGGCGCGCTCGGCGGTGATCTCGATGAAGGCTGCGAGCCGGTCGTTGAGCGCAGCGGCCCGGGCGAGCGCGGCCTCGGTCAGTTCCACCGGCGACGCCTCGCCCGAGGCGATCAGCCGGCCCGCCTCGGCCAGGGTCGGCAGCGGCTGGTTCGCGTTCATGACGGCGCCCCGCGGTCGTAGCGCGGCAATTGCGCCGGTTCGTCCTCGTAGGCAAGCGGGTCGTCGAGCACCGCCAGCAATCGCTGCATGCCGCGATAGGCCTCGCGCATCGCCGCCACCCGCTCGGGCGGGATGGTGAGCCCGGCCCGCCGCAGCGCCGCGGCAAAATCGAGATCGTCGTCGCTCATCGCTCCGCCTCCATCATTCGCGCCGGCGCCCAGCATCGTGCGGCAGATACGGCCGGCGCTCAAGCCGGGTGAAATTGGGCTACACTGGCCGTTTCGGTGAGGGGAGGATGCCATGCCGACGACCGGGTCAGAACGCCGCCGCACCGCGCTCGTCACCGGCGCCTCCTACGGCATCGGTGCGGCGACCGCGATTGGCCTCGCCGAGGACGGGTTCGACGTCGCCGTCACCGACCTCGACACCGCCGCGCTTGCCGACACGGTCGCCGCGATCGAGGCAAAGGGCGCGCGGGCCGCGGCGGTGGCGCTCGACCTGCGGGTGCAAGGCAGCGTCGAGGCCGGGTTCGCGGCGGCCGCGGAAGCGCTCGGCGGGATCGACGCGCTCGTCAACAACGCCGGCATCCCGATGACCCGGGCGGCGACCGAGATCACCCGCACCGAATGGGATACCTCCTTAACGGTGAACCTCGCCGGCACATTTTTCATGTGCCAGCAATTGGGTCGGCACCTGATCGCGGCCGGTCGGCCGGGCGCGATCGTTAGCGTTGCCTCGACGCACGGCCTGGTCGGCTTCCCGAATACGATCGCCTACGGCGTCGCCAAGGCCGGGATCGCGCACATGACCCGCATCCTGGCGATCGAATGGGCGCCGCACGCCATTCGGGTCAACGCGATCGCGCCGGGCACGACCGAGACCGAGACGCGCGCGCCCTCGCTCGCCGTCCCGGAGCGGCGCGCGCTGATGCTCAACCGCATCCCGCTCCGCCGCTTCGGCGATGCGGCGGAAATGGCCGCGGCAGTGCGCTATCTGCTCGGCCCGCAAGCGAGCTATATCACCGGCCAGGTATTGGCGCTCGACGGCGGCCTGACCGCCTATTGACACAACCGGGACATGCGACGATGAACGATACCCTCGCCACGATTGCCGAAGCCATCCGCGCCGAGGGTTTCGCCTTTGTGCGCGGGCCGGCGATGAAAGCGCTGCTCGAATCCGCCGGCCTCACCGATTGGAACGGTTTCGCCGAAAGCTGGAACGACCTCGGCGTCGATACCTTCATGGCCGATGGCGGGCGCTACCGCCGCCGCCGCTTTGCCGCGTTCCGCGGCACCGCCGAAGGCATCGTGCGCAAGCCGCACCAGCCGCATTACCAGAGCCGCGACTACAACCCCCTCAACGGCGGCATCGAGCGCTGGTTCGAGCCGGTGTCCGACGCGATCGGCGCCCACCCGGTTTTGCGCGCGATCCTCGGCACGTGCCGGGAGCTGTTCACCCGCCTGACCCCCGCCGATGTGCGCCCGGCGTCGTGGCACATCGAGATCCATCAGTTCCGCATCGAGGCACGGCCGGGCCGGGCCGGCAAGCCGACCCCGGAGGGAATGCACCGCGACGGCGTCGATTGGGTGCTGGTGCTCCTGGTCAACCGCATCAACATCGCCAGCGGCGAGACCACGATCCACGACCTTGGCAAGTGCGAACTCGGCAGCTTTACCCTGACCGACCCGATGGATGCCGCGTTCACCGACGACAACCGGGTCTACCACGGGGTGACGCCGGTGTCGCCGCTCGACCCGGCCCGGCCCGGCCACCGCGATGTGCTGGTCGTGACATTCCGGCGCGAATAAGGTTGTGTTAACTCTTCCTGCCCGACCGATTTGGCGCAGAGCGACCCCGCGATGACATCGCGTCACCAGATCTGCTGCGTCACCCCGAGCGACCGGATGAACCATCACCAGCGCCTGCGCCGGATCGGCGGGGTCAACCGCGACGGGTCGCGCTGGCAGATCAGCCAAGAGGAGGCGATCGCCGGCATCGAGGCCGGAGACTGGGCCTTTTTCATCCGCCGCGCCGGGCGCGACTGGGACGTCGTGATCGCGGTCAGCAAATACGGCGGCAAATACCTCAAGACCGCCGCCGACCAGCTACACCCGGAAAGCCTCCTGGCTTTGCCCCGCTGCGGTCAGCCGGCGCCACCATGACCGAGATCGCGCGACGGCAGCGTGCGGACATTGTCTCGCTGGGCGGGCGGCGGCCAGGATCGCCGAACTCGCCCCGTTTCCCCGGGGCCGGCGTCAGAGCCGCCTAGCGCCGCTGCTGGCGCCGCAGGAAATCGATAAAGATCGCGGCGAGCAACCCCTCTTTCGCGTCCCAATCCTCGAACGCGACATCGACATCCATGCGGTCCTCGGGCAAGACCTCGTGGTACTCGCTGTTCGGCATCAGCCGGTGCGCGACCTGGCCGGGGGTGCGCGGATGGACCCGGTCGTTGCCGGGGATGACGCAGGCGGGCACCGTCATCGCGCGCAGATCGGCGGGCGACAGCCCGATCACCGTGTGCTCCGAACCGGCGTCGAAGCTCTGCCGCCAGCGGGTCATGCGGGCGATGAAATCCTGCGGCTCCAGCGCCATCAGCCGGTCGCGGTTTTTCGGGTTGTTATTGATGACCTCGGTCCAGTGCTCCATGGCGCACACCGCCGCCATGCCGCCCCGCTGCGCCGCCTCGATATGCGAAGTGTAGTACTGGTTCGACAAATGCCTGGCGGCATAGGCCCCGCCGGTGACCCGCCACAACAACAGGCCGCGCACATCCTCGGGGCGGCGCAGGGTCAGGATCATCGCCAGCCGGCAGCCCGACGAGCTGCCGCCGATATAGGCCGGCAGCGCGTCGATGCTCTTCAACAATTCGTGCAAATCCTCGGCCCAGACGACGTTTTCGCTGTCGCCTTCGATCGCGATGTCGGAGCCGCCGGTGTTGCGGCGGTCGTAGACGACAACGCGATATCCGGCCTCGGCGATCTTTTCGCCGAGCGGCCGCACCGACACCGCACCGCGGCGCCCGCCGGGCTGCAATGCGATGAACGGGCCGCGCTCGCCGAGCACCTCGTAGCGAAGCTCGATGCCGCGGATTTTGGCGATTTGCATCTGTGTCCTCCCCCGGCCGAACGGCCCGATCGCGCAGGTTAGCAAACGCGCCGCGGCGCGCGAAGCGGGGTCGTCCGGGGCTGTCGCCGGCGACCGGACGATGCCCCGCTAATCGGCGCCGGCGCGGGCAGCGCTTTTGGTCATCTCGGCGTCGATTTCCTCGATCGAGCGGCCCCGCGTCTCGGTGCCGAAGAACCAAAACACGAGCCCGGCCTGGAGGTACCAGAAGCCGAGGAACAGCATCGCCGGCAGGATGGCGTCAAGCGAGGCCTGCGGCTTGACGAAGTTCGAGGTGCCGACGATCACGGCCAGCCCGAGCGGCCCCAGCACCTTGCCGAAATTGCCCAGACCATAGCCGAACCCCATGCCGCTGGCGCGCAGCGGCGCCGGCCAGATCTCGGCCGAATAGGGGCCGATCACCGCATAGCTGCCGTCGCCGAAGAAGCGCTGGATCGTCACCAGCAGGAAAAACACGGAAACGCCGCCGATGAACCAGTTGTAGAAGCACCCGGCGAGCGCCAGCAGGATGCCGCCGCCCACCCCGATGATCAGGCCCGAGGGCCGACGCCCGATCGCATCCGACAGATAGGAAAAGAACAGGCGGCCGAGGAACCCCGAAAGGCTCAGCCAGATCACCAGCCCGGAGGCTTGCTGCGGGGTGATCTTGATGATCAGCACGAACAGGGTCACGACCCACAGCAGCAGGCCGTTGCCGCCGGTCTGGCTCAGGTTGATCAGCGTGCAGATGACCAGGTTCTTCGGGTATTTGAGCAGCTCGCGCCAAGGCGTGTGCGGGGCCTCTTCGACGACGGTGGGAAGCTCGATCGTCTCCGGGTCGACCTGCAATGTCCAGGCGAGGGCGCGCCGCGCCTCATCGTAGCGGCCATGGCGCATCAGCCAGCGCGGCGATTCCGGCACCCAGACGCGGATCAAGAGGGTCAGGAACGCCGGCAGCAGCCCAATCGCGAACAGCCCGCGCCATCCGACATGCGGCTCCAGCCATTTGCCGAGCACCGCGCCAAGGAAAAGGCCGAGCGGCAGGCATGCGGTAACCAGCCCGCCGACCCAGCCGCGCTTGTGCGTCGGCACGAATTCCTGCACCAGCGCCTGATCGACGGTAAACAGCCCGGAGACCCCGAAGCCGACAAAAAACCGCAGGACCGTCAGGAAGATCCAGCCGCCCGAATCCGGGGTTAGCGCCATGATGCCGGTGGCGACCGAAAAGTTCAGCGCGGTGCCGATAAACGCCTTGCGCCGTCCGATCTTGTCGGCCATCCAGCCCCAGAAAAACGCGCCAGGCACCGCGCCGAGGCCGGCCGACAACAGGATCATCGCCGACTCGCCGTAGGTCAGGTGCCAACCGCCGACGACAAAGGCAAGTACAAAGCCGATCAGGAAGTAATCGAAGAAATCGAGCATATCGCCGAGGATGGCGGCGACCACGATCTTCCATTGATTGGCCGTCAGCCGGGTCTGGCGTTCGAGCAACTCCAGCATTGCATCCCCCCTGCTCGACCGGCTGGTTCCGGGCGCCCGCCCGATCCGGTCTTGTTTATCCGGTCACCATAATCGGCGAGGCCGCGGATTGGCAATCGGCGTGCCGGCGCCATCAACCCGCCGGCCGGCGGCCAACAACGCGGTTCTCGCCGCACGGGGAAGCGGTATAAGCTCCGGCCGTGACGCCGGCGGGGAGGTCTGCCTGCCTCGACAGGCGCAAAAGACGGGCGAGGGAGCACCACATGAAATTGCTTTATTTCGATGACTGGAAGCTCGGCGTGCTGAAGGGCGACGCCGTCGTCGACGTGTCTTCCGTCGTGCGGGATATCCCGCACACGGGGCCGGGCGACCTGATGAACGGGCTGATCGAGCGCTGGGCCGCCTATCGGCCGAAGCTCGAAGCCGCGGTCGCGAGCGGCAGCGGCGTGCCGCTGGCGAGCGTTCGCATCCGGCCCCCGCTGCCGGGGCCGAAAACCATCGACTGCATGGCGGTCAACTACATGGAAGACGGCACGCGCAGCGCGCCGGCGCCGATCAACGCCTTCCACAAAAGCCCAAGCGCGATCATCGGCCACGGCGACACGATGGTGTTGCCCGACGTGCCGGCGACGATTTTCGAGGGCGAGGCCGAGATGGCGGTGGTCATCGGCCGGCGCGCCTCGCACGTCAAGGCCGCCGACGCGATGAATTACGTCTTCGGCTACACCAACTTCATCGACGGTTCGGCGCGCGGCCTGCCGCCGCCGGGCAACGTGTTCTTCCAGATGAAGTCGCGCGACACGTTTGCCCCGATCGGCCCGTATCTCGTCACCGCCGACGAGATCAAGGATCCGCAGAAACTGCAGATCCGGCTGTGGAACAACGGCGCGTTGATGCAGAACTTCAACACCGACGACATGGGGCACAAAATCCCGCGCTGCATCGAGTGGCTGTCGTCGATCCACGCGCTGGAGCCCGGCGACATCATCGCCACCGGCACCAACCATCGCGGGCTCAACCCGTTCATGGACGGCGACAAGATCGAGCTCGAAACCGAGGGGCTCGGGCGCCTGTCGTTCAACGTCAAGGACGAGCTGAAGCGCAAATGGGAGCGCAGGACCCGGCTGCAGATGCACGAGGCCGCGACCAAGCGCGAAGCCGGCGCCTATCCCGACATCACCCCGCAGATCGGCGGCAAATACGCGAAGTAGAACCGGCCGCCGCCCCTCTCTCCGCCTGCGGGGAGAGGGGCTTTTTTTGCCATTAACCGCTGCCGAGCGGGACGGCGGCGGAACCGGGGCGCCGGCGCGCGGCGTTTACGGACGGGGTCGGCGCCCTGGGAGGCTTGAGCGCCGATATTGCGTTGCAAACATCCGACGCAAGTTAATATTGCAGTGTCCGATTTTTCCGACGATCGGCTTCGCGACGGCATTTCGCTGCCGCTGGGGCAGCTCTTCGGCGCCGGTGACCGCAGCAAATTCTTCGATTCCGCCGCCTGTTGCTGCGATGCAGCAGCAGAGGCTGCGCGAGTTGCACCGTTTCAAGGAACGCGTAATGGCAAATGAGTACCGCGACGACGGCCTCATCTACGATGTTGGGATGCATGAAGGCGAGGATGCGGAATTCTATTTAAGGCGCGGCTTCCGCGTCGTCGGCGTCGAGGCCAATCCGCTGATCGTGCCGCGCCTGCGCGCACGGTTTGCCCGCGAAATCCGCGACGGCCGGATGGTCATCGTCGACCGGGCGGTGGCTCGCGAACCCGGCGAGGTCAGCTTCGCCATCAACCGCAAGATGAGCGTGTGGGGCACCATCGACCGGGAGTTCATGGAGCGCAACGCCAGGGCCGGGGCGGAAAGCGACCTCGTTACCGTGGAGGCGGTGCGCTTTGCCGACATCGTCGGCACTTACGGCATCCCCTACTACATGAAGATCGACATCGAAGGCATGGACATGGCGTGCGTCGAGGATTTGCAGCGTGTCGGCGCGCGGCCGCGCTATCTGTCGCTGGAATCGACCGTCACTTCCGGGCACGCCACCTTCGAGAAAGCCTTCACCGAATTGGCATATCTGTGGGTGCTCGGCTACCGCAACTTCAAATATGTCGATCAGGCATTGCTCGAGCGCCTCGGCGGCGTGTTCCTGGAACAGGAGGGGCGGGCGGTCCACTATCGGCATGTCACGGAAAGCAGCGGCCCGTTCGGCGAGGAAACCCCGGGCAAATGGCTCGCCATCGAGGACACGATCCGGGAGATGCGGCGGCTGATCGCCTATCAGAACACGCTGGGGTTCGGCGGGCGCTGCGCCGGCCGCTGGTGGTCGCGGGTCGGCGCCCGGCTGCGCCGGCATGCGACCGGACGCAGGACCCACAGCTGGTACGATCTGCACGCCCGGTTCTAGCCCCCTCGAAGGGATTTCCTCTTCTGCCGGGCACGGCGCGGTTCGATACTGTTCCCGTCCCAACCGGACGGCGAAGGGAACGGCGATGAAATCCCTCAGGTCCGACGTCACCAGGCACGGGCTGACCCGCACCCCGCACCGCGCCTTCATGCGCGCGATGGGGCTTGGCGACGACGACATCGAAAAGCCGATGATCGGCGTCGTCAGCATGAAAGGCGAGCAGACCCCGTGCAACATGACCCACGGGTTCCAGGTGGACGCCGCCAAGGAGGGCGTCGCCAATTCCGGCGGCACGCCGCGCGAGTTCACGACGATCTCGATGTCGGATGGCATCGGCATGAACCACGAGGGCATGAAATTCTCGCTGGTGTCGCGCGAGCTGATCGCCGATTCGATCGAGGCGGTGGTGCACGGCCTCGCCTATGACGGGCTTGTGGGGTTCGGCGGCTGCGACAAGACGCTGCCCGGCGTGATGATGGGCATGGTGCGGTGCAACGTGCCCTCGGTGTTCGTTTACGGCGGGGCGGCGCTGCCCGGCCGGTTCGCCGGCAAGCAGGTGACCATCCTCGATTCCTACGAGGCGGTCGGCGCGGTGCTGACCGGGGCGATGGACGAGGCGACGTTGGCCCGGCTGGAGCGCGCCTGCCTGCCCTCGGTCGGTGCCTGCGCCGGGCAGTTCACCGCCAACACGATGGCGATGGTGTCGGAGGCGCTGGGGCTCAGCGTGCCCAACGTGTCGATGATCCCCGGCGTCTACGCCGAGCGCGCCGCCTATGCCCGCCGCGCCGGCGCGATCGTGATGCAGGCGGTCGCGGACGGCGGGCCCCTGCCGCGCGACATCGTGACCCGCGCGGCGCTCGAAAATGCCTGCGCCGTCGTCGCTGCCACCGGCGGCTCGACCAATGCCGCGTTGCACATCCCGGCGATTGCGCACGAGGCCGGCATCGCCTTCGGTTTCGACGATGTGGCGCGGGTGTTCGAGCGCACGCCGCTGATCGCCGATCTGTGCCCGGGCGGGCGCTTCACCGCCAAAGACGTGCACGATATCGGCGGCACTGCGGTGATCCTGCGTGCCTTGCTCGACGGCGGGCATATGGACGGCACCTGCCTCACCGTGACCGGTGCGACCTTGGCCGAGGCATATGGCGAGGCGGCATTGCCGGACGGCGCGGTGGTGCGCGCCGCCGCGGCGGCGCTGGCGCCCGATGGCGGCCTCGCCGTGCTCAAGGGCAACCTGTGCCCGAACGGCGCCTTGCTCAAGCTGGCCGGGCTCAAGACCCTCGCGTTCGAGGGGCCGGCGCGGGTGTTCGAGTGCGAGGAGGATTGCGCCCGCGCGGTCGAAACGCGCGCCTATCGCGCCGGCGAGGTTCTGATCATCCGCAACGAAGGCCCGGCCGGCGGGCCCGGCATGCGCGAGATGCTCGGGGTGACGGCGCTGATCTACGGCCAGCAGATGGGAGAAAAGGTTGCGCTCGTCACCGACGGGCGGTTTTCCGGCGCGACCCGCGGCATCTGCGTCGGCTATGTCGCGCCCGAGGCGGCGGTCGGCGGCCCGCTCGCGCTGGTGCGCGACGGCGATACGGTGCGCATCGACGCGGCGGCGCGGCGCATGGATGTGCTGCTCGACGATGCCGAACTGGCGGCGCGCCGGGCGGGCTGGCGACCCCCAGCGCCGCGCCACAAGGCCGGGCTTCTGGCCAAATACGCGGCCCAGGTCGGGCAGGCCGACAAGGGCGCCGTCACCCATCCCGGCGGCGCCGAATGGCCGTGGTTCGACCGGTAATCGGCAGTGGTTTGAGCCTGCACGGCGCCATGCTCCCGGCGCATTGCCACCCCGCAAACGCCGGAAACCGGGGCCGCCGCCGTTGCTGCGCCCGGTATTTCGGCGCATGCTGAAACGGCATGGATAAGACTGTACGAGGAGTTTCGGGATGCCCGCACAGGAAGCGCTAAGAAACGAACCCAAGCCCGAGGCGCTCTACGCGGCGCTGGAGGAGCGCATCCTGGCGCGCGACCAGAAGGGTGCGAGCGATGTGTATTACGATCTCGTGCGCCGGCAGCGGCCGATGACCGAGATCGTGGCCGAGGGCGTGCGCATCCACGCGCCCTATACCCATGTGCCGTATCACGAGCGGATCGACGACGGCTACGTCAATTTCGTCAACAACGACCATTGCCTCCTGTCGGCGCGCGCCGCGCTGAACCTGGCGAAGCTGGTGCCGCAGGATTGTGCCGCTCTGCCGTTGGCGCAGACGATCTGGTACATCCCGACCGGGCTCGACATCTGGAACCAGAAGATTTTGAAGGCGCCCGGCCACTACGCGCGGGCGCCGGGCTGGTCGATGCCGCCGGGTCCGCCGCCGATGCCGGAGGTGGTCTGGCCCGACCAGCAGCCGCAGACGCTCGACGGGCCGCTCGGCGAGCGTCTCGACCACTGGATGACCCTGGTCCACCGCGGCAATGTGATCGAGGCCTACCGCGTCTTCCTCGGGCTGATGCAAAACCCGGCCGAGCGCAAGGCGGTGCTGGCCCAATTGTGTCACGCCGGGCTGATGGACGTGCAGGACCGCGCCCTCTACAACCGCTCGTACACGACCGGGCACAAGGCGTTCCGCGCCCGCGCCACGGTCGAGCTGGGCAACGCCCTCGGCTGGGAAGACGCGCACAACGTGATCTATGCCGGGGCGCTCGACATCGCGGTCGGCCCCCGCTGGTATTCGACCTATGAGATGGCGTGCAACGTCATCAAGATCTTCCTCGAAAAGCAGACGGTGTCGGCGATCCCCTATGGCGGCGCGTCGAAGGAGGAGCTGGCGATCCTCGCCGGCAACAAGGCGCCGCTGTCGGAGGCGGAGGCGCGCGAACTCGAAGACGCCCTCATCCGTCAGCCCGAACCCAAATATCTCGAGGTGCTGACCCGCCTGCTCGAAGCCGGCAAGAGCCCGCGCCGCATCCTCGATGCGATGCAGATCGCCGATGCGCAGGTGATCCTCGAAACCAAAGGGGTCAATAATTTCTCATTGCCGCAGCACTGCTTCGAATACCTCAACACGCTCGGCTGGTATTTCGATAATTTCGAGCACAAGCAGCAACTGAAGCTGCTGTATCTGGCGGCCTCGTATCTCAACCGCGCCGCCGGACACCAGCAGGGCATCGGCGACGCCGAGCGCGTCGAGATCCGCGCGGCCGCAGGGGCCGACCGGCTGTCGCCGGAGGAAATTCTTGCCAATGTCGATGCCGCGGTGCTGGCCTTGAACGGGCCGGACAGCGTCGCCTGGACCCGCGCCTATCTCGACCGCTTCTCCGACCGCGCGCCGCTCGTGCAGCACCTGGCATTGCTGTCGGCGCGGATGGGCAACGACCCGCACAACCAGGAGATCGGCCAGGTCCTGATCGAGGATTACGGCAAGAACCAGGGCTGGGACCGCGACCGGCTGTTGCTCGCCTGCGCCCACCACACCGCGGTGCACCGCAAATACGGCAACCCGCTCGACTGCGCCAACCGCTTCGGCGAGGCGCTGGGGATCGCGCGTCTGCACTAAGCCGAATTCGCCCGTCACCCCGCCCCTCGCCCCGCCTGTGGGGAGAGGGACGGACCCGTTTGCGGGAGGGTGAAGGAGAAGCTGCCGTCGTGTCGCCAACCCTCAAGACGGCTCCGGCGGCGTTGCTGCTCGCTTTCGCGCTTGCCGCCCCCGCCCGGGCCGAGGATGCCGCCGCGCTCTACCGCGTTTATTGGGCAGGATTGCCGGCGGCCGAACTGCGCCTCTCGGTGCATCAGGAGGGGGGTGCCTACCGCGACGAGATCGCGATCCGCACCCAGGGCTTGCCGCGACTGGTCACGCATTTCCGCGCGACGGCGACCGGCGCCGGGCGGATCGACGGCACGGCGCCGCCGGCGCCGGCGGATTTCGAGGCCCGCTACGATCTGCGCAAGCGCAAGGATCGGGTGTTGAGCATGCATTTCGTCGCCGCCGGCGGGGCGACGCTGGCCGAGCGCGGGCCGCGGGACACCAGCCGCAAGCCGCCGCTTGCCACGCAATTCCGTCGCAATGTGATCGACCCGCTCGGCGCCCTGGCCGCGATCCGCGAGGAACTGCGACGGCACGTCGATGCCTTTACGGTCCCTGCCTATGACGGCGCCCGCCGTTTCGACGTCGTCGCCCGGGTCCTGCCCGGGCGGCGCGACGGGCGGGTCCATCTGGCATTGACCCTGCGGCCGATCGCCGGCTTCAAGGGCGAGACCAGCGAGGACGGCGACCCCGACAGCGCGCCGCGCCCGGTGACGCTGACCATGACCAGCGACGCAAGGCTGATGCCGCTGGCGATGGAGGTGCGGGTCTACTACCTGCCGCTGACGGTCCAGCTGGAGCGCTGGTGCACGCCGGCGCAGCCCTGCCCGCTCAACGGCGCGGACTGAGCGTGCGTCGGGCACGACGGCGGCTTTCGCCGGCCGCGTCTTTGCCCTATCATCGTTGCGGGACGCGGGTGTAGCTCAATGGCAGAGCAGAAGCTTCCCAAGCTTACGACGAGGGTTCGATTCCCTTCACCCGCTCCAATCCCTGAGCCCACCCAAATCCGGATCGCCTATTCCGCCTCGGTCATGCGGCGGCCGAGATGGCGCGTCAAGGCGATCATGTCGGTCGGCTCGGCCATGACCTTGCGGTGCTCGTCGAGCAGGATGGCGGCCGCCTGGCGGACCTGGTCCTCGCTGTGCGCCGCGGTCAGAAAGAAGCGCAGCCGCGCCGCCCGTTCGGGCACCGCCGGGTAGAGGATCGGCTGCACATTGATGCCGCGCTCGAACAGCGCATGCGCCAGGCGCCCGGCGCGGATCGAACTGCCGGTGATGACCGGCACGATCGCCGCGCCTACCGAGCCGCCGACATCGAGCCCGCCCTCGCGCACGAGGCGCAGGAACAGCGCGGCGCGCGCGTTGACGGCGGCGACCCGCTCGGGTTCCCGTTCGAGGATGTCGAGCGCGGCGAGCGAGGTCGCCGCGGCCGCCGGCGCCATCCCCACCGAAAACACGAAACCCGGCGCCATGTGCTTCAGGTACTCGATCAGGTCGCGGCTGCCGGCGATGTAGCCGCCGCAGGAGACGAGGCTCTTGCTCAGCGTACCCATCCAGATGTCGACCTCGCGCGGGTCGACGCCGGCCCGCTCGGCCGAGCCGAAGCCGCGCGTGCCGAGCACGCCCAGCGCGTGAGCCTCGTCGACCATCAGCCAGGCCCGGTGCTTGCGCGCGATCGCGACGAAGGCGGCGAGGTCGGGCACGTCGCCGTCCATGCTGTAATGGCCCTCGATGACCAGCAGCGCATGCCCGTGACGACCGCGCGCCTGGCCCAGCAGCCGGTCGGCGGCCGCGTGGTCGAGGTGCGGAAACGGCACCCGCCGCGCCCCCGACAGGATCGCCCCCTGGACGATGCTGTTGTGGATCAGCGAATCGTGCACGATCACGTCGTTGCGGCCGAGCAGGTGCCCGATCACCGTGACGTTGGTCGAGTGCCCGCCGACCAGCACCACGGCGTCCTCGGTGCCGTGCAGCCGCGCTAGCGCCGCCTCCAATTCGCGATGGATCGGCCGCTCGCCCGAGACCGGCCGGCTGGCGGAAACCGATGTGCCGTAGCGGTCGATCGCCGCCTTGGCAGCCGCGGCGATCCGCGGATCGCCGTTGAGCCCGATGTAATTGTAGGAGGCGAAATTGAGGTAGGTGCGGTTGCCGATCACGGTCTCGGCACCGGCGATCCCCTCGTGCATCCGGAAGAACGGGTTGGCGATGCCGAGATAATCGCCGGCTTCGGCGATCACGCGCAATTCGCGGTAGCCGTCGAGCTCAGTGATGGCGAGCCGGCCGCCGCCTGTGTCGCCGACGACCTCAGGCTCGGACGCAGCGGCGCCCGGCCGGGCCGCCGCCAGCTTTTCCAGCAACCGCGCCTTGGCTTGCGCGGTCAGACCAAAGAGGTTCCGACTCGACTCCAACCGCTACTCCGCGGCGGCGGATCTTTCTTCGGCCGGGTCGAACATGTCGCCCGTGTCCTCGACCAATGCCGCCAACTGTGCATCCTCCGTCACCTCGTAGCGGGCGGCAAGCCCCGCCAATTCGTTCGCCTGCGGCCGGGCGGAAACCGCGCCGGCGAGACGGCCGGCGATCGAGGCGACGCTGGTGCCCTCGGCCAACGAGACCAGCGGCAGGTCGATGCGCAGCCGGGTTTCGAGCGCGAGCCGCAATTCGACCGCCATCAGCGAATCCATCCCCAGCTCCGACAGCGGGCGCAGCGGGTCGATGCCTGCCGCGGGCAGGCGCAGGATGTTGGCCGCTTCTTCGGCGACGACGGTCTTGAGCAGCGCCACCGCCTCGCCCGGATCGAGCGCCGCCAGCCGCTCGATCAGCGAATCGTCAGACGGCGACGATGTCGCCTCGCTGCGGATTTCGGCGAACAGCGAGGTGGCGAGGATCGGCAGATAGCGCCGCGCTTCGGTCCAGCTGGTTTCGGCAAAGGCGGCGCTCGCCAGCCCGGAGGCGCTGATCGCGCCCAGGCCTGAGAGCGCCTGCGCCGCCGGGATCGGCCGGGCGCCGAGGCGGCGCGCCAGCGCCTCGCGGATGTCGGGCCGGTCGGCGAGATAGCCGGCATCCTCGATCGGTCCCCAGGCGACCGCCAATGCTGGCCGGCCCTCGGCCCGGCGGCGTCGCGCCAAAGCCTCGAGCGCAAGGTTGGCGGCGACATAGACGCCCTGGCCGGGCGCGCCGAGCAGGGTCGTCGCCGACGAGAACAAGAGGAACATTTCGAGCGGGTCGTGGCGCGTCAGTTCGTCGAGCGCCACCGCACCGGCCACCTTGGGGCGCAGGATCGCAACCGCCGCCTCCGCCTCGATATCGGCGGCGAGCCCATCGCCGATCGCGCTGGCCGCGTGCACAACGCCGCGTAGCGGGCCCTGCCGGGCGCGGATCTGTTCGAGCACCGCGGCGAGCGAGGCGCGCTCGGCGACATCGCCGGCATAGATGCGGATATCGGCGCCGCCGGCGGCCAGTTCTGCCACCCGTGAGGCGGCGCCGGGCGTGTCCGCACCGCGGCGGCCCATCAGCGCGATCGAGCGTGCGCCGCACTGCACCAGCCAGCACGCGGCCTCGAAGCCGAACCCGCTGAGGCCGCCGGTAACGAGATAGGCGCCGTCGGCCCGCACGCTCGGCGGCGGCGCGTGGTGCAGCCGCACGGCGTCGTTTTCGCGCGGCTCCAGCACGATCTTGCCAATGTGGCCGGATGCCTGCATCAGCCGGAACGCCTCGTCGATCTCGGCAAACGGGAAGATGCGGTGAGCCAGCGGGCGGATCGCGCCCGATGCCATCGCCGCGCCGAGTTCGGCCAACAGCGACTGGGCCAGGTCCGGGCGCTGGATCGGCAACTGGTCAACATCGATTGCGAAGTACGAAACGTTGTGCCGCAACGGGCGCAGGTGGATGCGCCGGTTCAAGTAGAAATCGCGCTTGCCGAGCTCGAGAAACCGGCCGAACGGCTTGAGCACGGCGATGCTGTTTTCCATCGCCTCGCCGCTCAGCGAGTTCAGCACGACATCGACGCCCGCTCCGCCGGTGATCGCGCGCACGGCATCGGCAAAGCCCAGATCGCGCGAATCGAGCACATGGTCGGCCCCGGCGCGGCGCAGAAAAGCGCGCTTCACCGGAGAGCCGGCAGTGGCGATCACGACCGCGCCCCGGTGCTTGGCGTACTGGATCGCGGCCAGCCCGACACCGCCGCCGGCGGCATGGATCAACACGTGCTCGCCCGCCGCTAAATTGGCCAAGGTGCCGAGCGCGTAAATCACGGTGACGAAGGCGACCGGCGCGGTTGCCGCCGCGGCAAGGCCGATGTCGGGCGGGATCGGGATCACCGCCTTGGCCGAGGTCGTCACCCGCGTCGCGAGCGATGCCGGGGCGAACCCGGCGACCCGGTCGCCGACCGCAAGCCCGCCCACCCCGGGGCCGACCGCGCGCACGATCCCGGCGCATTCGAGCCCGAAGGTCGGGCCGGCGAACCCGTCGATCAGCGCCTCTTCGGGCAATAGGCCCATCGCCCACATCATGTCGCGGAAATTGAGGCCGGCGGCGTGCACCTCGATCTCGATCTCGCCGGCACCGGCCGGGCGCGGAAGCGCCCGCTTCCACCCGAGCCCGTCGAGCGTGCCGGGCTGCTCGCTGGCGAGGCCGACCGCCTCGCCGCTTTCCGCCCAGCACGGCGGCAGGCCGCGGCGCAGCCGCAAGACGTGCCGGCCCGCGGAGGTCCACACGATCTCGCTCTCGTCTCCCGCCGCGGCGAGTTCCGCCGCGATGGCGCCGGCCCGCTCGGCCGGCGCGGCTTGCGGCGGCAGATCGATAAGGTGCAGGTCGAGCCCCGGCATTTCGTTGACGAGCACTCGCGCGAACCCCCACAGCGCCGCACCGACGAGGCCCATGCGGCTGCCGGCGGCCGCCTGCTGCGCCCCGCTCGTCGCCACCCACAGCGGCAGCCGCCGAGCCGCCGCCATCGCCGCGACGTGGGCCAGGCGGACCAGGCCGCGCGCTGCCTCTGCGGCGACGTCGCCATCGGCGCCAACCGTTACGACGATCGCAGGGTTGCTCTCGTCGGCGGCGGTTTCGGCGGCCGCGGCAAGCGCCGCGGCGTCGCTGGTGGCGACGGCATGGCCGAGGCTGGCCAGCGCCTCGCGCAGTGCATCCGCCTCGCCGTCGTCGTCGGCGACGAGGCTGATCGGCCGGCGTGCCCCGGGCTTCGGCGCGGCTGCGGCATCCGCCGTCGGCGCCTGCGCCCATAGCCCCAGGCCCGGCCACGGCCCGAACGCGAGCTCCCCGCTGTCGGCGGTGGCGAAACCGGCGGTCATCAGCTCGTCGCGCCATTCCGCGCGCGAGCGCAGCGTCGCGCCGGGATATGGAGGCTCGCCGCCACGACAACCCAGAACCAGCGCCCATAGCGGGTTGGGGGCCGGCTCGACGCCGATGAACAGGCCGCCGGGAGCGAGCCGGCCGCACAGCCGCGACAAAGCCGCCGCATCGAGTTGCAGGCGCGTACCGGCGTTGATCGACAGCAGCACGTCGAAGCGCTCGCCGGCGAGCCCGTCATCCTCGTCCTGCGGCGACCAGCGGCACACAATCGCCCCGGTCACCGGGGCGACGGTGAAGGCGAGCCGCGCCGCCTGTTCCGGATCGGGGCTGGCGGCGACATAGGCCAGCGGCACCCCCGACCGGGCCAGGCAATCGAGCACCCGCCGGGTCGCGCCGCCGGCCGCGCCGAGTTCCAGCACCCGCAACTTGCGCCCTTTCGGCCACCGCGCCGCGATGTGGCGCAATGCCTCGCAAACGAAGCCGACCCCCGCGTCGCTGACCGGCGAGGCGTCGAGCGCCTGGTCGCCCGGCGCCCGATCGGCATCGCGCGGCCCCTCGGCCAGCAGGCGCGGCAGGTCCTCCGCCGCTGCGGCGACGAGCGCCAGCTCGGCGACCAGCGTCGGCGCCTCGGCCAATAACAGGCGCCAGACTTCGTCCGGCTCGGGCAGATCGTTGTCCGCGACCAGGCGCCATTCCCGTCCGTCGGCGCGGGCGGCGCCGAACCGCGCCAAAAGCCGCAGCAGCCCATCGAAGAGCGCCGCCGATTCCGGGGCCGCGCGGCCCGTCGCGATCAATGACTCAATGGAAAATTCTGCGTCGGTGGCGGCCGCATCCCGGATCGCACGCCACGCCACCGAGGCGATCAGCGCATCGAGCAGCAGGGCCTGTTCGCCGCCGCGCTCGCGATCGCCTTCGCTCGCTTCCGCCAGCCGCGACAAGGTTTCGCCGATCTGCTCGAAAATTGCCGGCGGCGGTTCGTCCAGGGGCGCCGGCACCAGATCGACCCGCATCGCGCGCTCGTCGATCGAGGCGACTCGGTTCAACGCCACGCGCCGGAACCAGCAATCGCGCAAATCCGCCACGAGCGCGCCGGCCGCGTCAAACAAGGCGATGTCGGCAGCGGCCGAGCGGGTGCCAAGCCGGGTGACGCGCAGCCGGGCGCTGCGCGGCACGCGCCCGAACGGCGCCGCGAGCCTGACCCGACCGAAGCGCCAGGGCAGGAAGCTGACGCCGCGCAATTGCGGCTCCGCGGCGGCGACCAGCGCCAGCAGGCCTTGCAGGGCGCCATCGAGCAATGCCGGATGCACGAGGTAGAGCCCGAGTGGCTCGTCGAGCGGCGCCGGGTTTAGGTGCACCGTCGCCGCGTCGGGCGCTTCCACCTCGATCCGCGCCACCGTCCGGAATCGACCGCCATAGCCGAGGCCGAGCCGGGCGGCTTGGCGGTAATGGGCGGCGGCATCGATCGCGCGGACCGATGGTCCGGCCGCCGGCAGTGGTGCGGCCTCACCCTCGGTGGCGCTGACGATGCGCGCCACGGCGTGTACGGTCGGCACCTCCTCCGACAGGCGCGGGCGGCTGCTCAGTTCCCACTCGCCGTCCTCGGCGCCACACAGGGTCTGCAATTCGCGCGTCCGGCCCGGGTCGAACGGCATGGGTCGCCGCAACTCGACATCGGCGACCTCGAGCACCCGCGCTTCCGGCCGCCGCACCCTTGCCGTCGCCAGGGCCATTTCCAGCATCGCCGCAGCCGGCAATACCGGCACTCCCTCGATCGCGTGGTCGGCCAGCCACGGCAACAGGTTCTGGTCGAGGTAATTGACCCAGGCCGGCACCGGTCCGGCAGCGCGGAACCCGAGCAGCGGATGGACGAATTGCGGGTTGATGAGGTCGGGCCCCTCGACCGTGCGCTCGAACCAGAAACGCTCGCGCTGCCACGGGTAAAGCGGCAGGCCGCGAGGATCGGCGTCGCCGTCGAACCACGGGGCGTCGCCGAGGTCGTGACCGGCGACATGGCAGCGCGCCGCCATCGCCGGAAACGGATCCGCGGGTCCATCCTTGCGGCTCAGCGTGGCGACCACGCGCCCCTCGCCGTCGCCGGCGCGCAGCGCGTCGTGAAGGTAGGACTGCAATACCGGCTGGGCGCCGATCTCGACGAGAATACGGTGTCCCGACGCGACCAGCGCCGTCAGCGCCGAGACGAACTGCACCGGCTCGCGCACATTGCGCCACCAGTACTCGGCGCCGAGCTGCCCGGGCTCCACCGGCTCGCCGGTCACCGTCGAGACCAGCAGCGACCCCGGCGCATGCGAGGCGAGCCCCCGGAGATCGTTGCGCAGACCGTCGCGGATCGGGTCCATTGCGGCGGAATGAAAGGCGAATTCGAGGTCGAGCGGGCGGCAGGCAGCGCCGCGCCGCCGGGCCTCGGCGCGCAGACGCGCGATCTCCTCGGCCGGCCCCGACACGGTTACCGACTGGCTCGCGTTGATCGCACCGACCTCAAGCGGGCCGCCGATCTCGGCGATCAGCGCGCTTGCCGCTTCGCTGCTCAAAGCCAGCGCCGCCATCCGGCCGATGCCGCGGGTCTGTTCCTGACGGCGGCTGCGGGCGACGATGACGCGTACCGCTTCGGCCAGCGACAGCGCGCCGGCGCTCCACGCCGCCGCGACCTCGCCGACGCTGTGCCCGGTCTGGCTGGAGGCGACGACCCCGAGCCGCCGCAATACGGTGACGATGCCGATTTGGATCGCGAACAGGAGCGGCTGGGCGATATCGGCTCGGGCCAGACGCTCGGCATCGACCCCGGCCTCGATCAATTCGGCCACCGACCAGCCGAGCGCAGCGCGGAGCGGGGCGTCGACCTCGGCGATCGCGTCGCGGAACAGCGGGCTCGCGCGATACACATCGCGACCCATGCCCGGCCATTGCGCGCCGTTGCCGGAAAACACAAAGGCGAGCCTGCCTTCGCGCACCGCCGTGCCCCCGACCGCGGCGGCGCTTGCCGCGCTGCCGAGAAACCCGTCGAGCGCCGCTGCCAGCGTCGCCGGCTCCGAGCCGAAGGCGACGAGCCGGTGCGGATGGTGGTCGCGCCGCCGCGCCGCCGCCCGCAGCCGGGCCGG
>JASHNY010000227.1 GCA_030041385.1 Alphaproteobacteria bacterium
CCCGCGGCGATCGCCGCCGCCGAGCCGCCGGGCGGCGGCTTCGTGCCGCCGTTTCCGCGCCGCCCGGCCGAGCCGTTGACCCCGCTGGCGATGCTCGCGGCCGCGCGGCGGAATTTTCTCGCGATGTTCGACCAGTCCGCCTATGAGCAGCAGTTCTTTTCGGTCCGCGTGCTGAACCGGCGCGTCTTCGTGTGCAACAGCCCGGATACGGTGGCGCGGGCGTTCATCGCCTTGCACGACAGCTTTGAGCGCAAGACGCCGCAGATGCGCCACGCGCTGAACCCGCTGCTGGGCGACGGCCTGTTCATCAGCGACGGGCCGGTATGGCGCCGGCGCCGCGCCATCGTCGCGCCGATCGTACACGTGTCGCGGCTCGACCTGTTCGCTCCGGCGATGGTCGAGGCGGCGCTCGAAACCGCCGAGCGCTGGCTGGCGCAGGCCGGCGCGGGCGAGATCGACGTATTGCGCGAAATGGGCACGCTGACCGCCGAGATCATCTGCCGCGCGATCTTCGGCCCGCGTCTCGGCCGCGAGCACGCGACCGAGATCGTCGCCTCGTTCGCCGAATACCAGCAACAAATCCCCCAGATCGATCTCGCCTACATGCTGGGCCTGCCCGATTGGCTGCCGCGCTGGTATCCGGGTTCGGTGCGGCGCGCCGCCGGGCGCATTCACGCCATCCTCGACGACATCATCGCCGAGGCGAGGCGGCGCCATTCGAGCGGCGAGGCCTCGATGATCCGCTTGCTGCTGGAGGCGCGCGACCCGCAGACCGGCGCGCCGCTCGACGCTGCCGGGCTGCGCAACGAGGCCGCGGTGATCTTCATGGCGGGCCACGAAACCACCGCCAACACCCTCGCCTGGGCGTGGTTTCTGCTGTCGCAGGCAGATGATGCGGCGGCGCGCCTGCATCGGGAACTGGACGCGGTTCTGGGCGGCCGCCCGCCCGCGCTCGCCGATGTCCCGCGCCTTCTGTTCACGCGCGCCGTCATCGAGGAGACGTTGCGGCTGTACCCGCCGGTGCCGATTCTCGGGCGGCAGGCGATGCGCGACGAAAAGATCCGCCGTCGGCCGATCCGCCGCGGCTCGCTGTTGCTGGTGATCCCGTGGCTGTTGCACCGGCATCGCCTGCTGTGGGACCGGCCCGACCATTTCGTGCCGGAGCGGTTTCTGCCGGAGAACGCGGCGGCCCGGCAGCGCTACAGCTACATTCCGTTCGCGGTCGGGCCGCGGGTTTGCGCCGGCGCCGCGTTCGGCCTGGCCGAGGCGATCCTGTGCCTCGCGACGCTGGCGCAGCGGGTGAGGCTGCATCTCGCGCCGGGTGCCGCGATCATGCCGGTGTGCCGGCTGACGCTGCGGCCGGGCAATCGCCTGCCGATGCTGATCGAGCGCCGTGCCTGATCCGCCGCCGCGGCGCGTCCGGTGGCGCCGGTGGCGACGCTATTGGCTCGACGACACGCTGCTGGCCGCGCTCGACTACCCGCTGCACTACCTGTTCCGGGTGATGCCGACCGGATGCGGTTCGGCCGTCGGCTGGCTGCTCGGGGTGGTCAACGGGCGCACCCGGTTTCGCGCGGCGCGGGCACGGGCGCGGCGCGGCTATGTGCAGCTCAGCGGCGCGCGGGTCGGTGCGGACACGGTCGACCGCGCGGTCGACCGGCTCTTCGGCAATATCGGGCGGGTCATGGCCGAGTTCTCGGTGCTCGACCGGCTGTGGCGCGAAGGGCGGATCGCGCCAGCCGGCGCCGAGCATCTGCTGGCCGCACGCGGCGATGGCCGGCCGGTCATCGTCATGGGCCTCCATCTCGGCAATTGGGAGGCGATCGGCCCGACCCTGAGCGGCCTCGGCTTGCGCTACCAGTTCATCTATCAGCCGCCGCGCAGCCGCTTCGTCCACCGCATCGCCATCGCGGCACGGCGGCGCTACGGCGCCGAGTTGCTGTCGCCCGGGGTCGGCGCCGCCCGCGCTGCGCGGCGCCGCCTGGTCGAAGAGCGCGGCGTGCTGCTGATCTTTGCCGACGACGAGCGCCGCGGCCATGTCAACGCCCCGCTGTTCGGCCGCCCGGTCAGGCGGCGCGCCAACCTGCCGATCATCGCCCGCCTCGCCGCTGCGTCCGGGGCGGCGGTGATCCCATGCTATGTCGAGCGGCTCAGGGGTGCGCGGTTCCGCATCGTCTTCCTGCCGCCGGTGGCACTGGCGCCGGATGCCGCCGACCCCGCCGCCCTGGCCGAAAACATCTTGCGGCTCGACCGCGCGATCACGCCGCCGGTGCTCGCCCGTCTCGACCAGTGGTACATGCTGGTCGATTATGTTCACGGCGAGGCGAGGTGACCGAAACCCCTTCTTAGGCCGGCCGCGCCGGTGCGTCGCGCGGCTCGATCGTCATCCGCATTCCCAGGTCCGGGCGCAGGTTGGTCCAGGCGATCGGCGCAACCACGGCGCCGGGGGCGAGGCGAAAGCGGAAGCGCTGGGCCAGCACGGCGACCGTGGCGGTGATCTCGGTCAATGCCAGCGCGGCGCCGATGCAGACGCGCGGGCCGAGCGAGAACGGCAGATAGGCAAACCGCGAGCGCCGCGTGGCCTGATCGGGGGCGAACCGCTCCGGGTCGAAGCGGTCGGGACTGGCCCATAATCGGCGATGGCGGTGGACCACCCACGGCATCACCGCGACGATCGTCCGGCGCCCGACCCGGCGGCCGCATACCACGTCGGCGGCGGCGGCGCGGCGCAGCATGATCGGGATCGGCGGATAGAGCCGCATCGTCTCGTCGATGACCTGGCGCAGGTAGACGAGCCGCGGCAGGTCCTGCGGCGTCGGTGCGCGGCCCCCGAGCACCGCGTCAAGCTCGGCATGCAGCCGGTCCTCGGCCCCGGGGTGCAATGCCAGCAGGTACCAGAGCCACCCGTACACCTGCAGGGCGGTGACCGCCGTCGACCCCAGCGTCAATGCCTCGTCTTCGAGTTCGGGGCCGGTCAGACGCTCGCCGGTCTGGCGGTCCCGGGCATGGACCATGCGCCACAGCAGGTCGCGGCTGCCGGCATAGGAAGGCTGCCGCCGCTCGCCGAACAGGCGGTCAAACTGGGGATGCAACGCCCGCGCCTCGGCCCGGCTTTGGCGGCCGCGGTCGACAAAACGCAGCCCCGGCGGCAATGGCACGAAGTCGCTCAGCGCGTATTTGCCGGGGAAATGGCCGAGGCGCTGCACCACCGGGTCGATGCCGCGGTCGTCGCCGGCGAAGACCCGGCCGGTCGAGCGGGTTACGAGATGGGTGAACATCTCGCCGATATTGACCTGCTGCCCGGCCGGCAATCCCGCAAGGTGCCCGGCCAATGCCTGCGCCAGTTCGATCAGCATCGGCGTTTCGGCGAGCACCGCGCGATGGTCGAGGGTGGGGTTCAAGGCGCGGCGGTGGCGCCACCAGGCTTCGCCCTCGGCGCACAGCATGCCGGTGCCCGAGCCGAATTCGAACACCCGCCGGATCGCGTCGAGGCGCGGGTAGTTGTCGAGATTGTCCTGCAAAACCCGCTTGATGCCGGAGGGGTCGCTGATCGCGATCACCCGGCCCCAGGCAAAGCGGCGCTCGACCACCAGCTCCTCGAACAATTCCTCGTCGCAGGCGGCGAGCGTGTTCGACAGGGCGACCCGTAACAACTGCCAGGTGGAGAGCGGGCGCGCCGGCCGCGGCGGCATCGCCAGCACCGGCGCCGGGCCAGTGCCGCCTGAGGGCTCGCCGGTGACCGCCATTCTCGTTCTTTCCGGGCCCCGGCTTGCGGCAGGGCATTACTCTCTGCACTCGACCGCGCGCGAGCGCGCGATTGACACCGGCCTCTGCAAGCGCCGAACATCGTCGCCGACAAGCGGCTGCGCGAGGAGAACGGAGATGGCTCTCGAGGTGCGGCGTATCGTCACCGGACACGATTCCAGCGGCAAAGCCGTCATCGCCAGCGACGAGCGCATGATCGGCGCCGCCAGCCCGGCGCGGCCTCATATCGCGCGCTGCGAGATCTGGTCCACCGACCGGATGCCGGTCGACAATTCCGAAGGCGCGGCGGCGGACGCGCAGCGTGCCGGCTTCGTCAAGCGCTACAATTACGTCGGCAGCGGCCAGGGCACGGTCGTGCGCATCACCGAGTTCGCGCCCGGCGCGCCGAAATTCATGCACCGCACCGAAACCGTCGATTACGCGATCCTGCTGTCGGGCGAATGCGACCTGGAGCTCGACGACGGCAAGACCGTGCATCTGACCCAGGGCGACATCGTCGTCCAGCGCGGCACGATGCACGCCTGGGTCAACAACGGCACGGCGCCGTGCGTGTTTGCCTTCATCCTGATCGACGCCGAGCCGGTTCGTGCGGGCGGGAAGGACCTGACGACGCACTACCCGGCGCGGTGAACCGCAGAAGGCGACATCATGGAAATGCAGGACCGAACGATCGTCGTCACCGGCGGCGCCTCCGGCATCGGCCGGGCGACCGCGCTGCTCTTGGCGCGCGAGGGCGCGACGGTGATCATCGGCGATGTCGATGCCAAGGGCGGCGAGGCGGTTGCCGCGGAGGCCGCCGGCGCCGGCCTCGTGGTCGCGTTCCTGCCGCTCGACCTCAGCGATCGGGCCTCGGTCGGCGGGTTTGCCGATGCCGTGCACCGGCGGGTCGAGCGCATCGACGGGCTCGTCAACGGCGCCGGCTGGGATCGGATCGAGCCGTTTCTGCAAAACCCGCCCGAGATGGTCGATCAGGTCATCGCCATCAATCTGGTCGGCGCGGTGCGGCTGACCCGCGCCCTGCTCGACCCGATGGTGGCGGCGCAGCAGGGCAAGATCGTCAACATTTCGAGCGATGCCGGCCGCGTCGGCAGCACCGGCGAGACCGTCTATGCCGCGGCGAAAGGCGGGCTGATCGCGTTCACCAAATCATTGGCGCGCGAGTTGGCGCGCTATCGCATCAACGTCAACTGCGTCTGCCCCGGGCCGACGGATACGCCGCTGTTCCAGCGCCAGCCGGAACGCATGCGCGAGGCATTGACCCGGGTCATCCCGTTCCGCCGCATCGCCCGGCCGGAGGAAGTCGCCGAAGCGGTGATGTTTTTCCTCGGCCGGCGTTCGGATTACATTACCGGCCAGGTGCTCAGCGTCAGCGGCGGGCTGACGATGGTCGGCTGAACCGCCGCGCGGCGGCAACGGGGGAGAGGAAGATGACGGGACGCATCGGGGCGGTTGTGGCGGCGATCGTGCTGGCGGGCGGACTGGCGACGCCCGCTCTCGCGCAATCGAGCGGCGATTCGTGGGCGCAGCAGAACGTGAAACAGAGCCAGCAATACCAGCAGCTGGTGTGCTCCAATTCCGCCTTCCGCCGGTCGCGCATCATCAAGGAATGCGGGTCGCTGCAAGGCTCGGACCTCTATCAAAGCTGCGTTGCCTCGTTCAACTGCAGCACCAACCCGGCAGTAAACCCGCGGGCGGTGCCGCCTTCCGAACGGATTCAGTAAACCTCAGGACCAGGAACCCCATAGGCAAGGAGCGATCATGGCCAATCCCGCACCGGGCTGGGTCAAGAAGCCCGAGCATCGAGTCGATGTCCATGCCGAGAAGCAGCGCTTGCGCGTCACCTTTGCCGGCAAGGTCATTGCCGAGAGCAGCGACGCGCTCAGGGTCGAGGAGACCGGGCATGGCCCGGTGCATTATTTCCCGGAAAAAGATGTCCGGCTCGACCTGCTGACCAAGACCGCACACTCGACCCATTGCCCGTTCAAGGGCGATGCCTCGTACTGGACCATCGCGGTCGAGAACGGCGGCGAGACGCGCCGCTCGGAAAACGCCGTCTGGGCCTATTCTACCCCGTATGACGAGATGACCGCGCTCGCCGGGCATTACGCCTTCTACGACAGCCGCGTCGATGCGATCGATGCGATCTGATCCGGCGCCGGTTCAGAACTGGGTCGTCCATAAGCCCGGGACCGCCGCCCGCGGCGGCATCGTCGCTTCGCAGAACGGCGCCGCCGCCAGGGTCGGGGCCGACATCCTCGCCGCCGGCGGCACTGCGGTCGATGCCGTGGTCGCGACCGCGTTCGCGCTGTCGGTGCGCGAGCCGTGGAACAGCGGGCTCGGCGGCATCGGCTTCATGGCGATGCATCCGGCCGGGGCGGCCCGCGCCGAAATCGTCGATTTCGGCCCGGTCGCGCCGCGCGGGCTCGACCCGGCGGCGTTTCCGCTGACCGGCGAGACGGCGACGGATTTGTTCCCTTGGCCGCGCGTCGAAGACGACCGCAATGCGCGCGGGCCGCTGTCGTTCGCCGTTCCCGCTGCGGTACGCGGCTATGCGCTGGCGGTCGAGCGCTTCGGCCGGATGAAGTGGCGCGACCTGGTCATGCCGGCGGTCGCGCTGGCGCGCGAGGGATTGCCGGTCGATTGGTGGGCGACGCTGAAGATCGCGACCGGCGCCGCCGACCTGCGGCGCTACGACGAAAGCCGGGCAATCTATCTGCGCGACGGGTTGCCGCCGGTGGCGCCGCCGACTGCCGCGGCGCCAAACCTCGTGCTCGGTCGGCTCGGCGACACGCTGGCCCGGCTCGCCGAGCACGGCCCGGAGGATTTCTACCGCGGCGACATCGCCCGGGCGATCGTCGAAGATGTGCGAAAAGGCGGGGGCGTGCTGTCCTCGGCCGATCTTGCCGCCTGCGCCGCCCGCATCGTGCCGGCGCTCGACATCCCCTATCGCGGCACCGTGTTCGAGGCGGCGCGCGGGTTGTGCGCCGGACCGACCCTCGCCGACATCGTCGGCCGCCTCGCCGCCCGCCGCTTCGCCGCGGCGCCCGATGCCGCCTATTTCACCGCGCTCGCCGATGCGTTGCAGGCCGCTTATACGACCCGGCTCGCCGGGCTCGGCGACGCCGAAGGCGGCGGGGCGACCTGCACCACCCATGTCACCGCGATCGACCGCGACGGCGGCATCGCCGCATTGACCACCACCCTGCTGTCGAGCTTTGGCAGCTGCTATGTCTTGCCGCAGACCGGCATCCTGATGAACAACGGGATCATGTGGTTCGACCCGCGGCCGGGGCGGCCGAATTCGATGGCGCCGGGCAAGCGGGCGTTGACCAATATGTGCCCGCTGATCGTCGCCCGCGACGGCAGGCCGTGGTTCGGGGTCGGCGCGTCGGGCGGCCGGCGCATCGTCGGCGCGGTGGCCCAGATGGCGAGCTTCATCGTCGATTTCGGCATGAACCCGGAGGCGGCTGCGCATCATCCGCGGATCGATGTGCGCGACGAGCACGGGGTCGATTTCGACCGGCGCCTGGCGGAAGAGGTGCAAGCGGCGCTCGCCGCGCGCCCGGGTGCCGAGCCGGTCGAGCATACCGTGTGGCCGTCGCGCTTTGCCTGCCCCAACTTGGTTTTGCGCGGCGAAGACGGGGTCAATCGCGGCATCACCGACGTGATGTCGCCATGGTCGGAGGCGGTCGCCGAGCCCGGCTGCAAGGTTTGACAGAACTCCCGACACCGCGATGAACGACACTGCCGCGCCGCCTTTGGCCAAGCCCGTGGTCGTGCGCCCGCGCGACGCCGCCTCGCTGATCCTGCTGCGCGGCCGCGGCCGCGATCTCGAACTGCTGGCCGGGCGCCGCCCGGGCCATGTTCGCTTCATGCCCGGGGTCTACGTGTTTCCCGGCGGCGCCGTCGACGCCGAAGACAACCGCCCATGGCCGGGCGAGACCGCGGCCGACCATCTGCCGCCGCGCCTCATGCGCTGCGCCCGCGCCGCGTTGCGCGAAACCTGGGAGGAGGTCGGGGTCTTGGTCGGCCGCCCGGTTGCGACAGGCGCCGCGGCTGCCGTCCCCGGTCCACCCGCCGCGACGGCCTATGCCGGGCGCGGGGTTGCGCCGGGGTACGACCTGTTGACCTATGTCGGCCGCGCGATCACCCCGAGCACGGTGTTCCGCCGCTTCAACACCCGCTTCTTTGTCGCCGACGGCAGCCATGTTGCCGGCGAGCCGGCGGCCAGCGAAGAGCTCGAAGACGTCGCCTGGCATCCCGTCGGCCAGTGCGAATTGTCGCCGTTCCGCGACGTCTCGCGGTTCATGCTGGCACAGGCGATCGCGTTGCGCGACGGCGCCGAGGGGTTCGCGCCGATGCTGTTCGCGACGGTTGCCGGCAAGCGCCGCATCCGCCCGTGCCGGGAGGGGATGCGGGACGGCTGAGCAGCGCCGATGGTGCGTGGTTCGAGACGCGATGCTGCGCATCGCTCCTCACCATGGGGTAAGCTCGCAAAGATCACACCGTTCCTCACCTGAGCGGCGCCGATGGTGCGTGGTTCGAGACGCGATGCTCCGCATCGCTCCTCACCATGAGGTAAGCTGCAATCAACGACACGATTTCTCATCCTGAGGAGGCCGCGGAGCGGCCGTCTCGAAGGACGCACAGATGACCGGCTCGTCCACGCGCAACTATCCCGATCTGCACGAGCACCTCGCCGCGTTGGCGAAGCAAGGGCTGCTGGTGACGATCGACCGGGCGATCGACAAGGATGCCGAATTGCATCCGCTGGTGCGCTGGCAGTTCGTCGGCGGGCTTGGTGAAGAACAGCGCAAGGCGTTCCTGTTCACCAACATCACCGACGCGCGGGGCCGCAAATACGGGTTTCCGGTGGTGGTCGGAGCGATCGCCGCCAACCGCGCGGTCTACAGCGTCGGCATGGGGGTGCCGGTCGAGGAGATCGCGGCGAAATGGGACAAGGCGCTCGCCCACCCGATCCCGCCGCGCCGGGTCAACGACGCGCCGTGCCATGAGGTCGTCATCACCGGCGACGACTTGCTGGGCGAAGGGCACGGCCTCGACCTGTTGCCGATCCCGGTTTCGACCCCCGGCTTCGACAGTGCGCCGACCTTGACCGCGACCAACGTCATCACCAAGGACCCCGAGACCGGGGTGCAGAACATGGGCACCTACCGTGCCGCGCTGAAGGCGCCCGACCGGCTGGTCGTGCGCATGGCGACGCGGGTCGGCGGCGCCGGCGGCTACCGGCATTACCAGAAACACCAGAAGCGCGGCGACAAGGTCATGCCGTGCGCGATCGTGCTCGGCTGCCCGCCTTATGTCGCGTTCATGGGGCCGCAGAAACTGCCGATCGACATGGACGAGTTCGACGTCGCCGGCGGGCTCGCCGGGGCGCCGATCAACGTCGTGCGCGCCCGCACCGTCGATCTCGTGGTGCCGGCCGAGGCCGAGATCGTCATCGAAGGGCTGATCGACACCGAATACGTCGAACCGGAAGCGCCGTTCGGCGAATCGCACGGGCATGTCGCGCTCGAAGAATACAACATGCCGATGACCGTGACCGCGATCACCCACCGCCGCGGCGCAGTGATCCCCTCCTATATCAGCCAGGTCGCGCCGTCGGAATCGAGCGTCGTCAAGCGCGTCGCCTACGAGCCGCTGTTTCTTGCCCATCTGCGCGACACGCTGTCGATCGCCGGCGTGCGCAAGGTGTCGTTGCACGAACCGCTGACCGGATTGCTGCGCGTGATCCTGGTGACCGTGGCGAAAGGCACCTCGCGCACCGAAATCTGGCGGGCGCTCACCGGCGCGGCGTCGTTCAAGGGCGACATGGGCAAAATCTGCATCGCTGTGGACGAGGACATCGATGCCGACAACGCCGATGCGATCCTGTGGGCGATGGCGTATCGCATGACCCCGGCCGAGGACATCCAGGTCCTGGGCCATCGCGGCCAGGGTCACGGGCCGAAGCGCGAGCACGGCGGCGACGAGGATTCGACGCTGCTGATCGACGCGACGATGAAGGGCGATTTGCCCCCCTTGGCCCTGCCCAAGCGCGAATACATGGAGCGCGCCCGCGCGATCTGGGACGAATTGGGGCTGCCGGGGCTCAGGCCGCAGCCGCCGTGGTTCGGCTATTCGCTCGGCGACTGGTCGGACGAATGGGATGCGGCCGCAACCCGCGCCGCCACCGGGCAGTATCTCGAAAACGGCCGGATCAGTGCAGCCCGGCGCAAGAAGGGGCTGAAACCCGAAACCAAGTTCCGGCCTTCCTGAGCCGAAACCTTCAAACCGTCATCCCGGCGCAAGCCGGAACCCAACGATCCGCCGCCCGTGCGTTTGAACCGTGGGTCCCGGCCCCTGCCGGGATGGCGATATCCAGGGCTCCAGCTACAACAGCCCGGCGACCAGGTTGATGCTGAGCGCCAGGATCACGGTGTTGAACAGGAACGACACCAGCCCGTGCACCAATACGAGGCGGCGCCACAGCCGCGTCGCCACCTGCACGTCGGAGACCTGGCACGTCATGCCGATCACGAACGAGAAATAAAGGAAATCCCAGTAGTCGGGCGGATCGGTCTTGCCCGGGAAAATCAATCCCGCGGCGCGTGCCGGGCCGCGATCGGCAAAATATTCGTGCGCGTAATGCACCGCGAACGCGGTATGGGCGAACAGCCACGACAGCAGGATCGTCGCGCCGCCGAGCAGCACCAGCCCGACCGAGATCCCGCCGGGCGCGTTCTTGGCGTCGTGCACCGGCCCGAGGATCGCGAACATGCTGAAAAACGCCGCCGTCGCCATCAAGGCCAGGAACAGCCAGCGCGTCAGGTCTTCCTGCGCGGCGCGGCGGCGCATCGAGGCGGCGGTGGCGCGGGCCGCCATGATCAGGGTAAGGACCAGATAGACGATCGCGCCGCTGTCCCATCCGGTCACCGCCCGCAACGGCGCGCCGAGCGGGCGCGGCGCGGCGGCGGCCACCGCGGCGCCGACGACGACCGCGATCAGCAGGCGCGGGCGGAGCACCGGCACGCGGATCAGCGACCGGCGAGGCCGAGGCGCGGGATCTCGATCGCCGGACACCGGTTCATCACCACTTGGAGGCCTGCGGCCTCGGCCCGCGCCGCCGCTGCGTCGTCGCGCACGCCCAATTGCATCCACACGAAGCGGGCGCCGATCGCGATCGCCTCGTCCACCGCCGTCCCGGCCGCCTCGCTGCGGCGGAAGATGTCGACCATGTCGACCGGCCCGGCGATGTCGGCGAGGCGGGCGACGCAACGCTCGCCGAGGATGTCGCTGCCGGCGGCAAACGGGTTGACCGGGATCGTGCGATAGAAGCGGCGCTGCAGATAGCGCATGACGCCGTGGCTCGGCCGGTGCGGCCGCGGGCTGGCGCCGACCACGGCAACGACCCGCGTTGCTTCGAGGATATGGCGCAGGTAATCGTCGGAGTAGGAGTCGTGGTTCATGGCTTCTATCATCGCCCGAACCGCGCGCCGAGGAAATGCGCCATGACGCTCGACACCCGCCTGTTGCACCCGACGCTCGCCTGCGAGGTTCTGGGCCTTGCGCTGTGGCAGCGGCAGCCGGAACAGACGATCGCCGAATTGCGCGCGCTGTTCGCCCGCCATGGCGTCGTGGTGTTCCGCCGCCAGGCGCTGAGCGAGGCCGAGCTCTCGGAGTTTTGCGGGCTGCTCGGTACGGTGGAGCGCACCGTGCGCTCCGACTGGGCCTCGCCGACCATGCCCGAGGTGACCGTGCTGTCCAACCTCAAGGACGGGTTGGGCCGGCCGATCGGCGGCCTCGGCGACGGCGAGTTGCAGTGGCATTCGGACCAGTCCTACATGCTGGAGCCCGCCACCGGCGCGGCGCTCTATGCGCTCGAATTGCCGCCCGCGGGGGGCGAGACGTTCTGGGTCGACCTGCGTGCCGCCTATGCCGCATTGCCGCGCCAATTGCGCAACGCGGTCAACGGCAAGCGCGGCATTTTCGATTATGCGAGGCGGCTCGCCGGCTACGGGCGGGAGAGCGACCAGAAAATCTCGGAAGAGGCCGCGCGCCAAACGCCGCCGGTGACGCATGCGCTGGTCCGCGCCCATCCGGAGACCGGCGAGCGCTCGCTGTACCTCGATTCGACGACGACGACCGGCATCGACTACATGGATACGACCTCGGGCCTCGCGCTGCTCGACCAGGTCTATGCCAGCGTGACCCGCGACGAATTCGTCTATGCGCACGAGTGGCAGGTCGGCGACCTCGTGCTGTGGGACAACGGCTTCACGATGCACCGCCGCACTGCGTTCGACCCCGGCGCCCGCCGATTGATGAAGCGCATGACGATGCGCCTCGACAAATACTGTCACGTCTTGCCCGACGGCCGCCTCGCCCAGTCGGAAGTGGGGATGCCGATTTAGGGCGAACCCTCACCCTCCCGCCGCTTCGCCGCGGGTCCTTCCCTCTCCCGCATGGCGGGAGAGGGTGGCCGAAGGCCGGGTGAGGGCGGCTATCGGTCCTGCCACTCCGGGTGACGCTTGCCGAGAAAGGCGTCGATGCCTTCGCCGGCGTCGTGGCCGAGCATGTTGCGGGTCATCACCTCGGCCGTGAAACGGTAGGCTTCGGCGAGGTCAAGTTCGGCCTGGCGGTAGAACGCTTCCTTGCCGATCGCCACGGTGAAGGCCGATTTGGCGGCGATCTGGCGGGCCAGCGCATCGGTTGCAGCGCGCAATTCGCCCGCGGGCACGATGCGGTTGACGAGGCCGAGTTCGCGGGCGCGCCGGGCGTCGATCAAGTCTCCGGTCAGCAGCATCTCCATCGCCGCCTTTCTGCCGACATTGCGCGACAGCGCCACCATCGGGGTCGAGCAGAACAGGCCGATATTGACCCCCGGCGTGGCAAACCGCGCATCCTCCGCGGCCACCGCGAGGTCGCAGGTGGCGACGAGCTGGCACCCGGCGGCGGTGGCGATGCCGTGCACCTCAGCGATCACCGGCTTCGGCAGGCGCACGATCTTCATCATCAATTCGCTGCACCGCGCGAAGATGCGGTGCAGGGCGTCGCGGCTGCCGTCGCTGCGCAACTCGCGCAAATCGTGGCCGGCGCAAAAGCCGGGACCGTTGGCGGCGATCACGACGCTGCGGACGCCGCGGTCCTCGGCGGCGCCGTCAAGCGCCTCGATCAATGCCCCCATCATCGGCATCGACAAGGCGTTGCGCGCCGCCGGGCGGTTCAGGGTCAGCCGCAGCACGCTGTCTTCCCGCGCCGAAAGCAGCAAGGGCCCCGCCTCGTTCTGCCGCGCCGCCGCCACCGCCATGATGCCCTCCGTTCCGATCGATCGCCTAGGCTACCACGAAGGCACCAAGCGCACGGAGGAGAGAAGAAATCCGGTAATGTCCCGTTTGAAAATTCGGACTCGGACCGCTGAGGGGGGTGATGGCGACGGGACGGCGCGCAGCGCCAACAATCTGTCCCGAATGCCTGCCGTCATGTTGCCTCCGCCGTGCCGAGCCTCTTTGCGTCGGTTGCGTACCCTTTGCGTTCTTCGCGTCAAAACCTTGCTGCACGATCTTCGTGTCTCAGTGGTTAAGGTATTATGATACCTCTATCCGAACAGTATTGTTTCGCAAGGCGATTCCGCCTTGACGCGGCGGCAGGGAGTGCTTAAACGACGGCTCCGCGCCGGCGTGGACCCCCGCTTTTCGGACAGTGCCCGATGAAGACCTTTTCCGCCAAACCGTCCGACATCGACAAGAAATGGCTGTTGATCGATGCCGACGGGCTGGTGCTCGGCCGGCTCGCATCGCTGATCGCGATGCGGCTCAGGGGCAAGCACAAGCCGCTCTACACGCCGCACATGGATTGCGGCGACCATGTCGTCGTGGTCAACGCCGAGAAGGTCAAATTGACCGGCAACAAGCGCGCCGCGAGCATCTTTTACTGGCACACCGGCTATCCCGGCGGCATCAAGGGGCGCAGCAAGGGCGCGATCCTCGACGGCAAGCATCCCGAGCGGGTCATCGAAAAGGCGGTCGAGCGCATGGTGCCGCGCGGGCCGCTGGGCCGCAAGGTCATGGGCAATCTGCGCGTCTATGCCGGGCCGGAGCATCCGCACGCGGCGCAGAACCCGCAAAAGCTCGATATCGCCGCGATGAACCGCAAGAATGTGAGGGCGTGAGGATGGCGGACGAGGACGGACAGGGCAGGGCGCCCGGCGGGCCACCGCAGGAAGACCGCCAGCAGGGGCGGCCGACGACGCCGGCGCGCGGCGCACAGACCTTCCAGGGGCTGGCGAGCCTGCGCCAGGCATTGGCGACGGCGCGCCCGGCCGCGGCGCCGGCGCCGGTGGTGTTGGCACCGACCGATGTGGAGCCGCGGCGCGATGCGCTCGGCCGTTCCTATGCCACCGGCAAGCGCAAGAACGCGGTCGCCCGCGTGTGGATCAAGCCCGGCAGCGGCCGGATCGAGGTCAACGGCCAGGACAGCCCGGTCTATTTCGCCCGCCCGGTGCTGCGCATGCTGATCAACCAGCCGTTCGTCGTGTCCGATCGGCTCGGCCAGTTCGATGTGTGGTGCACGGTGAAGGGCGGCGGATTGTCGGGCCAGGCCGGCGCGGTGCGCCACGGCATCAGCCGCGCCCTCGTGTTCTACGAGCCGGGATTGCGCCCGACCCTGAAGCACGGCGGCTTCCTGACCCGCGACAGCCGCGTCGTCGAGCGCAAGAAATACGGCAAGGCGAAGGCCCGGCGCAGCTTCCAGTTTTCCAAGCGCTGATTCAGGTTCACCAGCGAGACGCCGAGAGCGCGGAGAAGAAGGGATTGGCGGGCCGATGGCCCGCCTTTCGCTTTTACGCTCTGTGCCTTCCGTGCCGCCGTGGTGAAATCTGTCAGACCGGGAACGAGGAGGCCGAAATGCGTTTTGCGATCGCGATCCCGACCGATGCGGAGTCGTGGCGGGTGGTGCGCCGGGCCGAGGAACTGGGCTTTCACCGCGCCTGGTTCTACGACACCCAGATGCTGAGCGCCGACCCGTTCGTGGCGATGGCCGCCGCGGCGATGAAGACGACGCGCATCCGGCTCGCCACCGGCGTATTGATCCCGTCGAACCGGCTCGCGCCGGTCGCTGCCAACGCCTTTGCCTCGCTCAACAAATTGGCACCGGGCCGGATCGATTTCGGCATCGGCACCGGGTTTACCGGAAGGCGCGCGATGGGGCTCGGCGCGGTCCGGCTCAGGGATATGGAGGAATACATCCGCATCGTCGCCGCGCTGTTGCGCGGCGAGGCCGTCGAGGCCGAGATCGAAGGCCAGCGGCGCCTCATTCGCCTGTTGAACCCGGAGCTGGGCCTCATTAACACGCGCGAGCCGGTGCCGCTCTACATCGCTGCGACCGGGCCCAGGGCGCGGGCGCTGACCGCAAGGCTCGGGGTCGGCTGGATCAACACGGCGGGAGACGTCGCCGGCGGCGTCGAGGGGTTCGGCGCGATGGCGGCGCTGTGGAGCGCGGCGGGGCGCGACATGGCGGCGCTCGATGCGGTGGTGCTGACCGGCGGCGCGATACTGGACGAGGGCGAGCCCGCCGATTCGCCCCGGGCGGTCGCCCAGGCCGGCCCGCGCGCGGCGATGCTATTGCACCGCGCCGCCGACGCCGCGTTGCTCGGATTTCCGGCGCCGGCGATCCCGCCCGCGGCTGCCGACACCGTCGCCGCCTATGTCGAGGCGGCGCGCCATTTCACGCCGCAAGGCGCGCAATACCTCGAAAACCATCGCGGGCACCTGATGTTCGTCAAGCCCGCGGAGCGCCGGTTCGTCACCGCCGAACTGATCCGCCTGACCACGATCACCGCGACCGAGCGCGAGATCAAGGACCGCCTCGCCGCGCTCGCCGCGGCCGGCTACGGCGAGGTCGCGGTGCAGATCGTGCCGGGGCAGGAGCACGCGATCGAGGATTGGGGCCGCGTCCGCCGCGCCTTTGCCTGACGGCGCCTGGCCGGGCGCGCGGGCGTCCCGCCCGCCTGGCGGCCAAAACGGCCGCGATCCCGGGCTACGGAATCTCGAACACCGCGTAGGAATCGGCGATGCCGCGCAGGGCGCGCTGCTGCGATACCGGAACGAGGCCCTTTTCGGCCAGCAATGTCGAGGTTTCCTGCGAGCGGACGACCGGCTCGCTGGCAAAGATCGACCGCGATGCCGCCAGGCCCTGCACCCGCGACGCGATGTTGACGGTCGAGCCGAAATAATCCTGGTGCTCGTTGAGCACGACCGCGAGGCACGGCCCCTCGTGGATGCCGATCTTGAGCATCAGATCGTCGCTGCCGCGCTCGCGGTTGAGCTGCTCCATCGCCTCGCGCATGCGCAGCGCGGCGGCGACCGCGTGCGCCGGCGTCGTAAAGGTGGCCATCACCGAGTCGCCGATCGTCTTGACCACCGCGCCGCGCTCGGCGGCGACGATGTCCCGCAATACCTGGAAATGCGCCCGGACCAGATCATAGGCGGCAAGGTCGCCGATCCGCTCGTACAGCGGGGTCGAGCCCTTAAGGTCGGTGAACAGAAACGTCAGGCTGGTGATCTTGAGGCGCTGGTCGGGGTCGAGCGCCTCGGCGCCGTAAAGATCGCGGAAGAGCTGGTTGCTCAGCAGCCGCTTCGCGGTCAGGAACGGGCGCCGGCGGCCGAGCAATTCGTGCAATGCGTCTCCGGCGATCCAGATGCCGGGCAGCACCCGCCGCTCGGTGCGGTTTTCCAGGGCCAGGCGCAGCGGCCCCGGACGCATCTCGATCGTTCCGGTCGGCGGCTGCAATTCGTTGAAGACCAGCGACAGGGTCTGGCGCTCCCGCGTCGGCTCGCCCTTGACGTCGATGAACTGGGCGGCGTGCGTCACCGGATCGAACACGATCAGGAATTCCGCCGGCAGATGCAGCGACAATTGCGCCTTTTCATGCGCCGGCAATTCGAGCGTATCGAGCGTGATGTCATTCAGGATGCGGTCGAGATCGTCCGGCACATCCATCGCCGAAGCCCAGAACATCTGGCGGAAATACTCGGCGAACGGCAATTCGTGCGGGGTGTGCGCGGCGATGCGGCGGACCCGCGGGCTGACGGTGAAGGTCACCTCGACCATGTCGTCGAGCGAGGGCGAGTAGCCGCCGGCGCACAAGGCGCAGATGTAGTCTTCGTGCCGGACCGATTTAAGGCTCATCCCCTCGCCGAGGACGCCGCCGCAGCCGGGGCACAGCACGTTCCACGACAATTCGAAAAGGCCGAGGCGCGCGGCGTGCAGAAAGCCGGCGATCGCCTGTTCTTCGTCGAGCTGGCGTTCGGCCGCGAAATTGAGCGCGTTGATGCGGCACAGGGCGCGGTCGGGGGCGTTGCGCACGGCTTCTTCGATTGCCGCGGTAACCTCGGCATCGACCGCTTGCCGCAACGAGGCAAACAGGGGTTCGGCCTGGCCGGCCAGTGCATCGCTCACGGCGGCACCTCCATGACGTCGCCGGCGGCGACCTCGCCGCCGCTGATCACCTCGGCATAGATGCCCATGATGTTATGTCCGAACTCGCGCATCAGCGTGGCAACGATGTCGAGGTCGCGTTTGGCAGTGTCGGGGTTGACCTGCGTGGCAGCGCAGCGGGTGATCGGCGACACCACCCTGAGGCGCGCGCTGCCGGCGGCAATCTCGCCTCCCATCCACCCCTGCTCCTGCCAGGCGGGCGCGCCGTCGAAATAGATATTGGCGCGGAAGCGGACCGGGTCGACCGCGGCGCCGATCACATTTTCGAGCGCGCGGATGCTGGCGAGGTTGATCAATGAGACATACTGGCCGGTGCCCGCATGCGGCCGGCGGCGCGCATCGGCAAAGGCGTGGCCCGGCGCCTCGACGACGCGCAGCGGCCGCGCGATCTCGTCGCCGAGGAAATCGTCGAAGAAGGCGGCGATGCGCCGGCACCCGTCGGGCTCGGTCAGCGATTCGCGCAGGCGCATGCGTCCGTCCTCGGCGATCGAGAGGACGCCGCTTTGCGGATCGAAGCCGGTGCGCAACCGCGCCAGCGCTTCATCGCGCATCAGCATGATGAAATGGGTCTTGGCGAGCCATTCCGGCTGCGCCGGATCGAACACCGTGGTGCCGAGCGCGATCGCAAAGCGGCGATCGTGCGGCAGGCAGCGGCCGATGGCGAGCGCGACGCGCTCGAGCGGCTCGGGCGAAAGCCCCTTTACCGGATAGCGGTAGATGCGTTTGACCGCAGTGTTCATCGTCGACCTCCCAACCCCGCATAAGAGTAGTGAGGAAGAAGCCGATTTTCATCCCGCCGCACTGCGTTAGAGTGCGCTGTTGGAGTCATTGCGAGCGCAGCGAAGCAATCTCGCGCCAAGGGCGCTCGATCATCGGGATTGCCGCGGCGCTGCGCGCCTCGCAATGACAGGGGAGGGAGTGTGATGCAGGCGGATTACGTAATTGTCGGTGCCGGCTCGGCCGGGTGCGTTCTCGCCAACCGCCTCAGCGAAGATCCGAGCGTCAAGGTATTGCTGATCGAGGCCGGCGGCCGCGACTGGAACCCGCTGATCCATATCCCGGCCGGGTTCATGAAGATGCTCGACCACAAGACCTTGACCTGGGGGTTCAAGGCGCAGGCCGGGGAGAACCGCGAAATCATCTATCCGCGCGGCCGGGTGCTCGGCGGCTCGTCGTCGATCAACGGCCTCATCTATATCCGCGGCCAGCCGGAGGATTACGACCACTGGGCCCAGCTCGGCAATCGCGGCTGGGCGTGGGACGACTGCCTGCCGTTCTTCAAGAGGGCCGAGCGCTGGAGCGGCGAAGCCGATGAGGTGCACGGCAAGGAGGGCTACCTCTTCACCTCGGCGATGGAGCGCTCGCCGATCTGCGCCAAGGTGATCGAGGCCGGCACGCAGATCGGGCTCGAATACCGCGAGGACGTGAACAATCTGCCGCCCGGCGCGCCCGACAGCATCGGCTGGTGCCAGCAGACCCGCGGCGGCCGCCGGCGCGCCAGCACCGCGCGTTCCTATCTGCGCCCGGCACTGAAGCGGCCGAACCTGCAGCTCGTCACCAACGCGCTGGTGCATCGCATCGTCTTCGACGGCAAACGGGCGGTCGGCATCGAACTCTCGCGCGGCGGGGTCACCGAACGGGCCGATGCGACGCGCGAAATTATTCTGTCCGCCGGCGCGATCGGCTCGCCGCACCTGTTGCAATTGTCCGGGGTCGGCGATTCCGAGCATCTCGGCCGTATCGGCGTGCCGGTCGTGCACGAGTTGAAGGGCGTCGGCAAGAACATGCAGGACCATTACGTCGTCCGCATGACCTACCCGATCCACGGCATGCGCACCGCCAACGAGATGTCACACGGTCTGCCGCTGGCGGGCGAGATCTTGCGATACGTGTTGACCGGCAAAGGCATCCTGACCTACAGCGCCTCGCTGATCGCCGCCTCGGTCAAGATTCTGCCGGAATCGGCGACGCCGGACGTGCAGATCTCGTTCGCTCCGGGCAGCTTCAAGGACGGCCAGATCGGGCAGCTTGAAAGCGAGCCGGGCCTGACTGGCGGCCCGTGGCAGATGCGCCCGCTGTCGCGCGGCTATGTCGAGGCGAAGACCAACCGGCCCGGTGACGCACCAGCGATCAACCCGCGCTATCTCGCAGAGGAAAGCGACCGCCGCGCGATCGTCGGCGGGCTGCGTTTCGCGCGCCGCCTGTTCAACGCGCCGGCATTGCAGCCCTATGTCGGCGAGGAGAAGCTGCCCGGCGCCAAGGCGCAGAGCGACGACGAACTGCTCGATTACGCCAAGCGCAACGGCAACACCGTCTACCACGCCACCTGCACCTGCATGATGGGGCAGCACCCGATGTCGGTCGTCGACAGCGAGTTGCGCGTGCACGGAATCGAGGGGCTACGGGTCATCGACGCCTCGGTGATGCCGGCGGTGACCTCGACCAACACCAACGCGCCGACGATCATGATCGCCGAGAAGGGTGCGGCGATGATCAAGGCGGCGGCACGGGAGCGGCTGGCGGCTTAAACCCTCACCCGCCCTTCGGGCACCCTCTCCCGCAATGCGGGAGAGGGAAGGGGCCTATCCCGCGAGGGGTGGGAAGGGTGAGGGTAAACGCGGGAGAGAAACGCGATGCAAGCGGATTACGTGATCGTCGGCGCCGGGTCGGCGGGCTGCGTCTTGGCCAACCGGCTCAGCGAAGACCCGGGCGTCAGGGTGGTCTTGCTCGAAGCCGGCGGGCGCGACTGGAACCCGCTGATCCACATCCCGGCCGGCTACATGAAACTGCTCGACCACAAGACCCTGACCTGGGGTTTCATGGCCGAGCCCGACCCCGGCGTCAACGGGCGCACGATCCTCTATCCGCGCGGCAAGGTGCTCGGCGGCTCCAGCTCGATCAACGGCATGATCTATGTCCGCGGCCAGCCCGAGGATTTCGACCATTGGGCACAGCTCGGCAACCGCGGCTGGGATTGGGACAGCGTGCTGCCTTATTTCAAGGAAGCCGAGGACTGGGAAGGCGGCGCCGACGACTATCACGGCGAGGGCGGGCCGCTGCTGACCTCGCGCCCGTCGGACCGGCC
>JASHNY010000228.1 GCA_030041385.1 Alphaproteobacteria bacterium
TCGTCGATGCGGTGCGCGCCGCCGCCGCGGCGCAACACTACAAGCACCAGGACATCGTCTCGGGCGCCGGGCACGATGCGGTTTATGTGTCGCGCGTCGCGCCGACCGCGATGATCTTCGTGCCCTGCGTCGGCGGCATCAGCCACAACGAGATCGAAGACGCCAAGCCCGACGATCTGACCGCCGGCTGCAACGTGCTCTTGAACGCGGTGCTGGAATGCGCCGACGCGGGGACCCAGTAGGATGGGTTGAGCGTAGCGATACCCATCATCACTCGCCAAAGCGGGCGTCGGGTTCCGCGAATTCGCCGCCCCAATCCTCGGGGTAATGGCCGAGCCGCACCATCTGGTGGAACGACGAGAACGGCCATTCTTTGACCCGGCTTACATGGCCGTGCTTGACGGGGTTGAAGTGGATGTAGTCGAGATGCCGCATGAAATCGCTTTCATCGCGCACCGCATGCTCCCAGTAGCGGCGCTGCCAAATGCCGCGCTCTCGCTTTTGCAGGCGGCTCGGCGATAGCGGTTCCCCACGGGGCAGGCCGCGTGAGAACGCAGATTTGATGAGTTGCCAGCGGAACGCGAAACTGGCGTCGCCCTCGGGCAGAGTCCAGATCGCGTGGAGATGATCCGGAAGTACAACAATCGCATCGATCGCGAAGGGATGGCGAAGGCGGACGTAGCGGAAAGCCGCGCGCAGCGATTCCACGTTCTCGGTCAGTAGCCGCGACCGGCGATCGGCGATGTTGACGGTGAAGAAATAAGTGCCGCCGCGAACGCGGCTCCGGCGATAGTTGGTCATCGGCGGACTGCATAGGTCTGCGAACCGTGATGGGTTTCGCATCGCTCAACCCATCCTACGGGATCGCGATGTCGACGGACGATATGGAATCCGTTTGCTGCAACCCTGTCGCGGCGATTTGGCGGCTGGTTTCTGTCGTTTTGATTCCCAAATTAGCGGGCGATGACGCAACTTGCCCTGAACCACGGATTGGCTTTCGCCGATCTTTACGATCGCGGCGGCCTCGTGCGGCTCGACCGCGCATTCGTCGCCCATCTCGCCGCCGGCGATGCGGGATTGCATGAGCGGCTGATGGCGGCGCGCGCCGCGCCCGACCCGATCGACCGCAAGGAAGAATCCGAGCTGCTGGTCGATCTCGCCCCGCATGTCGAGGATTTCATCGGCGAATTGTTCGCTATCGGCGCCGAGTTGCGCGCATTGCAGGCGCGCCACGACCGGCTCGCCCCGCTCTATTCGGTGAAGCGCCTGTTCGTGCAGCGCCGCGCGGTCAAGGAGATCAAGGAAGCGGACGCCACAGCGCTCGACGGCGATGCGCTCGCCGCCGAAATCGGCGCATTGATCGGCGCCGGCGACGAGGATTTGGCGACACGCGCCGGCATCCTCGCCTGGGAATTGCGCTACGCCCGGCACGTGTCGCGCTGGCTCGACGACGAAGCAGCGAATGCCCCCTCAGTCGCCGTGGCGCTGCGCTACGCCGCCTGGGCGACCTTGGCGCCGGCCGGCCAGGCCCGGCACCGCCGTGGCCTGTTGTTCAAGGTGCCGCACCGGCTCGACATGAACCGGCTGGTGCCGGTCGAAACGGTGGAGCGCGACGGCGTCACGATGCTGCGCCTGCCGGAACACGAATGGCGCGCGCGCGACGGGTTTGCCCTGACCGATGCCGGCACCGACCTCGCCGGCGCACTCGACCAAGCCAATTACTGCATCTGGTGCCACAACCAGCAGAAGGACAGCTGCTCCTCCGGCCTCAAGGAAAAGGACGGCGGGTTCAGGAAGAGCGTGTTCGGCGTGACTCTCGCCGGCTGCCCGCTCGACGAGAAGATTTCCGAGATGAACCTGGTCGCCTCGCAGGGCCATATGCTCGGCGCGCTCGCCCTGGTCGCGGTCGACAACCCGATGTGTGCCGCGACCGGCCACCGCATCTGCAACGATTGCATGAAATCATGCATCTATCAGCGGCAGGACCCGGTCGATATCCCGCAGGTCGAAACCCGCGCCTTGAAAGAGGTCTTGACGCTGCCCTGGGGGTTCGAGATCTACGGCCTCTTGACGCGGTGGAACCCGCTCGATCTGCGCCGGCCGCTGCCGAAGCCGGATTCGGGGTACAAGGTCTTGGTGGTCGGGCTCGGCCCGGCCGGGTTCACCCTCGCCCACCATTTGATCAATGACGGGCATTTCGTCGCCGCGATCGACGGGCTCAAGATCGAGCCGCTGCCGCCCGATCTGTCGGGCGTGACCGCGAGCGGCGAGCATTGCGCGTTCACCCCGATCCGCGATGTCGCGACCCTCTACGAGCGGCTCGACGAACGCACGATGGCCGGGTTCGGCGGCGTCGCCGAATACGGCATCACCGTGCGCTGGGACAAGAATTTCCTGAAGCTCGTGCGGCTGTTGCTCGAACGCCGCAGCCGGTTCTCGATGTATGGCGGCGTCCGCTTCGGCGGCACGTTGACGATCGACGGCGCCTTTGCGCTCGGCTTCGACCATGTCGCGATGTGCGCCGGCGCCGGCCGCCCGACCGTCATCCCGATGCAGAACGGGCTCGCGCTCGGGGTGCGCCAGGCCTCGGATTTCCTGATGGCCCTGCAATTGACCGGCGCCGCCAAGACCGACAGCATCGCCAACCTGACCGTGCGCCTGCCGGTCGTGGTGATCGGCGGCGGGTTGACCGCGATCGACACCGCGACCGAGGCGCTCGCCTATTACCCGGTGCAGGTCGAGAAATTCCTGTCGCGCTACGAGATATTGGCGGCCGAGCGCGGCGCCGCCGCGGTGCGCGCCGAATGGAGCGCCGGCGAGCGCGAGGTCGCCGACGAGTTCATCGCCCATGCCCGCGAGTTGCGTGCCGAACGCGCCGCCGCGGCCAGGGAAGGCCGGGCGCCGCGGTTCGCCCCGCTGCTCGATGCCTGGGGCGGGGTCACGATCGCCTATCGCCGGCGGCTCATCGACGCGCCGAGCTACACCCTCAACCATGAGGAGGTGGCGAAGGCGATGGAGGAGGGCATCCGCTTTGCCGAAGGGCTGACCCCGGTCGCGGTCGAGGTCGATGATTACGACCGCGCCACCGGGCTGCGTCTCAAGCGCGGCGAGGCCGACGAGGTGCTGTTGCCGGCGCACACGATCCTGGTGGCCGCCGGAACCCAGCCGAACACCGTATTGGCGCGCGAGGATCCCGCCCATGTCGCGCTCGACGGGCGCTATTTCCAGGCCCTCGACGAGGCGGGCAACAAGGTGACGCCGCCGCGCGTCGCCAAGCCGGACGAGACCCAGGTGCTGATGCATCTCGGCGCGGACGGCCGGGCGGTCAGCTTTTTCGGCGATCTGCACCCGAGCTTTGCCGGCAACGTGGTCAAGGCGATGGGCGGCGCCAAGCGCGGCTACCCGGTGGTCAGCCGCATATTGGCCCAGCGCGCGCCGGAGGAACCGGCGCCGGACGCGCTCAAGGCCCGGCTCGACGACGAGTTGCGCGCGCGGGTGCACGAGGTCGTCCGCTTGACGCCGAAGATCGTCGAGGTCGTCGTGCGGGCACCGATGGCGGCGCGCGCCTTCCAGCCGGGCCAGTTCTATCGCCTGCAGAATTACGAGAATTTCGCCCAGCGCATCGACGGCACGACCTTGGCGATGGAGGGCCTGGCGCTGACCGGTGCGTGGATCGACCGCGACGAGGGCCTCCTCTCGACGATCGTCCTCGAAATGGGCGGCTCGTCCGATCTGTGCGCCCTGCTCGAGCCGGGCGAGCCGGTGATCCTGATGGGGCCGACCGGCACGCCGACCGAAACCCCGGCCGGCGAGACCGTGCTGCTGGTCGGCGGCGGGCTTGGCAATGCGGTGCTGTTTTCGATCGGTGCGGCGCTGCGCGCCCAGGGATCGACGGTGCTGTATTTCGCCGGCTACAAGACGATCGAGGACCGCTACAAGGTGGCGGAGATCGAGCGCGCCGCCGATGCGGTGGTGTGGTGCTGCGACGAGGCGCCCGGCTTCACCCCGACCCGCCCGCAGGACCGCGCCTTTGTCGGCAACATCGTCCAGGCGATCGAGGCCTATGGCGCCGGCCGGCTCGGCGATACCGATATCCCGCTCGAAACCGTCGACCGCATCATCGCGATCGGCTCCGACGGCATGATGAAGGCCGTCGCCGAGGCGCGCAGCGCCCGGCTCAAGCCGTATTTCCGGCCGGGTCACCGGGCGATCGCCTCGATCAACTCGCCGATGCAGTGCATGATGAAGGAAATCTGCGCGCAGTGCCTGCAGCGCCATTACGATCCCGTCACCGGCACCGAAACCGTGGTGTTTTCCTGCGCCAACCAGGACCAGGAGCTCGACCGCGTCGATTTCCCGACATTGCGCCGCCGCTTGAGCCAGAACGGCGCCCAGGAAAAGCTGACCAAACTCTGGATCGACCGTTGCCTGCGCCATCTCGGCCGCCGCGCGGCGGTCGAGGCGGCGGAATAGCTCAATTGCATAGCGGTCGTGCGTCCTTCGACTGCTCGCTGCGCTCGCGCTCAGGATGAGGGGCGTTGGTGACGCCGTTCTCCGCCCAACCTCATCGTGAGGAGCACTCGTAGGGTGCGTCTCGAAGGACGCACGACCGCTTATCCGGCGAAAGCCTCAAACACCGTGCGCAGCGCCGTTGTCTGGCTGCCGTCCGGAGATAGCGGCACGAGCACGGGCGAGGTGATGCCGGCTTCACGCCACGCCGCGATCCCCTCGCGCACCTTCGCCGGTGGACCGAACAGGGTGCAGTCGGCGAGCCAGCGGTCGGTCAGATATTTCGGCACCTCGTCGTCGCGCCCGGCGGCGAGCGCGGCCTCGATCCCGGTCATCTCGTCGCCGTAGCCCGCCTCCTTCCAGTAGTTGCGGTAGTTCGGCAGCAGCACATAGTTCTGCATCGTCCGGCGGAGCACCGCCTTCGCCTCGCCGACCTCGTCGGCGATACAGGTGCGGATGCGGTTGCCGATGTAGAAATTCGGGTCGGCGCGCCGGGAAGCAGGCAAAGCGCCGAGCGATTCCGCCATGTGCGACCGGCTGGCATTGGCGAAGACGATGCCGTCGCCGATCTCGCCGGCGAGGGCGATCATGCGTTTGCGCAACGTCGCCAGGATGACCGGCGGCAGCCCGCCGACCTGGCTTTCGTAGCCGCGCAGCCGGGCGACGAACTCGCGCGTGTCGCCGAGCGGCTTGCCGGCGGTCACGCCCATGCGCTGGTGCGAGGGCGCGTGCGCGATGCCGATGCCGAAGCGGAAGCGGCCGCCCGACACCTCGTGCAGATACGCGGCGCCGTGCG
>JASHNY010000082.1 GCA_030041385.1 Alphaproteobacteria bacterium
TGCCGGAGTTGCGCCGCGACATGATGGCGTATTTTCGCGCGCTCGGCGCGATGTGCGACCGCATGTTGCCGGTCTTTGCTGTGGCGCTCGACATGCCGGCCGACTTCTTCGCGCCGTTTTTCGCCGACGAGGGGCACCACAATCTGCGTTTCCTGCACTATCCGCCGCAGGATGCCGACGAGGACAATCTCTTCGGCCAGGCGCCGCACACCGACAACAGCTTTATGACCGCGCTGGCGCGCACCGACGTGCCCGGCCTTGCCGTGCGATTGCCGCCGAATGGGCCGATGGGGGGCGAGTGGTACGCGCCGCCGATCATCCCCGGCACGTTCCTGATCAACCTCGGCAACATGATGCGGCGCTGGTCGAACGACCGCTTTCTGTCGACCCCGCACGGCGTGCTCAACGAAAGCGGCACCGACCGCTATTCGATCGCCTATTTCCACAGCCCCAACCCGGCCGCGACCATCGAATGCCTGCCGAGCTGCGTTTCCGCCGACAATCCGGCGCGCTATCCGCCGGCGGTCTATCGCGACCTCGTGCTCGCATTCTACCGGGCCAACTATTTCCACCAGAAGGGCCATCATTCCGAGGCGGCCAGGTTGGCCGCGGCCGAGTAGCGCCATGAGCCTTTCGGTTTTTGCGCTCACCTGCGGCCATCTCGAAGGAGATTTCGGCCACCTGATGGTCGGCGGCGAGGGGCGCGTGCGGGTGCCGATCCCGGCCTATCTGATCGAGCATCCCAAGGGTAGCGCATTGTTCGATACCGGCATGCACACCGATTGCCAGCACGATCCGGCGGGCCGCGTCGGCCCGCGCATAGCCGGGCTGTTCGATTTCGACTTCCGCCCCGGCGAGGAGATTTCCGCCCGGCTCGAAGCGCTCGGCCGCGATCCGGGCAAGATCGACCTCGTCATCAACTCGCACTTCCATTTCGACCATGCCGGCGGCAACGCCCTTGTCCCCAATGCGACGATGATCGTGCAGCGGCGCGAATGGGATGCCGGGATGGATGCCGAGGTTTCGGCCAGGGTCGGCTTCAACCCGCGCGATTTCGATCTCGGCCACAAATTGCGCCTGATCGACGGCGAGCACGACGTGTTCGGCGACGGCTCGGTCACCTGCCTGCCGACGCACGGCCACACGCCGGGGCACCAATCGCTTCGCCTGCGCCTCGGCCGCCGCGAAATCGTGCTGGCCGCCGATGCCTGCTATTTCTGCCGGACCCTGCGCGAGCGGCGCCTGCCGCGCTTCGTCTACGACCGCGAGGCGATGCTTGCCTCGCTCGACCGGCTCGAAGCGCTTGAACGCGGCGGTGCGCGCATCTTCTTCGGGCACGACCTCGAATTCTGGCAGACCGTGCCGCAGGCGCCCATATCGATTGGTTGAAGCCGGATGATGGGCGTTGCGTCCTTCGAGGCCTCGCTTTGCTCGGCACCTCAAGATGGGGAATCGGTCGAGGATGCCATCAGGAACGGTAGAGGATGCCGCCAGGAATATTCCTCATGCTGAGGAGCGCCGTCAGCCGCGTCTCGAAGCGTGCTGGCCGATAATGCTGCGATGACGACCCTGCCCCGCGCGATCCTGTTCGACCTCGACGACACGCTGCTGGTCGCGTTCGGGCCGTCCGAATCGCAATGGCGCCGGGTCATTGCCGACCATGCCCAGCATTTCGCGCCGTTGCTGCCGGCCGAGGTCGGCGTCGCGATCCAGGAGGCCTCGCGCGCATTGTGGGCCGACCCGGCGCGCCACAAATACTGGCGTCACCGCATCATCGAGGCGCGCCGCCGCATCGTCGCCAACGCCTTCGATGCGCTCGCCGCCGCCGGCCACAAGGTGCCGGCGGGCGCCATCGGCGACCGGCTGGCCGACCGCTACAACGCCCTGCACGATGCCGAATTGCGCACCTTTCCCGGCGCGCACGAAACGCTCGACCGGCTCAAGGAACTGGGGGTCAGGCTCGCCCTGATCACCAACGGCGCGGCCGAGCCGCAGCGCGCCAAGGTCGTGCGGTTCGCGCTCGAAAACCGCTTCGACCACATCCAGATCGAAGGTGAGCACGGTTTCGGCAAGCCGGAAGAGCGCGCCTATACCCATGCGATGGCGGCGCTCGGGGTCGGCCCGCAGGAGACCTGGATGGTCGGCGACAATCTCGAATGGGAGATCGCCGGGCCGCAGCGCCTCGGCATCCACGCGATCTGGCACGACGGCTACGGGCTCGGCCTGCCGCCCGACACGCCGATCCGCCCCGACCGCATCATCCGCCGGCTGCGCGAATTGCTGCCCGACGGCGAGGGCTGACCGCCGGGTTTTGCCGGCCTTGCAGCGCCTGTTGCGCTCAGCCCCCGGCCGCGAAGGCGCGCAGGAATGTCGCGACCGCGCTTTCGGCCGCACCGGCGATCGCCGCTCGGCCGGGCGCCTGCTCCAGCTTGAGCAGCTGGCGCAGGTGCATATCGCCCCGCACCAGCGACACGAATTGCTCCGCCGCCGCCCGCGGGTCGGTCACCATCAGCGATCCCGATGCCATCGCCCGGCGCAGAAACTGCTCGACCTGCACCCGCGTGCGCTCCGGGCCGGCCGCCCAGAACACCTCGCCCAGCGCCGGGAACCGGCTCACCTCGCCGATCAGGATGCGGTTGAGCGCGACCGCCTCAGGCGACAGCACCAGGGCAAGAAAGCGGCGCGCCAACGTGGTCAGCGAGGCGCCGACATCGGCGGGGTCGAGCTCGCTCGCCGAAAAGCCGCGAAAATACCGTTCCGACAGGTCGGCGACGACGGCGCCGAACAGATCCTCCTTGCCGGTGAAATGGGCGTAGACCGTGGCCTTCGATACGCCGGCCTCGCGTGCGATCGCATCCATGCTGACCGCGCCGAAGCCGCTGGCGAGAAATTCCCGCCGCGCGGCGTCCAGGATCGCCTCGGCCTTGCCGCCCCTGCCGGTGTCGTCGCGCATGCCTGGGTTGCCGCTCGCGCCCATCGCTTGACAGCATGTAGCCGGGCCAGCATCCTGACGCAAGATTAAACTGAACGGTTCAGTTCAGTATCCGCGGGTCGGCCTGGAAGATGCGCAAGATCTTGTTGATGACCGCACCGGTGGTGTTGCTGGTGCTCGCGATCTATGCCGGCGGGATGTGGTGGACGACCTGGCGGTTTCAGGAATCCACCGACGACGCCTATGTTGACAGCGACATCTCGCTGATCAGCCCGAAAATCGAGGGCTACATCAAGGAGGTGCGGGTCGAAAACAACCAGCGCGTCGCCGCGGGTCAGGTTTTGTTTGTCATCGACGACAGCGATTTCCGCGCCAAGCTCGCCCAGGCCCAGGCGGCGGTCGCGACCGAGGAGGCGGCGGTCGATACATACGACAGCCGGCTCGAATTGCAGCGGGCGGCGATCGCCGAGGCAAAGGCCGAAATCGCCGCGGCGGACGCCGAAGAGGCTCGCACGCAGCACGACTACCAGCGCTATCAGGCGCTGATGTCGAGCGCCATCACCAGCCGCCAGCGCTTCGAGGCGGCCCAGGCCGACGACCGGAAAGCCGTGGCGGCGGTGGCACAGAAGCAGGCGGCGCTGGTCGCCGCCCAGGACCAGCTCACCGTGTTGCGGGCCGAGCGCGACCAGGAAAAGGCAAAGCGACAGCAGGCGCGCGCCAATCTTCAACTCGCCCAGAACGACCTCGACAACACCGTGATCCGCGCCCCGGTCGCCGGCATCGCCGGCAACCGCGCCGGCCAGATCGGCCAGTACGTCAAGCCGGGCACGCAACTGTTGTCGCTGGTGCCGCTGCCGCACGTCTACGTGACCGCGAACTTCAAGGAAACCCAGCTCACCCATATGCGGCCGGGCCAGGTCGCCGAGGTGACTGTGGACGCCTATCCCGACCACACGCTGCGTGGCCGTATCGAAAGCTTTGCCCCGGCAAGCGGCGCCGAGTTCAGCCTGTTGCCGCCCGACAACGCGACCGGAAACTTCACCAAGATCGTGCAGCGCGTACCGATCCGCATCGCCCTGCCGGCGAACGGGCCGCTGGCCAGGCTGCTGCGTCCGGGCCTGTCGGTCGAGGTGACGGTCGACACGCGCCGCGACACCGCAATCGCCGCCGATGACGGGATCGTCGGCACGGCACAGGCGGCCCCGGCGGCGAAATGACCTCGACGATCACCGCGCCCCTGCGCCGGGTGTGGGGGGTGCGGCGGCGCTCTCCTGCCCCGGCCGCGGCGATGCCGCCCGCGGCCGTCCCGACGCAGAAGCCGCCGGGTGCGGCGCAGGCGCCGCACCTGCGCGACTGGATCTGCGTGCTGGCGATGGTGTTCGGGCAGTTCATGGCGATCATGGACGTGCAGATCGTCACCAGCTCATTGACCCAGATCCAGGGCGGGCTGTCGGCCAGCTTCGACGAGATCGCCTGGGTCCAGACCGCCTATCTGATCGCCGACGTGGTGATGGTGCCGCTGTCGGGCATGCTCGGTCGGCTGTTTTCGACGCGCTATGTCTTCGTCGCGGCGGTGCTCGGCTTTACCGGGGCGAGCGCGCTGTGCGCGACGGCGACGAGCCTCAACCAGATGATCCTCTATCGCGCGATGCAGGGAGCCTCGGGCGGCGCGATCACACCGGCGGTATTCCCGGTCGTCTACACCAAGTTCCGCCAGCCCCAGCTCAGCACCGTCATGGTGCTGATCTCGCTGGTGCTGAACCTGTCATCGACCTTGGGGCCGACGATCGGCGGGTTCCTCACCGACACCTATTCGTGGCACTGGCTGTTCCTGGTCAACATCGTGCCGGGGATCGCGGTGGCGGCGACCACGTGGTTTCTGATCGATGTCGACAAGCCGGATCTGTCGCTGATGCGCGGCTTCGATGTCGAAGGCCTGGTTCTGATGGCGCTGTTCCTTGGCGCCTTCGAGTACGCGCTCGAAGAGGGCCCACGCTGGGACTGGCTCGGCGATGGCACGATCCGGCTCGCCGTGATCACCTCGTCGCTCGCCGGGGTATTGTTCTTCTGGCGCGTCTTGAGCTACCGCCAGCCGATCGTCGATCTGCGCGCCTTCGCCGACGGCAATTTCGCGCTCGGCACTTTCTACACCTTTGTGATCGGCACCGGGCTCTACGGCGCCACCTACGTGATCCCCTTGTTTCTGGCCGAGGTGCGCGGCTACAACGCGTGGCAGATCGGCATGACCGTCGTCGTCACCGGCGTGGCGCAGATGGTCATGTCCCCGTTTACCGCCAAGATCGCGAGCAAGATGGATTTGCGCCTGATGCTGGCGATCGGCATGGCGCTGTTCGCCGTGGCGATGTACCTGACCGCCAGCCTGAACAACCAGGCCGGCTTCAACGAGTTGCTGATCCCGCAGGCGCTGCGCGGTTTCGCCCTGATGTTCTGCTATCTGCCGGCCAACCTGATCGCGCTCAGCACCGTGCCGCCGGCCAAATTGAAGAACGCCGCCGGTCTCTATAACCTGACCCGCGACCTCGGCGGCGCGATCGCCCTCGCCGCGATCGGCACGGTCATGAACGACCGGCTGCATTTCCACTGGAATCGGCTGATTGAAAACATCAACCCGGCGCGCTCGGCGGTGCAGCATTTTCTCAACGTCGAAACCGGCCATTTCGACGGGCTCGTCCCCGACCCCGCCCGCGCCGCGCTCAAAGTGTTGTCCGATACGGTGCAGCGCGAGGCGCTGGTGCTGACCTTCAACGACGTGATCATGCTGCTCGGCGCCGGCTTTGTCGTCGGCGTGATGCTGATGCCGCTGGTACGCCGCCGCCACTCGGCGATGACGGCGCCGCCGGCCGACCATTGACCCTGCGGTCGCCGATCGGCGATCAGCCGGGTCCGTCGCGCCGGTAGAGCCAATCCTCGACCAGCCGCCGCGCGATCGAATCGCGGCGCGGCAGGCGGAAGCTGTCGTCGTCGGCATGGTCGATCAGCCATTGCCGTTCGAACCACCGCGCATCCTCGAGCTCGCCGTAATCGACGGTGATCGCGGTCGTCGCCGCCTCGGCATGGAAGCCGAGCATGATGTTGGCCGGAAACGGCCACGGCTGCGACGAATGGTAATGAACGACGGCGACCTCGACCGCGGTTTCCTCGCGCACCTCGCGCGCGACCGCGTCCTCGAGGCTTTCGCCCGGCTCGACGAAGCCGGCGAGGGTCGAGTACATGCCGCGGACAAAGTTCTTGTTGCGGCCGAGCAGGGCACGCTCGCCATCGGTCACCAGCATGATGACGGCCGGGTCGGTGCGCGGGAAATGCATCGCGTTGCAGGCGGGATCGCTGCAGCGGCGCATGTGCCCCGCCTCTTCGCTGTGCGTCGGGCTGCCGCACAGGCCGCAGAAGCGATGGCGCGAATGCCAGAACAGCATCGCCCGGGCAAACGCCAGCAGCGCCCCCTCGCCGCGCTCCAGCCGCCCGGCAAGCTGGCGCAGATCGGCGAAGCGCAAATCCGCCTCGGCAATGCCGCACGAGGCCAGCACCGGCGAGCGCAAGGCGTCGAGCGGCGCCTCGACCGCCGACAGGTCGAG
>JASHNY010000229.1 GCA_030041385.1 Alphaproteobacteria bacterium
CCGGCGCAGCCGCGTGCCGGCGCGCTCCAGCCGCCAGCCCGACACGTCGCAGGCGACGAGCTTACCACGGTTCCGCATTGCCGCCGCCAGGGCCAGCGTCTTGCCGCCGGCGCCGGCGCAGAAATCGACGACACGCAGGCCGGACCGCGCATCGGCGATAAGGGCGGCGAGCTGCGAGGCCTCGTCCTGCACCTCGATCAGCCCGTCTTTGAACGCGGCCAGCCCGGCGATCGGCGCGCGGCCTGCCAGCCTGATGCCGAGCGGCGACCAGCGCGTCCTTTCCGGCCGCAGCCCGGCGGCGGCCAGCGCCTGCAACGCGGACTCGCGGTCGCCCTTCAGCGCATTAACGCGCAAATCCATCGGCGCCGACGCGTTGAGCGCCGCCATCTCGGCTTCGAGCCGGGCACCGTAGACGCGGGCAAGATGGGGTTCGAGCCATTCTGGCACATCGTTGGCCGCGGCGCGCGGCATCGCCGGATGGTGCAAGGTGCGGCCGGCGAGACGCTGTGCCAGCCGCGCCTCGCCCGGCGCCAACGCGGCGGGCCGGAAGCGGCCGCCATCGAAACTGGCGGCGACCGATTCCGCACTTTGCCCTTCGACCAGCAGCAATTCCGCGATGGCGCGGCCGCGGGTCGAATCGGCGGCGCCGTTGCCTTCGCGGCCGATCCACCAGTCGAGCGCCGAGCGATGCCGCAATACCGCGTAGACCTGCGCCGCGATTGCCGCCCGGTCCTTGGCGCCGATATAGCGCCGGCGGCGGAAATAATCGGCGGCGGTGTCGTCGGCCGGCCTGTGGCCGCCGTCGAGCGCGGCGAGAATGTCGATCGCGGCGGCGATGCGCGCTCCGGGGGTCACCTACCAGATTACCCTGACGCGGTCATTGCGACCCCGGACCCGGTCCGGGGGAAGCAATCCGCTTGCAATTTCTCCATCGAGACTGCCGCGTCGCCGTCGGCTCCTCGCAATGACATTGGGGTCACATATCCTGGCGGTAATTCGGCGCCTCGCGGGTGATGGCGATGTCGTGCACGTGGCTTTCGCGCAATCCGGCGCTGGTGATGTGGACGAAATTGGCGTTGTGCTGCAATTCCTCGATCGTGCGGTTGCCGGTGTAGCCCATCGCCGCCCTCAGCCCGCCGATCAATTGGTGGATGATGCTGCCGACCGGTCCCTTGTGCGGCACGCGCCCCTCGACCCCCTCGGGCACCAGTTTGAGCGTGTCGGTGATTTCCTGCTGGAAATAGCGGTCGGCCGAGCCGCGCGCCATCGCGCCGATCGAGCCCATGCCGCGGTAGTATTTGTAGCTGCGGCCCTGATACAGGAACACCTCGCCGGGGCTTTCGTCGGTGCCCGCGAACAGCGAGCCGATCATCGCGCAATCGGCGCCGGCGGCGATCGCCTTGGCAAGATCGCCGGAAAACTTGATGCCGCCATCGGCGATCACCGGCACCCCGGCCTTGCGGCATTCCCCGACGACGTCGAGGATCGCGGTGAATTGCGGCACCCCGACCCCGGCGACGACCCGCGTCGTGCAGATCGAGCCGGGGCCGATGCCGACCTTGATCGCGTCGGCGCCGGCTTCGATCAGCGCCCGCGCCCCGGCGGCGGTGGCGACGTTGCCGACGATGACCTGGGTGTAGTTCGACATCCGGCGGATCTCGTGGACGGACTGGAGCACGCGGGACGAATGGCCGTGCGCGGTGTCGACGACCATGATGTCGACACCGGCGGCGAACAGCGTTTCGGCCCGTTCGAGCTCGGCCTTGCCGGTGCCGGCGGCGGCGGCGACGCGCAGGCGGCCATGCTCGTCCTTGCAGGCGTGCGGGAAGAGCTGCGCCTTTTCGATGTCCTTGACCGTGATCAGGCCGGTGCAGCGATAGGCCTCGTCGACGACCAGCAATTTCTCGATGCGGTGGTGGTGCAGCAGGCGTTTGGCCTCTTCGCGCGCGACGTTCTCGCGCACGGTCACCAGATCGTCCTTGGTCATCAATTCGGCGACCGGCTGGCGCGGGTCGCTGGCAAAGCGCACGTCGCGGTTGGTCAAGATACCGACGAGCCGGCCGGGCCCGCCGTTGCGGGTGCGCTCGACCACCGGGATGCCCGAAATCTTGTGGTCGGCCATCAATCGCAACGCGTCGGCGAGGGTTTCGTCGGGGTGGATCGTGACCGGGTTGACCACCATCCCGGCCTCGAATTTCTTGACCTTGCGCACCTCGGCCGCCTGCTGGTCGATCGGCAGGTTGCGATGGATCACGCCGATCCCGCCGGCCTGCGCCATCGCGATGGCAAGTGCGCCTTCGGTCACCGTGTCCATTGCCGCAGAGACGAGCGGGATGCCGAGCGCGATCTCGCGAGTGATGCGCGTTCGCGTATCGGTTTCAGCCGGCAACACGCTGGAAGCCGCTGGAACCAGCATGACGTCGTCGAAGGTGAAGGCTTGTCGGATCTCCATCACGCGTGCCCTACACGAGAATGATCGGAGTTCCCGGCACTATGTGGTCCCTTCCGCCTCGCCGGTCCAGCACCTTGTGCTGCGCCGCGATAAACCGCCGCTAGCTGCGCCCGCGAAACCCGCGGGCGACGACGTAGGTTTCCGCCGATTCGGCGCGGCTCGCCGCCGGCTTGGCGTGGCGCACCTCGGCGAATTGGCGCTTCAGCGCGGCCAGCAGATTTGCCTCGCTGCCGCCCTGAAACACCTTGGCGACGAAGCCGCCGCCGGGCTTCAGGATCGCTTCGGCAAAGGCGAAGGCATCCTCGGCGAGCGCGACGATGCGCAGATGGTCGGTGGCGGCGTGCCCGGTCGCCGGCGCCGCCATGTCGCTCAGCACCAGGTCGGCGCCGCCGCCGAGCGCTTCCGTCACCGCCGCGGCAATCGCCGGCTCGCGGAAATCGCCGCAAATCAATACCGCGCCCGGAATCGGCTCGGTCGCCGCGAGATCAACGCCGATGACGACGCCGTTGCCGGCATCGGCGCCGGTACGGCGGACGCAGACCTGGGTCCATCCGCCCGGCGCGCAACCGAGATCGACGACACGGCGGCCGGGGGCGAGAAGGGCGAAACGCTGGTCGAGCTGGAGCAGTTTGAAGGCCGCCCGCGAGCGGTAGCCAAGCCGCCGCGCCTCGGCGACGTAGGGGTCGTTGAGTTGGCGCGTCAGCCATTGGGTCGAGGAGGCGCGCCGGCGCCGTGCGCCGGCAACCCGCACCGCAAGATCGCCCCTGCCGGGCGGCAGGCGGTCGCTACGCACCGGCCGCTACCCGTGCATCAGGTCGAACAGGATGCCCTCCCGGATGCCGCGATCGGCGACGCGCAGGCGGCCGACCGGCCAGGTCGCGCAGATCGCGTCGAGGATCGCGCAGCCGCTCAACACCAGGTCGGCGCGTTCGCGGCCGACGCAAGGATTGGCGGCGCGCCCGTCGATGTCGAGCCGGGCGAGATGGCGCGAAACGATCGCGATCTGCTCGAAGGTCAGCGTGCTGCCGTCGACGAGGGCGCGGATATAGCGCGGCAGGGCGAGGTGGATACCGGCAAGGGTCGTCACCGTGCCCGAGCTGCCCAGCATCTGCACCTGCCGGGCGCGGATCTCGCGCCTGATGCGGTGGCGCCGTTCAAACGGCGCAAGCGCGGCCTCCGCCTCCGCCACCATCGCGCGGTAGGCGGCGGGCGGCACATGAACCCCGCCGAACCGCTCGGTGAAGGTGACGACGCCGAAGGGCAAGGAAATCGAGCCGAGGATCTCCGGCGGGGAAATCTGGTCGGGTGCGGCCGCGTGCGGCACCCCGCAATCGGCGCGGGGCCTGCATTCTTGGCGCAGCCAGACGATCTCGGTCGAGCCGCCGCCGATATCGAACACCAGCGCGTAAGGAATGCGCGGATGCAACAGCGGGGCACACCCGGCGACGACGAGGCGCGCCTCCTCGGCGGCCGAAATGATCTCGATCTCGGCGCCGAGCGTCTCCCGGGCGCGGGCGATGAACGTCTCGCAATTGGCTGCCTGGCGGCACGCTTCGGTGGCGACGTAGCGGCCCATCGTCGCATGGCGGTAGGCGATCTTGTCGGCGCAAACCTTGAGCGCGTCGAGGGTGCGCGCCATCGCCGCTTCGGACAGAGTGCCGCTCGTCGCCAGCCCCTCGCCGAGCCGAACGATACGCGAAAAGGCATCGACGACCCGAAACCCGATCCCGGCCGGACGCGCGACCAGCAGGCGGCAGTTGTTGGTGCCAAGATCGAGTGCGGCATAATTCGGCGCCGGCCGCCGCGGCACCGGCGCCAGGACGATGCCGGCGGCGAACCCGGCCGCCGGTGCGCGCCGGTCACGGACCGGGGCGGTGCCGCTGCCGCCGGCTCCGTCCGGTCCGATGTGCCGATGCGCGTTGCCTGCCACCACCCGTTTTCCCTTGCGCAAACGGTGATCGTAGCGCAGACGCGGACCGAATCGAAGCCTTGCGACAGCCTATCCATCGGCGGCCGGCTGTGATATCACGCGCGCAGCAGCACCGCCCTGCGCGGCGGATTGCTGCCCCCGGCAAGTTGGGGGATCGTCTAACGGTAGGACAGCGGACTCTGACTCCGCCAGTCTAGGTTCGAATCCTAGTCCCCCAGCCACTCTTTTCAATAAGTCACAGGACCAGGATGCGGCGGTGCTGCCGGCACGGCCGCTTCGCTGCCGCGTGTCAGGCTTCGCCGTAATGCACCCGGCGGAAATTGCGCGAGGGGATCCGGTCGTCGACGTGCACGTCCCACAGCGTGGAGCCGTTTTGGGCCTGGTGCTCGCGGAACAATTCCGCGAAGCGGCCGAGGGTCGTCACTTTGGTGCCGTTCAGGCCAAAGCCGCGTGCCACTTGGGCGAGGTCGCCGCGGCCATGGGTCGCATGCATCGGGTCGACGCCATAGGCGCGGAACTTGTGGGTTTCGGCGCCATAGCCGCCGTCGTTGATGATGCAGATCAACAGCTTGATGCCGTGGCGCCGGATCGTTTCGAGTTCCTGGATGTGCTGGTAAAGACTGCCGTCGCCGTCGATCAGCATCACTTTTCCATTATTGCGCGCCGCGGCGACGCCGATCGCCGCCGAGATGCCCGAGCCGATCGCCCCGAAATCGATCGGGGTGTGATACTTGCCCGCCGGGCGGCCGCGCAGATGTGTCATCGCAAAGCTGAAGCAGTGCCCGCCAGCGACGATGACGTCCCAATCCTTCGGAACGGCGGCATCGAGCTCTTTGATCACCGGGCGCGGATCGAGCGTGCCAGGCGCCGGGGTGTATGGTTTCGGGTCCGGGTTTTCTGCCGTCGCGGCGATCTTCGAGGCGATCTCGTTGCTGCGCCAGCCCCGGCGGCGGACGCCCTTTTCCTTCAGCCGGGCGACGATCGTTTCGGCGGCAGCCCGTGCGTCCGCCTGCACATGCAGATCGGCAGTGCGCAGTCCTTGCCAAAGCCCGCGCGGTTGCGTGTCGATGCGGATGACCTTGGCGTTCGGGAAGAGATAGCCGCCCTCGGTCGTGTAATGTCCAAGACCTGCTCCAGCGGAAATCACCAGATCGCTTTCGGCGAAATATTCGCGGCCCAGATCGGTGGCAAAGGTGCCGGCGATATCGAGCGCGAACGGGTTGCCGTCGAAGAGGCCTTTCCCCAGCAATGTCGTCGCCA
>JASHNY010000230.1 GCA_030041385.1 Alphaproteobacteria bacterium
GCCGGCGAGGCGAGAAAGGGCAATACATGCGTCATGTCGAGCCAGAACAGGGCGAATGCCAGCGACACCGCGACGATCGGCACCCCGGCACGGGCATGGTCGGCAAAGCTGAGCCGCGCCCCCATGCGGTCGGCGCGGTCGGCGATCAGCACATTGGTCAGGCTGCCCGACAACACCAGGTTCCCGGACAGGGTGGACAACAGCGCCAGCGCGTAAAGCACGTTGTCGGGCGGGATCTGCCACACCTGAAACAGCAGCATCGCCGCCGGCAGGCTGCCGATCGTGTTGCTGGTCGCCAGGCTGAACGGGGTCAGCAACAGCAGGCTGTTCGGCAACAGCCCGTGATCGTCGAGGAAATACAAGAGCCGCGCGGCGACCCCGGCATGGTTCAGCGCGCCGGTAATCGCGAACAGGCACGACACCAGCAACAGCAGCGGCCAATCGACGCCGGCGATCATCGTGCGGCTGGTGATCTTGCGGTTGGCCAGCAGCAGGGCGGCGATGATCAGCGCCCCGATCTCGCGCGGCAGCGGGGTGAGAAACAGCAGCAACAGCAGCAATACGGCGACCGCGCCCTTGATCGTCTGAATGCGGTCGAGCGGATGCTGAGGCATCGGCGGCGCATCGACCGGGGCGATGCCGGGGCTGGGATCGGTGATGCGGTCGCGCCATTGCAGCCACACCACGGCAAACACGACGGCGAGGGCGAACAAGGCCGGGACCCCGCCGACCGCGATGAATTTCCAGAAGCCGAGCCGCCCCATCGCCCCGAGCAGGATGTTTTGCGGGTTGCCGATCATCGTCGCCGCCGACCCGGCATTGGCCGAGGCGGCAAAGGCGATTGCGAACGGGCGCGGATCGAGCCCGCGGCGCTGGGCGCCGGCGATCAGCAGCGGCGCCATCGCCACGACCAGGATGTCGTTGGCCAGCACCGCCGACAATCCGCCGCCGATCGCGACCGTCAAGGCCAGAAGGGCGGCGGCGCCGCGCCGGGTGCCGATGATCGTGCGCGCGCACAAATCGATGAAACCGGCCTCGGCCAATTGGCCGGAGATGATCATCATCGCGAACAACAGGGCCAAGGTCGGCATGTCGACAGCGCTGCCGACATCGTCGAGCGTCATCTGTCCGGTCGCCAGCAGCGCGATCACCGCCAGCAGGGCGATGCCGGTGCGGTCGACCCGCAGCCAGGCGATTCGCCCGGCCGCCATGCCGAAATAGGTCAGGATCAGCACCAGGAGAACGATCGCCGCGTGCATTGGCGACAGATACGGGGAACCGTGCGGCGATGATAGCGAAACCCGGCACCGGCCGCGCCCTGCGCCGCGGCGCCGCAGCGATTGCACCTGGCCGTGGCTTCCGCGCCACGCCGCCGGCGGCGCGACGCAACTCGACGCGGCCCCGACCCCCGACTACACTCGCTAAAGCCGCAATCGAAAACGGATATTCGCCCGATGACCCGTGTTGCCAGGCGCACATTTCTCGGCGCTGCGCTCGCCGCTGCCGCGATGCCGCAGCGCGGCCGAGCCGCCGGCCCCGACCAGGTCAAATTCGGTACCGACTGGAAGGCGGAGGCCGAGCATGGCGGCTATTACCAGGCGCTTGCCACCGGCATCTACCGGCGCCATGGGCTCGAGGTGAGCCTGCGGCCGGGCGGGCCGTCGGTAAACCACGCGCAATTGCTCGCCGCCGGCGTGCTCGATTTCAACATCGCGTCGAATTCGTTCCTGCCGCTCAACTACGTCGCCGAGAACATCCCGATGGTCGCGGTCGCGGCGATGTTCCAGAAGGACCCGTCGGTGTTGATCGCCCATTCCGGCGAAGGCAACGACAATTTCACCGCGCTCAAGGGCAAGCCGATCATGATCGGCTCCGATACACGGGTCGGGAGCTGGCAGTTTCTGAAGCAGAAATTCGGCTACACCGACGCCCAGATCCGGCCCTACAATTTCAGCGTGGCGCCGTTTCTCGCCAACCCCAAGGCGATCCAGCAGGGCTATCTGACCAGCGAGCCGTTCACGATCGAAAAGGCCGGGGTGCACCCGGTGGTGCTGTTGCTTGCCGATGCCGGCTATGCCAGCTACGGCTCATTGATCGCGACCTCGAAAAAGCTCGTGCACGACAAGCCCGACCTGGTGCAGCGCTTCGTCAACGCCAGCATCGAGGGCTGGTACGGCTTTCTCTACGGCGATCCCGCTCCGGCCAAGGCGCTGATCAAGAAAGACAACCCGGAGATGACCGACGCCCTGATCGACTACGGCATCGCCAAGATCAAGCAATACGGCATCGTCGACAGCGGCGACGCCAAGGTGAGCGGCATCGGCGCGATGACCGAGGCGCGCTGGCACAGTTTCTTCGACACGATGGCGAAGGCCGGGGTCTACAAGCCGGCGCTCGACTACCGCACCGCGTTCACGCTGCAATTCGTCAACAAGAAGATCGGGATGAAGTCCTGACCAGGGTGGTTGCAAGGGGTTCCGTGCATCCCCCCGGCCTTCGCCGGGGCAGGCTTCGAGACGCGCTCGTCCAGAGCGCTCCTCGCGATGAGGAACTGCCGCTGATGCCATCGAGATCCGGCCTCATGCTGAGGAGCGGTGCGCAGCGCCGCGTCTCAAAGCACGCCTGATGCCGACGCAGCGAGAGGGTGCGGCGCCGATCGTCGAATTGAGCGGCGTCGGCAAGCGCTTCGCCACCGGGGTCGAGGCGCTCGCCGGGGTCGACCTCGCCGTGCGGCGCGGCGAATTCGTCAGCGTCGTGGGCCCGTCCGGCTGCGGCAAGAGCACGTTGTTGCGCATCGTCGCCGGGCTCGCCGAACCGAGTTCCGGCACCTGCCGGCTCGCCCTCGGCGGCGCGCCGGGGCGCAAGGTGCCGGCCGGGCGCGTCGGCTTCGTCTTTCAGGACCCGACATTGATGCCGTGGAGCACGGTCACCGGCAACGTGCTGTTGCCGTTCCGCATCGCCCACCGGGCCGGGACGGAAGCGCGCGAGCGCGTTGCCGCGGCGATCGAGGCGGTCGGGCTTGCCGGGTTCGCGCGCGCCTATCCGCATCAATTGTCGGGCGGCATGCGCATGCGCGTGTCGATCGCCCGCGCGCTCGTCACCGACCCGGACATGCTGTTGCTCGACGAGCCGTTTGCCGCGCTCGACGAGATCACCCGCCACGCCCTCAACGACGATCTGCTGAGATTGTGGGAACGGTACCGGCCGACGATCCTGTTCGTCACCCACAGCGTGTACGAATCGGTCTATCTGTCGAGCCGCATCGCGGTGATGACCGGGCGGCCCGGCCGGATCGCCGCCGATCTGCCGATCGACCTGCCGCAGCCGCGCCGGCAGGCGGTGCGCACGACGCCCGAATACGCGGCGGCCTGCGCCCGGGTCTCGGCCGCGCTTTCGGCGGCAATGGGCGCAGAACCGGTGCGCTCAGCGTGATCCGATGAAGCGCGTTCGCAACGCCCAAAAGCTGTAGATGAACAGCAGGATCACCAGGTCGATGACGACGCTCTGGTGCGAACGCTTGTCGCTGATCGGGATCAGGGCCAGCGGCAGCGACGAAATCCCGGTATCGAACAGCAGCATGCAGGTGGTGACATAGCGTTCGCGGCGGCGGTCGAGGCGCTGCTCCTCCCCGGCGACGAGCGGCTCCCGCTGGCGCAACCACGCGAGCGCGGTGCCGCTGACCAGGTCGCGGTACTGCGACATGCGCGCATAGATGATCGAGACGACGGACAGATAAAACAAAAGACAATCCATCCCCGACACCCAGAGGCTGAAATCCTTGCCGGGGCAGGAAAATATCGACGGGCCGGAAATGACTAGCGGGCGATAGGTTACGCGATGAAAACTTTGGCTGATTTCAGGCAGCGTCGCCACGGTCACGAACAGCAGCCCGACGAACCCGACCAGCAACGTGCATAAAACCGGGACGTTCTCGATCAGCGCCCGTTCCAGATTGGGGAAGTCCTGGCCGAACGGCGCCGGAAATCGTGCCATGGGCTTACAGAGTGTGATTGCATTTGAGGCATTTGGTCAGGGCATGATTGGTGCAGAAATCGGCGCCGCAATTGCTGCAATGCTTACGATTTCCGGAAAACGAATGCCGGTTGTTCGGCATCTCGCAGATCAGGCGGCTCGACCCGCCAACGAAAATCCAGCCCAGACGGTCGCGCATGACGCGCTCCAGATCGATGGCGAACTCGTTGAGCGTTGCCGCGAAGCGGGTCGCCTCTTCGCCCTCGCCCGGGCCGCAGAGGCTCAATGTCTCGACGAACTCCTGGATTGCCTGGTTGGCAGCGTTCTCGACCGTGCTCATGATGGGCCTCCGATAAAGCTTCCCAGAGCGGCAGGGCCGTTCAACCAAAACGACGCTAACAAGGTATGACAGGGCAATCAATCTCGGCAGCGGAAGGCGCGGCGTCGCGCCCGGACGGACGCCGGCGGCGGAGCGGCGCCCTGATGCGGTGGCGCCGGCGCGTGCTGCGGTTCGGCGCGCCGCTATTGGTCGGCATCGTGTTTCTCGCCGCGTGGGAGGCGGTGGTGCGGGCAAGGGGCATCCCGGTCTACATCCTGCCGCCGCCGAGCGCGATCGCAGCGAGCCTGTGGACCGACGGGCCGAGCCTCTTGGGCTCGCTCTTGGTGACGCTGCGGGTGACGCTGGCCGCGCTCGCCGCAGCCGCCGTGTTCGGCGGCGCGCTGGCCCTGCTCTTTTCATTGTCGCGGCTGGTCGAGCTGAGCCTTTTCCCCTATGCCGTGATCCTGCAGGTGACCCCGGTCGTGGCCATCGCGCCGTTGATCATCATCTGGGTGCACCAGCCGTTTCTGGCGCTGTTGGTGTGCGCCTGGATCGTCGCCTTCTTCCCGATCGTGTCGAACACGACGATCGGGCTCAACAGCGCCGACCGCAACCTTCTGGCCCTGTTCCGCCTCTACGGCGCCTCGCCCGCCCAGGTCTTGTGGCTGTTGCGATTGCCGACCGCGCTCCCCTATTTCCTCGCCGGGCTCAGGATCAGCGGCGGGCTCGCCCTCATCGGCGCGGTCGTCGCCGAGTTCGTCGCCGGCACCGGCGGCACCGAGACGGGGCTTGCCTTCCGCATCCTCGAAGCCGGCTATCGCCTGGCGATCCCGCGCCTGTTCGCGGCGCTGTTCCTGTTGTCGCTGACCGGGATCGTGATCTACCTGGTGCTCGACGCCCTGTCACGCCGGCTGCTGCGCCACTGGCATGAAAGCGCCGCCGCGGCGGAAGAGGAGTAGCAACCGGTTGTCATTCCGGGGCGCTGCATCGCAGCGCGCCCGGAACCCAGGAACACCGGCCCCTGCGGCGATGTAGGGTGACAGCAGCCTCGTCCTACGCCGCCCGCGCGTATGGATTCCGGGCTCGACCCTTCGGGCCGCCCCGGGATGACACGGCAATCCGCAGTCAAAGAAGCCATCACCAGACCGGCACTTCGCGCCGGGCAGGGCGGCAGCGGAGGCGCGGCACAGCCGCATCGGTTAACCGCGAAGGGGCGAAGAACGCGGAGTTTCCAGCCGCTCGGTAACTTCGCGCCCTTCGCCTCTCCGTAGTGATTTTCGGCGCTTCGCGCCGTCCTACCCCCGGCCGACGAACGGCATCTTGGTCGCCATCACGGTCAGGAACTGGATGTTCGCCTCGGGGGTCACCGTGGCGCACAGCACGACCGAGCGGGCGACGTTTTCCACGTCCATCGTCGGCTCGACCACCGTCTCGCCGCTCGGCTGCAAGACCCCGCGGGTCATGCGCTGGGTCATCTCGGTCAGCGCATTGCCGACATCGATCTGGCTGCACGAGATGTCGTATTTGCGCCCGTCCAATGAGGTCGATTTGGTGAGGCCGGTGACCGCGTGCTTGGCGGTGGTGTAGGCCACCGAGTTCGGCCGCGGCACATGCGCCGAAATCGAGCCGTTGTTGATGATGCGGCCGCCCATCGGCTTTTGTTCCTTCATCATGCGCACCGCCTGCTGCGTGCACAGGAATGTGCCGTGGACGATCGAGCCGATGACGCCGCTCCAGCGCTCCCACTCCAGGTCCTCGATCGGCACGGTCGCGCCGAACCCGGCATTGTTGAACAGCACGTCGAGCCGGCCGAACTTGGCCTTGACCGCGGCGAACAGCGCCTCGACCGATTTCGGGTCGCTGACATCGGTCGGCACGCCGAGCGCACGGCCCTGCATCTTCTCGATCTCGCCGACGACCGCGTTGAGCGGTTCGGGCCGGCGGCCGGCGACGACGACGGCGAAGCCTTCGCGCGCCAGCGCAAGCGCCGATGCCTTGCCGATGCCCGAGCCCCCGCCGGTGACGAGAGCGACCTTGCCATTCGCAGCCATGCCCGGTTCCTCCAGTTCCTTCGATCCATGCGGTCAGCGCCCGCGCGGCGGGCACGATATCAGGTTTGGCCGCGCGGTCACGCCGATTGCGGCAGGAATGCGCATTTGCGCAGCGGCGCTGGAACGGCCGCGCGGTCTCAGCTTCCGGCTACGCCGTGCCCGACCATCTTTTTCGGGTCGACGATCTCGTCGAAGCGGGCGGCGTCGATATAGCCCGAGGCGAGCGCCGCCTCCCTCAGCGTCAGGCCTTCGTCATTGGCCTTGTGGGCGATCGCGGATGCCTTGTCGTAGCCGATCACCGGGCTCAGCGCGGTCACCAGCATCAGCGAGCGGCCCAGCATCTCGTCGATCCGCGCGCGGTTGAGCCGCGTCCCCTCGACCGAGAAACGGCGGAATTTTTCGCATGCATGGCCGAGGATTCCGGCCGAGTGCAGGAAATTGTTGATGATGATCGGGCGCATCGCATTGAGCTCGAAATTGCCCTGGCTGCCGGCAAAGGCGACCGCGTTGTCCTCGCCGATGACCTGGATGCACACCATCACCATCGCCTCGCACTGGGTCGGGTTGACCTTGCCCGGCATGATCGACGAGCCCGGCTCGTTCTCCGGCAGCAGCAATTCGCCAAAGCCGCAGCGCGGGCCCGAGGCGAGCCAGCGCATGTCGTTGGCCACCTTCATCAAGGCGACGGCAAGACCGCGCAAGGCGGCCATCGCCGCCACCATCGCGTCGAGCGAGCCCTGCGCGGCAAACTTGTTGGGCGCGGTGACGAAAGGCAGCCCGGTCAACGCCGCGATCTTTGCCGCGATCTCGCGGCTGAAATTCGCCGGCGCATTGAGCCCGGTGCCGACTGCGGTGCCGCCGGCGGCCAGTTCGAACAGGCCGGCCTCGCAGGCGCGGATGCGCGCCAGCGCATCGTCAATCTGCCGCGCCCAGCCCGACCATTCCTGCCCGACGGTCAGCGGCACGGCGTCCTGCAGATGGGTGCGCCCGGTCTTGACCACATCGCCCCACTCCCGCGCCTTCGCCTCGATCGCCTCGGCGAGCGCCCGCGCCTCAGGCAGCAAATGCCGCTCGAGCGCGAGCATGGCGGCGATATGCATCGCGGTCGGGAATGTGTCGTTGGAGGATTGCCCCATATTGACGTCGTCGTTCGGGTGCACCGGCGCCTTGCTGCCGATCGCGCCGCCGAGCAGGTGGATGGCGCGGTTCGCCAATACCTCGTTGACGTTCATGTTCGACTGCGTGCCCGAGCCGGTCTGCCAGACATAAAGCGGGAAATGCCCGTCGAGCCGGCCGGCGATGGCCTCGTCAGCCGCCTGCACGATGGCCTCCGCCTTCCATGACGGCAGCCGCCCGGCAGCGGCATTGACCAGCGCCGCCGCCTTCTTGACGTAGCCATAGGCGCGGTAGACGAGCTTCGGCATGCGGTCGTCGCCGATCGAGAAATGGACCAGGCTGCGCTGGGTCTGCGCCCCCCAATAGCGGTCCGCCGGAACCCCGATTTCGCCCATCGAATCGGTCTCGCGCCGCATGCCCGCAGCATCGATGCCGATCGGGACATCGCGCAGGGTCGGTTGTGCGCGCTCGCTCATGGCGATCTCCCTCGCGCCGGATCAAACATCCGGCCGCTCACCCGTTACATCTGGGCAGCCCCCGCCCGCAGCAAAGAGCGCTTTCCCGGTCTAGCGCCACAGATTGGTGCGGGCGAGGTCGATCAATTCGCCGCCCCGGATCGACAGAATACCGGCGGTCTCGATAAAATCATCGGCAAATGAGACTCATTCGCGTTTGAGATAGGGGTCGCGACATGGTCAACGATCAGATGATGGCCCAGATTTCCGCAACCGGCGGCTTTATCGCTGCGCTCGATCAGAGCGGAGGATCGACGCCCGGCGCCCTGCGCCTCTACGGTGTTGCCGACACCGCTTACAGCGGCGACGCCGAGATGTTCAGGCTGATGCACGACATGCGCGTGCGGATCATGACCGCTCCCGCCTTTACCGGCGACAAGGTGATCGGCGCGATCTTGTTTGAAGGCACGATGGACGGGGTGGTCGGGGAGCGGCCGGTACCGGCCTTTCTGTGGGAGCAGCGGAAGGTCGTCCCCTTTGTCAAGGTAGACAAGGGCTTGGAGAGCGAGAGCGACGGCGTCAGCCTGATGCGGCCGATGCCGGAACTGAACGCGCTGCTCGCCCGGGCGGTGACGCTCGGGGTTTTCGGCACCAAGATGCGATCGGTCATCAACCTTCCCTCAAAGCCGGGGATCGCGGCGATCGTGGCGCAGCAATTCGAGACGGCGGCGGCGATCGCCCGGCACGGGCTCATGCCCATCATCGAGCCGGAAGTCTTGATCAAAAGCCCGGACAAGGCCGGCGCCGAAGCCATCCTCTTCGAGGAACTGCGCCGTCACCTCGATGCCGCGCCCGGCGGCTTCAAGGTGATGCTGAAACTGACCATTCCGGATGTTCCGAACCTCTATGAGCCGCTGATCGGTCACGAGCGGGTGGTGCGGGTCGTGGCGCTTTCCGGCGGCTACACGCGAGACGATGCGTGCCGGCGGTTGGCGGCCAACCGTGGCATGATCGCCAGCTTTTCGCGCGCGCTGGTCGGCGATCTGCGCAAGTCGATGAGCGACGCCGAGTTCAACCGCGCGCTGGCGGAGTCGATCGACCAGATTTATCGGGCATCGACCGAAAAGGCGTGAGAGGGCCGTCGGCTCTCTGCGACTTGCCGCGTCCTCTCAGCCTGACATGTTCCGTCATTCCGGGCTCACGGTTCGCCGCGCCCCGGAACGACACCCCTCATCAGAGCCGTGTTCGTTTGCGCGACGCACCGGCTCGGTTTGCGCTATTTAAGGAGAAGCTGGCGGCAGGCGGCAACGAGGCTGCGTCATGGAATTGTGGAACCATTGCGAAAACCCGTACCCGTTCGTGCCGAACGAGGTGCTGGAGGAGGCCGAGTCGGTGCGGGCGAGCCTGCCGAACCGGTATTGCGATCCCCGCATCGTGGCGCGGCTCTACGACGAGGTCTTCGACGAATACCGTCTGTGCGATGATCTCGGCCTCCATATCGTCACCAACGAGCACCACGCCGGGATCAACAATCTGTGGGCGGCGAACCCGGTGATCACGGGCGTTGTCGCCAACATCACCAAGAAGGCCCGTATCCTCTCGCTCGGCACGCTGATCACGGTGCGGCCCGACCCGGTGCGCATCGCCGAGGAATACGCGACGATCGACATCCTGTCGAAAGGCCGGCTGGAGATCGGCTTCGTCAAGTCGGGCGCGACCGAGATGGTCTCGGGCGACGCCAACCCGATGCGCATCCGCGAGCGCGAATGGGAGGCGATCGACCTGATCGAGAAGACGCTGACGACGCAGGACGGGCCGTTTTCGTGGGAAGGCAAGTTCTTCACCCACCCGCATGTCAACATCTGGCCGCGCCCGTATCAGCAGCCGCGGCCGGATTTCTGGGCGGCGACCAGCGATCTGCCGACCTGCGCCGAGCTCGGCCGGCGCGGCATGGTCAACACGCTTCTGTTCGGCGGCTACGACCGCACGCGCCAGGCTTTCGACGCATACAAGAAGGCGCGCGCCGAGGCCGGGTTGCCGCCCCCCGGCGAGGACCGCTTTTCCTATATGGCGTTCGCCTATGTCGGCGATACCGACGAAGAAGGGCTGCGCATCGGGCAGAAGATCGCCTGGTTCCTCACCGTCAGCATCAAGAGCGCGCCGCAATTCTCGAAATTCCAGCCCGGCGCGGTGGCGCCGGAGATGGCGCCGGCGGCGTGGCGCACCGGCGCCGCGCGGCGGCCGCGGCCGACCAATCTCGACGCCGAGGTGCTGGTCGGCCAAGGCCAGATGTTCGCCGGCAACCCCGATACGGTCGCCCGGCAGATCAAGGAGTTTCGCACGCGGGTCGGCGGCATCTGCCACATCATCATGATGACGCGCCAGGGCCTGGTGACGCATGCCGAGGCGGAGGCCAGCTTCACCCGCGCGGCCCGCGACGTGCTGCCGCAATTGCGCGACCTGCCCCCCGTCGATGGCGACGAGACCGCCTGGCTGGCGCGACGCGAGGCAGCCGCCGAATGACGAGCGGCCGGCTGCAAATCGGACCCGCCGAGCTTGAGGTGCTGCGCCGGCCATCGACCCGGCCGGGCGCACCGACCCTGCTGCTGCTTCACGGCATCAACAACATCAGCCCGGCGGCCCCTTTTCTCGATCTGCTGGCCGCCCACGGCGAGGTCGTCGCGCCATCGCATCCGGGGTTCGGCAAATCCCCGGGACCGGGCGACCGCGACACGATGTACGACCTCGTGCACCTCTATCGCGGCGTGCTCGACGCGCTGCCGGCCGAAAAGGTGACGCTGATCGGCTTTTCGTTCGGTGGCTGGATCGCGGCCGAACTAGCGGCCGGCGGCCATCCCAAGCTGGCGCGGCTGGTGCTGGTCGACTCCTTCGGCATCAAGCTGGGCGGCCGCGAGGAGCGCGATTTCCCGCATCTGTTCAATACCAATCCGGCGGAATTGACCCGGCGCGCCTGGCACGACCCTGCCAATTGCCCGCCCGGCAGCTATGGCATCGGCTGGCATACCGCGATCGGCGACGCGATGAGCGACGAGGAGATGGTGGTATTGGCCCGCAACTGGGATTCGCTGTGCCTCTACGCCTGGCGCCCGCATCTGTACAACCCGCAGCTCGGGCATTGGCTGCATCGCATCGACGTGCCGACGCTGGTGTTATGGGGCGCCGGCGACCGCATCGTCACACCCGATTACGGGCGCGCCTATGCCGGGCTGATCCCCGCTGCGCAGTTTGAGGCGATCGAGGCAGCCGGTCACCATCCCGAGCTGGAGCGGCCGCAAGCCTTTGTCGATGCGGTCGTGCGGTTCCTCGGCAAAGATGCCGGAAAGGCGGCCTCGCCATGATGTTCATCGTCCGCACTGCCAGCCCGGCACCCGCGGCGCCTGGAATCGAGGTCAAAGCCTTGCGGCAGACGCCGGCGGCAATTTCCGGCGGCGCCGGCAAGACCGATTATTTCTGCACCGGCGCGGCAGACGAAATTGCGGCGCTGCGCAGCGCCGGCTGGGAGGTGGTCGAGCTGCGCGACGGCTGGTACGCCGGCGACCGAGGCGGCGGCGTGGCGATCTCCGGCCATGGCCGGTATTGGGAAATCCGCGACACGCTGTTTACGGTGAAGGACGCGATCGGCCCGGCCGAGACGATCGCCTCGGAGCGGGGCGAGGCCGAACACGTCAACGTCCGCCGCGCCATTTTCGGTGTGTAGAGACACGCCGCGCCGGCCGATCCCTGCTACAGGCCGAGCTCGCCAAGGCCCGGGTGATCTTGCGGTCGCGGCCCGAGCGGCCAGCGGAACAGCCGGTCGGCTTCGCCGATCGCCACGTCGTTGATGCTGGCCTCGCGCCGGCGCATCAAGCCCTCGCCGTCGAACTCCCACTGCTCGTTGCCGTGCGAGCGGAACCAGTTGCCGGAATCGTCGTGCCATTCGTACTGGAAGCGCACGGCGATGCGGTTGTCGGTGAACGCCCATACCTCCTTGATCAACCGGTAGTCGAGCTCCCTTGCCCATTTGCGTTGCAGGAACGCGATGATCGCTGCGCGGCCGGACAAGAACTCGGCACGGTTACGCCAGCGGCTGTCCTCGGTATAGCCGAGGGCGACACGCTCCGGCTCGCGCGTGTTCCAGGCGTCTTCCGCCATGCGGACCTTCTGCCTGGCGGTCTCGGCGGTGAACGGCGGCAACGGCGGACGGGCCATGGGCACCTCGTACTGGCTGGTCCAGGGAGATTAGCAGAACCCGCGCGCGGCGCCGGCAAGCCTAGCGCACGAGATCGATGATCCGGCGCAGGCGCGCATCCTCGGCTGTGCCGAGCCATTCGAACAGCACCATCTCGGTGGTGACGATCTCGGCGCCGCTGCGCTCCAGCCGGCGGATCGCCGTCTCCTTGCTTTCAGCCCGGCGCGAGCCGGCCGCGTCGCGCACCAGATAGACCCGGCGCCCGGCGGCCAGCAGTCCCAGCACGGTCTGCAAGACGCAGACGTGAGTCTCGCAGCCTGCGACGACGAGGTCGCGCCCGGCCGGCAGGGCCGCGAGGAAGCCGGGCATGCGGCAGGCGTCGAACGTCATCTTGTGAAACAGCCCGGCGGTCTCCGAGCGGAGCTCCGGCATCGTCGGGCCGAGACCGCCGGCATTCTGCTCGGTGAACAGGATCGGGACGCCCAGCAGCGCGGCAGCGTCGAGCAGGCGCCGGGCATTGGCGACGATCGCCCCGGCATTCTCGATCGCCGGCATCAGCCGGGACTGGAAGTCGATGACCAGGAGCGCCGAAGTGTTGCGGTCGAGCGCGGGCACGGGCCGGGCCCTCAAGCCGCGGCTTCGCGGCGGCGGAGTCTACGGCGCACCCGGCCCACCGCGCGAAACCCCTGAATTGACGGCAGGTTCGCGATACCGAACACGCCGTTGACCCTCGGCCGCATCAATCCGCCCTGATGTAGTCATACTTGCCCAGCGCCTGGACCAGGAGGTAGCGGCTGATGCCGCTTCCCGGATTGCTGACGTGGTGAACGGTGCCGACCGGAACCTCGCAGTTTTCGCCGGGCTGCAACCGGAACTGCTGGGACGGTTGCCGCGTGTCGACGCCGATCAGCCCTTCGAGACAATAGATCCTGTCCGTCACCGCGGAATGGTGGTGCCACGGGTGGCTGTCCCCGGGGTTCAGCGTGTATTCGACGATGCGGACATCGGGCGTCTGCGCGATCACCTTCAGGTTTCGCCTGGCCCCTGAGACCGTTGTGCCGACCGTTTGCTGTTCTTGCATCGCTTTTTCCTCTTCTTCCATCCGCCGTGGCGCCGACCGGGCAAGGTACCGAGCGCGCCGCGCATGACCCGGAGGCTGCATTGTAGCGGCGGAACCAAGTCGCCGGTTTGCGCTGGAGCAAACGCAAGGGCCGACCTTTCGCGGGTCAGTCCGGCGCATCTTCCGCGATCTGCTGGATCTCGGAGGCACGGCAGAGCACCAGATGCCGGTTCCGGCTGACCAGCAGGCCGCGTTTTTCCCAGGTGGTCAGGAAGCGGCTCGCGGTGTAGAGCGTGGTTCCGGAGATGTCGGCGACATCCCGCCGCCGCAGCGGAAATCCTATCGCCGTTCCGTCGCTTGTGTCGTGCCCCGCCTGCTGTGCGAGCCGCAGGACGGCGCGGGCGACCCGCTGTGCGGCGCGCTGGGTAGACGCCTCGCGGAGACGGTCCTGCACCTCCTGCAGGCGCCTGCCGATAACGCGGATCATATTGATCGCGACCTGCGGATACCGGCTCATCAGCTCGTGCAGGTCGGCTTCGCTCCAACTCGCTTCCCGCGTGGCGGCGAGGGTGACGGCATCGGCGGGATAGCGGCCGTTGGTAAAGAGTGCGACCGCCCCGAACATTTCGCCGGGCGCGATGAACCGCACGACGATCTGGCCGCCGTCGCTGCCGGCCTGGGAGATGCGCACGCCGCCGGCGATCACGGCATGGGCGCGGACGCCGTCGTCGCCCTGGCTGAAGATGCGGGTTTCCCGGGCGAAATGCCGTGCCCGCGCCAGCGCCGCCGCGTCACCCAATGCCGTCGGCGGCAGACCCCGAAACAGCTCGAGCGCAGCGATATCCGTGGGGGCTATGACAATGTCGCCGGCCATCCCCGGGACCTTACGCGGCGGTTTGCGCCAGCGCAAACCCGGCTGGCGGCTTCGGCGGTAGCATCGTCGCGGATTTTCGAGACAGGACCGCGCATGATCGATGTGATTGCCGCCCGCGCATTGCACGTCCTGTTCGTGGTGATCTGGATCGGCGGCGTCTGGCTGGTTACCACGGTCGCGCTGCCGGCGGTGCGGCGAGGCGCGCTCGGCGCCGACCGGCTGCGGGCCTTCCAGGCGATCGAACGGCGTTTCGCCTGGCAGGCGCGAACCGCGATCGTCATTGTCGGCGCCACCGGCTTCTACATGGTGGCGCGGGTCGATCTCTGGGACCGTTTCCGCTCGGCCGAGTTCTGGTGGATGCACGCGATGGTCGGCGTGTGGACGCTGTTCGTAATCGGGTTGTTCGTGGTCGAGCC
>JASHNY010000231.1 GCA_030041385.1 Alphaproteobacteria bacterium
ACATTTCAAACTGAGGCGCCATCCCGGCGAGCCGCGTTGCGCCGCCGGTCCGGGGCCGGTATGATCCCAGGCCTCGCCAGAAGCGGCCCGGTCGGAGCGTAGCGCAGCCTGGTAGCGCATCAGCATGGGGTGCTGAGGGTCGAGAGTTCGAATCTCTCCGCTCCGACCACTTTCGGCGACACGCCGAGCCGCATGCGGAGGCTCTCCGATGACCAGTGATCGCCCCGAATCCCCGCTCGAACCCTGGCAATGGCCCGAGGCGCACTGGCGCAAGCTGGTCGACCGGGTGCGCGCCGGGCGCCGCTTGAGGCCGGCGGAATGGCCCGGCGGCGCGCGCTGCGCGGTGGCGCTGTCGTTCGACAGCGACCACGAGACCAGCGACCTGCGCGAGGGCGGCAAGTCGATCGGGCGGCTGGCCTGGGGCCAGTTCGGCGCGCGGGTCGGGGTGCCGCGCATCCTGGCGCTGCTGGGCGGATACGGGGTCAAGGCGAGCTTCTATGTGCCGGCGGTGACCGCGCTGATCCATCCCGACGAGCAGCGCCGCATCGTCGCCGAGGGCCACGAGATCGGCATCCACGGCTGGATCCACGAACTGAACTCGGTGCTGCCTTACGAGGCCGAGCGCGATTTGATGCTGCGCGCCGCTGACGTGCTGGAAAAAACCAGCGGCGTGCGGCCGGTTGGGTTGCGCACGCCGTCGTGGGATTTCAGCTGGAACACGCTGGCGATCGAGGCCGAGATGGGCCTCCTCTACGATTCGTCGCTGATGTCTGACGAGGATTGCTACGAATTGCTGCTCGATGGCGCGCCGTGCGGGGTCGTCGAACTGCCGGTCGAGTGGGTGCGCGACGACGCGGTCTACTTCATGATGAACCGGTTTTCGGCCCTGCGCCCCTATACGCCGCCGGCCGACGTCTTCGACATCTTCCGCCGCGAGTTCGAGGCCGCCTATGAAGAGGGCGGCATCTTTCAATTGACGATGCATCCGCACGTGATCGGCTACCGCTCGCGCATCTGGATCATCGAGGAATTGATCCGCCTGGCGCAGTCCCGCCGGGATGTGTGGTTCGCCACGCATGCCGAAATCGCGCGCTGGGCCAAGGAGCATGCCGGCTGATCCTGCTGCCCGGGCGCATTGGGCGCGCGTTATGAACGAGATACCATATCGGGGCTGATCCTCTCGTGTGATTGATTAGGCGAGCCCTCGCAACGTAAGGCTCGTCCGTGCCCGGTATCGCTTCCCGCACTCTCCGCCCTGTCATCAGCGAAGCGGGCGGCGCCTGCGGCGACCTCGGCACCTTCATCCCGCATGTGATCGGGGCGATCACCGTCGCCGGGCTGGCGCCGTGCGGGGTGCTGTTCGGGTTCGGCGTGTTCCTGTGCGCGACCGGCTTGTTCTACGGCCTGCCATTGCCGGTGCAGCCGATGAAGGCGGTCTCCGCGGTGATCCTGACCGAGGGGATGAGCCCGGGCGAGTTGGCGGATGCCGGGCTGGTGCTCGGGCTCGTGCTGTTCGTGCTCGGCATTACCGGGGCGATCACCCGGCTCGCCCGGCTGGTGCCGCAATCGGTCGCAACCGGATTGCAATTCGGGCTCGGCCTGTTGATGGGGGTGCTCGGGGTCAAATTGATCCTGCAGACGCCATGGGTCGGTTTCGCCGCGCTGGCGATGCTGGCGGTGATGACGCGGGTGCCACGGCTCCCGGCGGCGCCGATCGTGCTGGCCGCGGCCGCCATTTTCGGCTGGGCGACGCATCGCGGTGCCTTGCCGCCGGTCGCGCTCGGCTGGAGCCTGCCGCATTTTGTCGCCCCGTCCTGGCCCGGACTGCGCCGCAGCGTCGAGATCGCGGTATTGCCGCAACTGTCGCTGACCCTGACCAACGCGATCATCGTCACCGCCAGCCTGTCGCGGGAATTGTTTTCCGGCTTTCCCGGTGCGGTGACCGAGCGAAAATTGGCCTTGAGCTCAGGCCTTGCCAATTTGCTGCTGGCCCCGCTGGGGGCAATGCCGATGTGTCACGGCGCCGGCGGGCTGCAGGCGCACTACCGCTTCGGTGCGCGCACCGGCCTGGCGCCGGCGATCCTCGGTGTCGTTCTGCTGGTGTTGGCGCTCGGCTTTTCCGGGAGCGCGACCGCCCTGTTCGCGCTGATTCCGATCGGTGCGGTCGGGGCGCTCTTGGTTCTGGCCGGCGTCGATCTGGCGATCACGAAAAGACTGTTCGACGCCCGGCCGTCCTGCTGGCCGGTCATCGGCGCCGCGGGACTGGCGACATTATTGCTGAACCCGGCGCTCGGACTGGTGCTCGGCTGGGCGGCCGAATTCGTGCGCGCCGCCGTGATGCGCCGCCTGGCACCGCGGCCCGGCTGACCGACAGCGCCAGGGCGCGGCGCCTCGCCCCAGAATCGGCCATCAGCGCTTGACGGCCGGGTCCTCCTCGGCGGTGTGGCGGCGCCCGATCATTTCCACCTCTTCCAGTTTGCGGCGCTGCTTCTCGTCGTCGAGATCAGCCCGGCCTGGCGGGCCTGCCGCGGAGGCCGGATCCGGCTCACGCGCTGCCGGCTTCTGCCCGGCGGCGCAGCGCCGACAGGGTCGTGCGCGTGGTAATGATCTCGGGATCGACCTTGAGCGCGATGATGCCCGGTCGCCGCGCGGCGACCGCCTCTTCGAAGGCCGGCGCGAAATCCTCGGTGCGGGCGATCGTCGCACCGAAGGCGCCGTAGGCGTGGGCGAGGGCGGCGAAATCCGGGTTGGCCAGGGTGGTGCCGATGACGCGGCCGGGGAAGCGGCGCTCCTGGTGCATGCGGATGGTGCCGTACATGCCGTTGTCGAAAACGAGGATGATCGGGTGCGCGCCGTGGGCGAGCGCGGTCATGATCTCCTGCCCGGTCATCATGAAGCCGCCGTCGCCGCAGAAGCCGACGACGATGCGGCCCGGAAAGGCGAGGCTGGCGCCGACCGCGGCGGGGACGCCATAGCCCATCGCGCCGCTCGTCGGCCCGAGCTGGCGCCCCGGCCGGCGGTATTGCAGGAAGCGGTTGGGCCAGCCGCTGAAATTGCCGGCATCGCTGGTCACGATCGCGTCGTCGGGCAGGCGCTCGCGCAGCCACACCATGATGCGGCCGAGGTCGAGGCCGGCCGGCGCGTCGAGCGGGGTGGGCACGAGCCCGGCTTCGTAATCGGCCCGCGCCGCCCGCCGCCATTCGGCCCAGCGCGGCGCCGTAACCGGCGGCAGCGCGGAAGCGGCGGCGGCGAACTCGGCCATGCCGGACTGGATCGCCAGGGTCGGGCGGAACACGCGCCCCAGCTCTTCGGCCGCAACATGGACGTGGATGAGGACCTTGTCGGGTTCGGGAATGCCCAGCAGCGAATAGGACTGCGAGGTGATCTCACCGATCCGCGCGCCGACGGCCAGGACCAGGTCCGCCGCCTTGAACCGGGCGACAAGGCCTGGCGCTGCGCCGGTGCCGAGATCGCCGACAAACACGCCGAGCCGGTTGTCGACGATGTCCTGGCGGCGGAACGAGCAGCACACCGGGATATCGTTGGCGGTGGCGAACCGGGCGATGTCGGCGCAGGCGGCATCGCTCCACGAGCCGCCGCCGACCAGCATGATCGGGCGCTCGGCCGCCTCCAGCCGGCGGCGCAATTCGGCGAGGTCGGCGGCGCCGGGATGCGCGCGCACGGCGCGATAGGGGCCGCCGGTCGCAACGGCGCGGCGGTCGCGCAGCATGTCTTCGGGCAGCGCCAGCACGGCCGGGCCCGGCCGCCCCGAGACCGCGGTGTGGAACGCCTGGCCGATCAATTCGGGCACGCGCTCGGCGAGGTCGATCTGTGCGACCCATTTGGCGAGCGGAGAGAACATGCGGCGGAAATCGACCTCCTGAAACGCCTCGCGGTCGATCTGGTGGCGCGCGACCTGGCCGACCAGCACCACCATCGGCGTCGAATCCTGGAACGCCGTATGGATGCCGATCGAGGCGTTGCACGCGCCGGGGCCGCGCGTGACCAGCAGGACCCCGGGTTTTCCGGTTGCCTTGGCGTAGGCTTCGGCCATGAACGCGGCGCCGCCTTCCTGCCGGCAGGTCACGAGGCGGATTTCGGGCGCATCGAACAATGCGTCGAGCACTTCGAGATAGCTCTCGCCGGCCACGCTGAATGCCGTGTCGACGCCGTGCGCGCGCAATGCCGCGACGACGAGCTGGCCGCCGCTGAGGAGAGGAAGGTTGGCGCTCATCGTGGTTCGATCGCTGTTGCGGAACCGGCATTTTGAGACGATGCGCCGCCGCTGCGAAAGAGGCTTGTGTCATGGCCTGGTGCGGCGAATGCGGTCCGACGCCCCGCGCGGTGCGGGAGGCTACCCGCTCGCGCCGGCGGCACGGCCCTGGTAGGGTGCGCGGCCTCGCGCGGGATGCCGCGCCTGCACATCCGGATGCGCAGGCTGGCGGCATCGGGCCGGGCCGGGTTGCGGGAGGGGGGTGCGCAACCGAGGTTCGGGCACAGATCGGGCCGACGATGCATAAAGTCTTCGAATACGGAGGTTGGCGATGGTCACCGGGTTGAAGGGGAAGGCGCGGAAGGCGATCGGCGCGGCGATCGCGCTTCGGCCCTAGGCCATGGACGACCAACCCGGCCCGCTTGCCCCGCCGCCCGACGCTCCCGTCGACCGCAAACCGGACCCGACAGCGCCCGGGGCGCGGCCGCCGCAGCCGGCGGAAGAGCCGCCGCTTGCGCCCGCGCGCCATCGCGGGCTGTGGGCGCTGCTGGCGCTGGTCGTGACCGCCGGCGTGGTGGCGCTGGTCGTTACCCACATCAAGCATCAGGCGGCGCCGCAGGGCCGGTTCACCTCGACCGGTCCGATGCCGGTCGGCGTCGCCACGGTTACGCAAGGCAACATGCCGGTCGTGCTGTCCGGGCTCGGCACGGTCACGCCGCTCGCCGTGGTCACGGTCCAGACGCAGATCGCCGGGCAGCTGATGTCGGTCGGCTTCCAGGAGGGGCAGATCGTCAGGAAAGGCGATTTTCTCGCCCAGATCGACCCGCGCCCCTACCAGGTGGCGCTGGAGGTGGACCAGGCCCAGCTCGCCAAGGACCAGGCCGCGCTGAAAGGCGCCGAGACCGATCTCAAGCGTTACGAAACCCTGGTGAAGCAGAACTCGATCGCCACCCAGACCCGGGACGACCAGATCTACACGGTCCACCAGGACCGGGCCCAGGTCATGCTGGACCAGTCGCAGATCGACACGCAAAAGCTCAACCTCGTCTATTGCCATATCACCTCCCCGGTGACCGGCCGGGTCGGGCTGCGCCAGGTCGACCCCGGCAACTACGTGACCCCCACGAGCCTGACGAGCGGCATCGTCGTCGTGACGCAATTGCAGCCGATCTCGGTGATTTTCACCTTGCCGGAAGACAACCTGCCGCAGGTTCTGCAGCAGCTGCATGCCGGGGCGGAATTGCAGGCGGTCGCCTATGACCGCAGCGGCGTGCAGAAAATCGACACCGGCGAGCTGGCGACGATCGACAACCAGATCGATACCTCGACCGGCACGATAAAATTGCGCGCGCTGTTCAGCAATGCGGCGCTGAACCTGTTTCCGAACCAGTTCGTCAACATCCAGCTGACGGTCAACACGCTGAAAAACACCAATATCGTCCCGGATGCCGCGATCCAGCGCGGCGCGCCCGGAACCTTCGTCTACGTGGTAAAGCCCGATAGCACGGTGACCGCGCAAACCGTGACCCTCGGCCCCGACAACGGCACCGAGGTTGCCGTGACCAAGGGGTTGACCCCCGGCGAGCGCGTCGTCGTCGACGGCGCCGACCGCCTCAAGGAGGGCGCGAAGGTCACCGTGGCCGAGCCGGCCGCAGCCGCTGCCGCCAGCGCCAAGAAGCGGGGCGGCAAGCGGCCGGGTGCGGCCGCACCGGCAAGCGCGCCTGCGGCCCCGGCGAGC
>JASHNY010000232.1 GCA_030041385.1 Alphaproteobacteria bacterium
CACCGCCTCATCGGCCAAGATGGTGCACCGCTCCGGCGTCACCTCGGCGATGCCGCCGACGACAAAAAAGCGCTGGGTGATCGTGCGGCCTTCGTAAATGTCGATCGTGCCCGGCCGGATCGACGAGATGAACGGCGCATGACCCGGCAGGACGCCGAAATTGCCCTCGGTCCCCGGCACCACGACCATCTCGACCATCTCGGAGAGGATCAGACGCTCGGGCGACACCAGCTCGAACTGCACGCGGTCAGCCATCCCGGGCTCCTCAGTCCGTCATTCCGGGATGCCCCGCAGGGGCAGGCCCGGAACCCATGAACACCGGCCTCTGGAAAAAGGATTCCGGGCTCGACGCGGCGCGCCACCCCGGAATGACATCCGCAAGGGTCATCACGCCGCTTCGGAGGCCATCTTGCGAGCCTTCTCCACCGCCTCCTCGATCGTGCCGACCATGTAGAACGAGGCTTCGGGCATCTCGTCGTATTCGCCGGCGACGATGCCCTTGAACCCCTTGATCGTGTCTTGGAGGTTGACGAACACGCCGGGGCTGCCGGTGAACACCTCGGCGACGTGAAACGGCTGCGACAGGAAGCGCTGGATTTTGCGCGCGCGGGCGACGGTCAGCTTGTCCTCTTCGGAAAGCTCGTCCATGCCCAGGATCGCGATGATGTCCTGCAGGCTCTTGTAAGTCTGCAACACGCGCTGCACGTCGCGCGCGACCTGGTAATGCTCGTCGCCGACGACCCGCGGGTCGAGCATGCGCGAGGTCGAGTCGAGCGGGTCGACCGCGGGGTAAATGCCCAATTCGGCGATCTGGCGCGACAGCACAGTCGTCGCATCGAGATGCGCGAACGAGGTCGCCGGCGCCGGGTCGGTCAGGTCGTCGGCCGGCACGTAGATCGCCTGGACCGAGGTGATCGAGCCCTTCTTGGTCGTCGTGATGCGTTCCTGCAAGGCGCCCATGTCGGTCGCCAGGGTCGGCTGATAGCCGACCGCCGACGGGATGCGGCCCAACAGCGCCGACACCTCGGACCCCGCCTGCGTGAAGCGGAAGATGTTGTCGACGAAGAACAGTACGTCCTGGCCTTCCTCGTCGCGGAAATACTCGGCGAGGGTCAGGCCGCTGAGGCCGACGCGGGCGCGCGCGCCGGGCGGCTCGTTCATCTGGCCATAGACCAGCGCCGCCTTCGATCCCGGCCCGTCGGGCACGATGACCCCGGATTCCATCATCTCGTGGTAGAGGTCGTTGCCTTCGCGGGTGCGCTCGCCAACCCCGGCAAACACCGAATAGCCGCCGTGCGCCTTGGCGATATTGTTGATCAACTCCATGATGATGACGGTCTTGCCGACGCCGGCGCCGCCGAACAGCCCCACCTTGCCGCCCTTGGCATAGGGCGCCAAGAGATCGACGACCTTGATCCCGGTCACGAGGATTTCCGCCTCGGTGGATTGGTCGATGAATTCGGGTGCCGGCTTGTGGATCGGCGAGCGCATCTTGGTCGTCACCGGGCCGCGCTCATCGACCGGCTCGCCGACGACGTTGAGGATGCGCCCCAGCGTCTCGGGCCCGACCGGCACGGTGATCGGCTCGCCGCTATCGACCGCCTCGGCGCCACGCACGAGCCCGTCGGTCGTATCCATCGCGATCGTGCGCACGGTGTTTTCGCCGAGGTGCTGCGCCACTTCGAGGACGAGCGGGCGGCCGGCATTGTCGACGTGCAGTGCGTTCATGATCGGCGGCAGATCACCCTCGAAGCGGACATCGACGACCGCACCGATGACCTGGGTTATCGTGCCAACGTTGTTTCGTGCCATGTTCGTCCAACCCTTCCAAATCCGACCGCCACCGCCTTATCGTCATGGCCGGCTTGACCCGGCCATCCAGACCCGCGGGTCAAGCCCGCGCGCGACGATGAAGGAATGGCGGGTGGAACAGCATCCTCGACCGCCCTACAGCGCCTCGGCGCCGGAGATGATCTCGATCAGTTCCTTGGTAATCACCGCCTGCCGGGTGCGATTATAGTTCATCGTCAGCCGGTCGATCATCTCGCCGGCATTGCGCGTGGCGTTGTCCATCGCCGTCATGCGCGCGCCCTGCTCGCTCGCCGCGTTTTCCAGCAACGCCGTATAGATCTGCACCGCCAGATTGCTCGGCAACAATTCGGCGAGGATTTCCTCTTCCGACGGTTCGAATTCGTAGATCGCGCCGCCCATGTCCGGCGCCGCCTGCTGCTCGCCCTCGGGCAGGGCAAACGGGATCAGCTGCTGCGCGGTGACGATCTGCGTCATCGCCGAGCGGAAGCGGTTGAAGATGATCGTGCAGACATCGAATTCGCCGGCGGCGAACATCGCCAGTGCCCGCCCGGCAATGTCGCGCGCCTCCTCGAACGAAACCCGGCGACGACCGACCTCCACAAGGCTGTCATGGATCAGCCGGGAATAGTCACGGCGCAGCCCGTCGCGCCCCTTGCGCCCGATCGTCAGGATTTTGACCTGCTTGCCCTCGGCCTCCAACCGGCGGATGCGCCGGCGCGCCTCGCGCAGGATCGAGGCGTTGAACCCGCCGGCCAGGCCGCGATCGGAGGTCGCGACGATCAGCAGATGCGTATCGTCCTTGCCGGTGCCGGCGAGCAGCGGCGGTGCGCCGGGAACGCCGGCCATGCGCGCGGCCAATGAACGCAACACGCGCTCCATCCGCTCGGCATAGGGACGCGCCGCCTCGGCCTGCTCCTGCGCGCGACGCAGCCGCGAGGCGGCGACCATCTTCATCGCCGCGGTGATCTTCTGGGTCGAGCGCACGCTGCGGATGCGGTTGCGCAGGTCCTTCAGGCTGGGCATCGCTTCCTCGGCGCGTCATTGCGAGGAGCGCGCCGCGCGACGCGGCAATCCAGTCCAGTCGAGTGCAATTTCTGCCCGAGATTGCTTCGCTGCGCTCGCAATGACATCGCAAGCATCACGCAAAGGTCTTGGCGAAGCCGTCGAGGAATTCGGTGAGCCCTTTCTCGGTCGCTTCCGAAATCTCGCGTTCGCTGCGGATCGCGTCGAGCAGCTCCGGCCGGCGGGCGCGCAACTCCCCCAACATCATCGATTCGAAGCGGCCGACATCCTCCACCCCGACGCGATCGAGAAAGCCGCGCGTGCCGGCAAAGATCGCGGCCACCTGCTCTTCGACCGGCACCGGGGAGAATTGAGGCTGCTTCAGCAGCTCGGTGAGGCGCGACCCTCGCGCCAAGAGCCGCTGCGTCGCAGCGTCGAGATCGGAGGCGAATTGGGCAAACGCCGCCATCTCGCGGTATTGCGCCAGTTCGAGCTTGATGCGCCCGGCGACCTGCTTCATCGCCTTGATCTGCGC
>JASHNY010000233.1 GCA_030041385.1 Alphaproteobacteria bacterium
CGGCGATCGGCGGTGCGACCGGCGCGATCGGCGGCGCCGCGACCTCGCCGTCGCAGGCCAGCCTGGGCCCGTCGCCGGTTTGCTATTAGGGCGGGCTGCTTCAGGTCGGATCAATTTTTTTATCGTCATCCCCGGGCTTCTCCCGGGGGTTTTTTTACGGGCGTTCCAGGGGCGGCCATGACGAGTTGAGAGCAGACTGATTCAGCCAAACCCTCATACTGCTATTAGTCCAGGCGCGAACTACCTACAGCCATATCCACCCGGATGGCGGCGCCGCAACCTATTCCCGCAGATCCTCGAAGAATTCCTTGACCCGGGTGAAGAAGCCCTCGCTCTGCGGATGGGTGCCGCGGCTGTCGGCCTCGCGCTCGAATTCGCGCAGCAGCTCTTGCTGGCGCTTGGTCAGATTGACCGGGGTCTCGACCACCGCCTCGATGAACATGTCGCCGCGCACCGCCGAGCGCAGCACGGTCATGCCCTTGCCGCGCAGGCGAAACTGGTGGCCCGATTGCGTACCCGCCGGCACGGTGACGCGCGTGCGCGTGCCGTCCACGGTCGGCACCTCGATCGTGCCGCCGAGCGCAGCGGTGGTGAACGGCAGCGGCACCCGGCAATGGATATTGGCGCCGTCGCGCTGAAAGATCGGGTGCGGCGGGATGCCGATGAAAATGTAAAGATCGCCCGGGGAGGCGCCTTGTCGTCCGGCCTCGCCCTCGCCGCTGAGGCGGATGCGGGTGCCGTCTTCGACGCCGGGCGGAATGTTGACCGACAATGTCTTTTCGCGCCGCACCCTGCCCTGGCCGCCGCAGGCCTTGCATGGCTTCTCGATCACGTTGCCGGCGCCGTGGCAGCTCGGACAAGTGCGCTCGATCGTGAAGAACCCCTGCTGCGCCCGCACCCTGCCATGGCCGTGACAGGTGCGGCAGGTGACCGGGCGCGAGCCCGGCTCGGCGCCGCTGCCCTTGCAGGCATCGCAGTGAACGAGGGTGGCGACGCGGATCGTCGTCTGCTTGCCGCGATGCGCGTCTTCGAGGCTGACCTCGACATTGTAGCGCAGATCGCTGCCGCGATTGGGGTTGCCCTGGGCGCGGGCGCCGCCCATCGCCCCGAACATCTCCTCGAAGATGTTGGCGAACCCGCCGCCGAACCCGCCGCCGGCGAAGCCGAAATCACCCGGGCCCCGGCTGCCCTGCTCGAACGCGGCATGACCGAACCGGTCATAGGCGGCGCGTTTCTGGTCGTCCTTGAGAACGTCGTAGGCTTCGTTGATGTCCTTGAACCGCTGCTCGGCCTTCTTGTCGCCGGGGTTGCGGTCGGGGTGGTATTGCATGGCGGCCTTGCGATAGGCCCGCTTCAATTCCTCGGCGTCGGCCGATTTCGAGACGCCGAGGAGGTCGTAGAAATCCTGCTTGGCCATGTTCGTTAGTCGCCCGGGGCTTAGCTACCTTTTTAACTAAGTCCGCCCCCGAAGCTGGTCCTCGGGGGCGGTTGATCGAGAGGCTCAGCCAGAGCCGCGTTTCTTCTGTTCGTCGACTTCCTCGAAATCGGCGTCGACGACCTTGTCGTCATGGCCGGCGCCATGCGTTCCGCCGCCCGGACCGGCGCCCGGCCCACCGCCGGCATCGCCGCCCGCCTGCTGGGCCCGATAGAGCTGCTCGCCGAGCTTCATCGACGCCTGCGCCAAGGCCTCGGTCTTCGCCTTGATCTCGCCGAGATCATTGCCGCCGACGACATCCTTCAGCGCCTGGATCGCCGCCTGCACCGGCGCCTTGTCGCTCTCCGGCACCTTGTCGCCGGCCTCTGAGAGGCTGCGTTCGGCAGTGTGGATCAAGGCGTCGGCCTGGTTCTTGGCCTCGACGAATTCGCGCCGCTTCTTGTCTTCCTCGGCATGCGCCTCGGCATCCTTGACCATCTTCTCGATGTCGCCTTCGGAGAGCCCGCCCGAAGCCTGGATGCGGATCTGCTGCTCCTTGCCGGTGGCCTTGTCCTTGGCCGAGACCTGGACGATGCCGTTGGCGTCGATGTCGAAGGTGACCTCGATCTGCGGCATGCCGCGCGGCGCCGGCGGGATGCCGACCAGGTCGAACTGGCCGAGCAATTTGTTGTCGGCAGCCATCTCGCGCTCGCCCTGGAACACGCGGATCGTCACCGCGGTCTGGCTGTCCTCGGCGGTCGAGAAGGTTTGGCTCTTCTTGGTCGGGATCGTCGTGTTGCGGTCGATGAGCCGGGTGAACACGCCGCCCAGCGTCTCGATGCCGAGCGACAGCGGGGTCACGTCCAAGAGCAGGACGTCCTTGACCTCGCCCTGCAATACGCCGGCCTGGATTGCCGCGCCGATGGCGACGACCTCGTCGGGGTTGACCGAGCGGTTCGGATCCTTGCCGAAGAACTGCTTGACCGTCTCGATGACCTTGGGCATGCGGGTCATACCGCCGACCAGGATCACCTCATCGATCTCCGAGCTCTTCAGCCCGGCGTCCTTCAATGCGCTGCGGCAGGGGCCGACCGTCTTCTGGATCAAATCGTCGACCAGCGCTTCGAGCTTGGCCCGCGTCAATTTGATGTTGAGGTGCTTCGGCCCGTTCTGGTCGGCGGTGATGAACGGCAGGTTGACCTCGGTCTGCACCGACGACGACAACTCGATCTTGGCCTTCTCCGCCGCCTCCTTCAGGCGCTGCAGGGCGAGCCGATCGTTGCGCAGGTCGATGCCCTGCTCCTTTTTGAACTCGTCGGCGAGATAATCGATGATCTTGCGGTCGAAATCCTCGCCGCCGAGAAAGGTATCGCCGTTGGTCGATTTGACCTCGAACACGCCGTCGCCGATCTCGAGGATCGAGATGTCGAAGGTGCCGCCGCCGAGGTCGTAGACCGCGATCGTGCCCGATCCCTTCTTCTCCATGCCGTAGGCGAGCGCCGCCGCGGTCGGCTCGTTGATGATGCGCAAGACTTCGAGCCCGGCGATGCGGCCGGCGTCCTTCGTTGCCTGGCGCTGGCTGTCGTTGAAGTAGGCCGGCACGGTGATGACCGCCTGGGCTACCGTCTCGCCGAGATAGGCCTCAGCGGTTTCCTTCATCTTCTGCAGGATAAAGGCACTGATCTGCGACGGTGCGTATTTCTTGCCGCGACTCTCGACCCAGGCGTCGCCGTTGTCGCCGGCGAGGATCTTATACGGCACGAGGCCGACGTCCTTGGCCACCATCGGGTCGGCATAGCGGCGCCCGATCAGGCGCTTGATCGCGAAGAACGTGTTTTCGGGATTGGTGACCGCCTGCCGCTTCGCCGACTGGCCGACGAGGCGCTCGCCCGATTCGGTGAACGCCACCATCGACGGGGTCGTGCGCGCCCCCTCGCTGTTCTCGATGACCTTGGCGTTCCTGCCCTCCATCACGGCGACGCAGGAATTGGTCGTGCCGAGATCGATACCAATGACCTTGCTCATGGACACCTCATATCAAAAGCAGGACCAGTCGGCCCGGAATGGCACCGTCCCGGTCCCCCGGGATATGACAACGCAGCCCACACGGGCTGACGGGAGGTATATAGGAGGCGGATGCAACCATGTGAACCCGCCCGAAGCAAGGCGGATCGCGGGTCTTGGATTTTTCGTGTGATCGTTTCGGCGCGCTGTCGCAGCGATATCCCGGCCTTCTATTCTGGCTGGTTCCTCGACCACCTGGAGGCCGGTTTTTGCCGCCTCGACAGCCCCTATGGCGGGAGGGAATGAGCATGCCTTCCGACCTGTTTGCATCCAGCGACCGGTTCGAGCGTATCGGCATGCCGGACGCTGATGTGTGCTACTTCCGCCATCTCGAACTTGGCCAACCGGATACGCGGGTTCTTCAGCATCTTATCGCCGAAATCCCTTGGCGATCGGAGGAAGTCGTAATCTGGGGCCGGAGGGTGCTGCAGCCGCGCCTCATTGCCTGGTATGGCGACCCGGGCCGAAGCTACGCCTATTCCGGGATCGAATTGGAGCCGTTGCCATGGACGCCGCTCCTCTTCGACATCAAGAGCCGGGTCGAGGACGCCGCTTCCACCAAATTCAACAGCGTCCTGTTGAATTATTACCGGGATAACCGCGACAGCGTGGGCTTTCACAGCGATGACGAGCCGGAATTGGGCGCGCGCCCGGCAATCGCCTCGCTCAGCCTCGGCGAGGAGCGCACCTTCGTCCTCAAGCACAAGACGTTGAAGTCGGTGAGCCCGGTGCGCCTCCACTTGGCCTCCGGCAGCCTCCTGGTCATGAAAGGAGACACCCAGCACTGTTGGAAGCACGCCATCCCGAAAGAGAGCCGGCCTTGCGGCCCCCGGGTCAACCTGACGTTCCGGCAAATCATCCACTGTCATTCCGGGATGCCCGAAGGGCAGACCGGAACGACAACTCAACTCCGCGCCCACCGATAATGGTAGCGGTGCAGATCACTCGACGCCCGCTCGCTCACGCGCCGGTCGACTCGGCGGCCGGGCCGCCCTTGGCCACTCCGACCATGGCCGGGCGCAGCAGGCGATCATTGAGCACGTAGCCCGGCTGCAGCACCTCGACGATCGTGCCGGCGGGCCGGCCGCTGTTTTCCGCCTCGAAGATCGCCTGGTGCAGGTTGTGGTCGAAGCGCTCGCCCTTGGGGTCGATGCGTTTGAGGCCGTGGCGCTCGAACGCGGCCAGCAATTCGCGCTCGGTCGCGGCCACCCCTTCGAGCAATAAGCGGGTCTTGTCGTCCTTGGCCTCGGCCGCCGGCAGGCTGTCGAGCGCACGGCGCAGATTGTCGGCCGAGCCGAGCAGGTCTTTGGCGAACCCCGAGACCGCGTATTTCACCGCGTCGGCGCGCTCGCGCTCGGCCCGCCGACGGATGTTTTCCGCTTCGGCCAGCGCCCGCAGCAGCCGGTCCTTGTGGTCTGCCAACTCGGCTTCGAGCGCGGCGATCCGCGCCTCGGGCAATTCCGCCTCGGCCGCGGGCTCGGGCGCGGCATCGTTTGCCGGCACTCGCGATTCTTCGGTGTCGTTCATGTCTCCTATCCGACGAGGCGCCCGATCATCCTGGCGGTATAATCCACCATCGGAATGATGCGGGCATAATTGATCCGGGTGGGGCCGATGACCCCGATCGCGCCGACGATCTGCTCGCGGCTGTTCTGATACGGCGCGATGATCATCGAGCATCCGGCCACCCCAAATAGGTGGTTTTCGGCGCCGATAAAGATCTGCACTCCCTCGCCCTGGCGGCTGGCGTCCAGCAGGCGCAGCATGGTCTCCCGGGTCTCCAGCATCTCGAACAGGGTGCGCAGCCGTTCGAGATCGCCGAGCGCGGTGACATCGCCCAGCAGGTTGGCCTGGCCGCGCACGATCAGGGCGCTGCCCGCCTCGCCGCCGGCCCAGCTTGCCAGCCCGGTCGAAACCAGGTGCGAAGTCAATTCGTCGAGCTGGGCCTTGTTGGACTGGATTTCGCCCTCGATTTCGGCCCGCGCCTCTTCCATCGTGCGCCCGACGAGCCGCGCGTTGAGGTAGTTGCTGGCGGTGACCATCGCCGCCGGCGGCAGGCCGAGCGGCACCTCGATGACCCGGTTCTCGACCAGCCCGTCCTCGGTGATCAGCACGACCAGCGCGCGGCCGGGACCCAGATTGACAAACTCGAAATGCTTGAGCGGCCGGTCCTGCTTGGGCACCACGACAAGCCCGGCGCAATGCGACAGACCGGAGAGCGCGGTCGTCGCCTCCTCCAGCGCTTGCGACAGGCTCTTGCCGCGCGCCACGCACAGGCTTTCGATGTTGCGCCGCTCTTCCTCGCTGAGGCCGCCGATCTCCAGCAGACCGTTCACGAACAGCCTGAGCCCGGCCTCGGTCGGCAGGCGGCCGGCCGAAGTGTGCGGCGAATACAACAGCCCGGCCTCTTCGAGATCGGCCATCACGTTGCGGATCGTCGCCGGCGACAAATTCTGCGCCAGCAGGCGCGACAGCGTGCGCGACCCCATCGGTTCGCCGGTGGCGACATAGCCGTCGACGATGCGGCGAAAAATCTCGCGGCTGCGCTCGTTCAATTCGCTGATCGGCGACCCTGCGCCCGGCGGCGCTGCGGTGCCCTTCATTGTCGCCCGCGGCGCGAAACGGGCGAGCGATCGGACGGCAAAATCGTGCTCAAATCCTTCAATCCCGGCAGCCAGTCCCGGCGTGCGCGAAATCTAGGAACGCCGCTCCGCAGCGTCAACTCGCCGCGCCCCGACCACGGTCAGAAGGTTCTTTTGAAGATGGCTTCGTAGGCCTGTCCCTGCGGTGTCAGCCAGTGGCCTTCGAGATCGGAATAGAACGGGCGGAACGAGTACAGGCTGCCGTCGGAGTTCTGGAATTTCAGCTCGCCGCCGCGAATGATCCCGGTGCCGTTCAGCACCCCGCCGTGGACGGACGGGTTCGAATCCATCGGGCCGAAGGCGTAGATGATGGTGGCCCTGCCGTCGGGGGACACGTTTTCGACAACCAGCGCCGCGCACAGCTGCGGTGTCCACGCCGCATCGCTGAAGATGCCGATGAACTGTCGGTACGGCCCGGCCACGTCGCCGCGCCGCGCCAGCGTGAAATCGACCGTCTGGTTGCAGAATACCCGGTCGACCGCCGGCTCTTCGGGAGCGGAGGCGGCGGGGTTCGGAAACGCGGCGGCGGGCGGCATCGGGGCCATCGGCGCCGCCGCCGGCGGCGGTTGCGGCATCTGGGCCTGCGGCGCCGGCTGCTGCGGGAACGGGATCGCCTGCGGCGGTTCCGGCGGCGCCGGACTCGACGGCCATAGCGGGGTTTGCGCCCGACCCGGCGCACTTGCCAGCAGCAGGAGTGCGGCGGCGATCAGGGGACGATACAAGACGGCACGCTCCGGTTTTGAGATTGCTGCGCTGGTGTGCCGAATCCGAAATTCGTCGTATCCCGGGGTAAGCCGCAAAGCGAATTTCGGATTCGAACGCACACTAGCAACTCTATGAGAGCTCGTATGTTTTTTTGATTTGACGTTCGCCGACAAGACCGCCACCAAAATCATGCGAACGTAAAATCCACCACACTAGGACAGGCTCAACCCGCGCAGTTGCTTCACGTCGGCGCGGCCGGCGCTGAGAATATAGCCGACATCCGAACCGCCGGTCAGATAGCGCACGCCGAGCCGCAACAGCCAGGTCTGGAATTCGAAATCCTGACGCACGCCGCCCACCCCCATCGCCTTGCCGTGATTGCGCGCGGCCTTGGCGACGGTCTCGAACGCGGTGCGCATGCGCTCGTGCGTGTATTGCCCGGGAATGCCCATCTCGGTCGACAGGTCGCTGGCGCCGATATGCAGGACATCGATGCCGTCGACCGCGGCGATCGACTCGGCATTGGCGACCGCCTCCGGGGTCTCGATCATCGCCATCAACAGGGTTTCCTGGTTGAGGATCGTGCACACTTCAGCCTGCGGGATCGCGGCATAGCCGAGCTGCGGCCCGCTGCCGAAGGCGGAGCGATGGCCGCGCGGCGCATAGAGGCACGCATCGACGATGGCCTTGGCCTCGGCGGCGTTCTGCACATGCGGCACCATCACCCCCTGCGCCCCGCAATCGAGAATGCGGGTCGCATCGTGCGCATCGTGCGAGGTAACCCGGGCGATCGGCGTCACCCCCATGCCGAGCGCGGCGACGCAGACCGCGGCCGCGGTTTCGAGCGAGGTGGGGTTGTGCTCGAGGTCGATATAGACCGCATCGAAGCCGCAGGCGGCGGCGATCATCGCGATGTTGGGCGTGCGCAGCTGGTTGACGCCCATGCACAGCACCAGCTCGTTCGCCTTCAGCATCCGCTTGGCGTGATTCTCGCGGATTTGGGTGGGCATGATGTGGCGCTCCTTCGCAAAAGGGTCATCTGGCACGGCTAGCATCCCGCGCTTCGTGCATGCCCGCAACGACCCTATATACGAGACATGTCGAACAATTATCCGCAGCCGCTTTCCGGCATGGTCGTGCCGCGCTTCGGCGAGGTGGCGACCTTCATGCGCCTGCCGATCGAACGCGACCCGGCGCGGCTCGACATCGCCCTTGTCGGCGTGCCGTGGGACGGCGGCACCACGTTCCGCCCGGGTGCACGGCATGGCCCGCGCGAGATGCGCAACATGTCCACCCTGATGCGCCGGGTCCACCACGCCAGCCTGGTCTCGCCTTACGAATTGTGCCGGGTCGGCGACCATGGCGACACGCCGGTCAACCCGATCGACCTGCATGATTCGCTGAAGCGCATCGAGGGGTTCTTCGCCCGGCTGCACCAGGCCGGTGCAGCACCATTGTCGGCCGGCGGGGACCATCTGGTCACCTTGCCGATATTGCGGGCGATCGCGCGCGAGCGGCCGGTCGGGGTCATCCATTTCGACGCCCATTCCGACACGTCGGACGCCTATTTCGACGGGCAGAAATATACCCACGGCACGCCGTTCCGCCGCGCGATCGAGGAAGGACTGATCGAGCCCAGGCGGATGATCCAGATCGGCGTTCGCGGCTCGATCTACGAGCGGGGCGAGAAGGATTGGGCCAACAGCGTCGGCATCCGCATCGTTCATATCGAGGAATATTTCCGCCGCGGCGCCGAAGCGGTCATCGCCGAAGCCCGCGAGATCGTCGGCGGCGGCCCGACCTATGTGAGCTTCGATGTCGACGGGCTCGACCCGGTCTACGCGCCCGGCACCGGCACGCCCGAGATCGGCGGGTTTTCGACCGCCGAGGCGCAGCGCATGATCCGCCTTCTCGACGGGCTCGACCTGGTCGGCGGCGATGTCGTCGAGGTAGCGCCGCCGTTCGACCCGTCGGGCAATACCGCGCTGGTCGGCGCGACCTTGATGTTCGAGATATTGTGCGTATTGGCGCCGGCGGTGGCGCGGCGGAAGAATCTGTCGTGAACCCATCGCCGGCGTAGCGAGACGGCCGCGCGCCGGCTACGCTCCGCTGTCGAGATCGCTCCGCCGCCCCGTTTCCCGCAGCGGAGCCTCGCAGCAGGGAGAAACGCGATGGCCAACGACGGGTCCGCCGCCGTGTCGCCGATTGTCGAGACCGCTTCGGGCAAGGTGCGCGGCACGACCAGCGCCGGCATCCACGCGTTCAAGGGCATCCCCTATGGCGCCGCGACCGGCGGTGCGAACCGGTTCATGCCGCCGCAGCCGCCGGAAAAATGGGCCGGGGTGCGCGACGCCTTGGCCTATCGCGGGCACGCGCCGCAATCGCCGAACCGGCCCAAGAAGCGACCCGAACTCGAAACCATCCTCGGCCCCGCCGACACCACGCCGGAAGGCGAGGATTGCCTCAGCCTCAATGTATGGACACCGGGGCTCGGAGGCGGCAAGCGGCCGGTCATGGTGTGGCTGCACGGCGGCGCCTTCGCCTACGGCTCCGGCAACCGCAGGGTGACCGAGGGCGCCAACCTGGCGCGGCGCGGCGATGTGGTGGTGGTCAGCGTCAACCATCGCCTCAACATCTTCGGCTTTTTGCATCTGGCCGACGCGGGCGGGCCGCGCTATGCCCATTCGGGCAATGCCGGGATGCTGGACTTGGTCGCGGCCTTAGTCTGGGTGCGCGACAACATCGCCGGGTTCGGCGGCGATCCGGCCAATGTCACGATCTTCGGCGAATCCGGCGGCGGCGGAAAGGTCAGCGTCTTGTTGGCGATGCCGGCGGCGCAGGGTCTGTTTCACCGCGCGGTGATCCAGAGCGGCGCCGCGATCCGCGTCTCGACCCGCGAGCGGGCCGCCGCGTTGGCCGATGCCGTGCTGAGGCAGTTCGATCTGGCGCCCGGTCAGTGCGACCGGTTGCAAACCGTGCCGGTGGAGCGCCTGCTGGCGGCGATCGCGCCGGCTTCGCGCGCCGTCGGGCCGACCCAATGGAAATTGCTCGACCGCTACGATTTCGGCCCGGTGGTCGACGGCGACGATCTGCCGGCGCAGCCCTTCGATCCGGCGGCGACGCCGATCTCCGACACCATCCCGCTGTTGATCGGCGGCACACGGCAGGAAAGCGCCTTTTTCCTCGCCGACGACGACGAGGTGTGGCACGGGCGCGTGACCGAAGCATCGCTGCGCCGCCGGGTCGCGGCGATCGCCGGCGACGAGGCCGACCGCGTCCTTGCCGCCTATCCAGGCGGGTCGCCGGCCGACCGGCTGATCGCGGCGCTGACCGGGTCGAATTTCTGGATCCGCACGGTGTTGCTGGCCGAGCGCCGGGCAGCCCGCGCCAACCTCAACGCCAATTGCGCGCCGGTTTTCATGTATTCGCTGGACTGGCAGTCGCCGGCGCAGGGCGGCCGGCTCAAGGCGCATCACGCGATGGACTTGCCGTTCGTGTTCGATACGACCGCTGTGCCCGACACGACCAAGGGTGCGCCCGGCGCCCCCGAACTGGCCGCAACGATATCGGCGGTATGGGCCGAATTCGCCCGCAGCGGCAGACCGCACATCGCAGCCTTGCCCGAGTGGCCCGCCTATAGCGGGGCCGAGCGCGCGACGATGGTGTTCGATGCCGCCTGCCGGGTGGTCCGCGACCCCGACCGCGACGCCCGGATCGCCTGGAGCCGGGTCGTCGCGCCCTGACGGTGACGATTACCGCGCTGTGAACTGGGTCTTGCCGAAATAGTTCTCGCGCTCGGCATCGGTGATCGTGCCCTTGCGGGCGCGGTCGGCGAGCACGGCGACGCCGCGCTGCACGGCCGGCCGGGCCGCGATCGCGTCATGCCAGCGCTTGACCGACGGGTAGTCGTTGAGGTCGATGTTGCGCCGCTCGGCGCCGCGGATCCACGGAAAGGTGATGATGTCGGCCATGCTGTACTCGCTGCCGGCGAGCCACTCGACCTCGTCGAGGCGGTGGTTCAACACCCGGTGCAGCCGCCTGACCTCGTTGGTGTAACGGTCGATGGCATAGGGAATCTTTTCCACCGCATAGGCGGCGAAATGGTTCCACTGGCCGAACATCGGTCCGATCCCGCCCATCTGGAACATCATCCATTCAAGGCATTTGTAGCGGCCGATCGGGTCCTTCGGGATCAGTTTGCCGCCGGTCTTTTCCGACAGGTAAATGAGGATCGCCGCCGATTCGAACAAGGTGAACTTCTTGCCGCCCGGCCCGTCCGGATCGACGATCGCGGGGATGCGGTGATTGGGCGTGATCTTGAGGAATTCCGGCTTGAACTGGTCGCCAGCGCCGATATTGACCGGGATCACCTTGTATTCGAGCCCCAGTTCCTCGAGCGCGATATGCACCTTGTGGCCGTTGGGGGTCGGCCAGGACCAGACTTCAAGCATGGCATTTCCTCTGGTTGGGAGTCGATTGCGCCAATCCGACTGCCGCCGATCTTACCCGATGTCGCCGCAAAGGCAGCGGCGCAATCGAAGCCGCGCCTCACTCGGCAAGGCGTCGGCAAGGGCTGACCGTCGCGAGCGCGGACCGGGCATTTGCCGATTACGGCGTGCCGGTGCTCCGGTAGGCCGCATCCTCCGCGGCAAGGCGTTCGAGCACGTCTGCCGCCGCGCCGTAGCGCAGCCATTCCGGCAGAGGCTCGCAGCCAAGGCGCCGGTAGAAATCGCGGGCCGGGTTCCAGTGGAGCACGTGAAAATCGATCCGCCCCCAGCCGCGTTCGCACGCAACCGCGGCGAGCCGCGCCATCAGCCGGCGCCCGACCCCGTGACGGCGCGCCGCCTCGCGCACGAAGATGTCTTCGAGAAACAGGGTCGGGCGACCGAGCCAGGTCGAGAAACGCGAGTGAAACAGCGCAAACCCCGCGGGCTCGCCGTCGAGGCTGGCGATCAAGGCCTCAAAGCGAGGTTCGTCGCCGAACCCGTGGCGCCGCAAATCCGCCTCGGTGGCGACGACCGAGGCGGGCGATTTTTCATAGGCCGCCAATTCGCGGATGAAGTCGAGGATCAGGCCGCAATCCGCGGCCGTCGCAAAGCGGATCTCGACGCGGCACATCTCATGCCACCCATTCGCTGACCGGGGCGCGCGCCTCGTGCAACGGCTGGCAGATCACGTCGACGAGGGTCGGCTCGCCGGCCTCGACCGCGCGCTGCAAGACCGGGCGCAATTCGGCCGGGTCCTCGACCCGCCAGCTCTTGACGCCGAACGCAGCGGCGACCGCGGCATGGTCGGTGCGGGTGAAATCGACCGAGAAATAGCGCTGCTGAAAGCCCGAACGCTGCCCGGCCTTGATCCAGCCGAAGCTGGCATTGGAGACGACCACCATCGCGATCGGCAATTTGAGCCGCACGATCGTTTCGAGTTCGCCGCAGGTGAAGGCGAAGCTGCCGTCGCCCATCACCGCGACGGTCTTGACCTCGGGCCGGCCGATCGCCGCGCCGGCCGCCGCCGACATCGCATAGCCGAGTGCGCCGTGCGCGCGGTTCGACCACAAATGCCGGCCAGGCCGCGTCAGCCGGTAATAGGCCGACAGATACGGGCACGGCGTTCCCGGGTCGGCGACGATCGAGGCGTCATCCGGCAACACCGCCTGCAGATCGGCAACGAGGCGTTCGGGTCTGATCGGCCGCTCGCTGGAGCGGGCAAGCGCGGCGAAGGCGGCGAATTTCTCGTCGCGCGCCCGCGCTGCCCGCGCCGCGCCCCACCCGTCGGCATGGCCGGCGCCGAGCGCATCGCGCAATGCGGCCAACGCCAATTTCGCATCGCCGATGATCGCCGCCTCGGTCGCATAGCTCGCCCCGGGCACGGCGGGGTCGGCGTCGATATGGATTACCTTGACCTTGCCCGGTGCCGGAAAGCGCCAGCGCTCGGTCGTTACCGAACCGGCCCGGCAGCCGACAAAGACGACCAAATCGGCCTCTTCGACGATGGCGCGGGTCGGCATCGTGCCGCCATTGCTGCCGACCACCCCGACCGCCAGCGGCTGCGTGTCGGCGATGCTGCCATGGCCGCTGACCGTGCTCGCGACCGGTGCGCCGAGACGCTCGGCGACCGCGTGCAATTCGGCCTCGGCGCCGGCGATGATCACCCCGCCGCCGACGATGAACAGCGGCTTCCTCGCCGCCAATAGCAATTCAGCCGCCGCCGCGACCGCCACCGGGTCGGGGGCGAAGCGCCGCGACGGATAGGCGCCGAGCGAGGGGTCGCCCCACAATTCGGCCTCATCGACGGTACCGCGCTGAACGTCGTAAGGCAGGCCGATATGCGCCGCGCCGGGCCGCCCGCTCGTCATCTGGGCAAAGGCGGCGCGGACCGTCTTCGGGATATCGGCAGCGCGGTCGATGACCTGGTTCCATTTGGTCAGCGGACGGAACAAGGCCTCCTGGTCGAGTTCGGTCAGGCTGAAACGGCCGCGCCCGCCGACCGAGATATCGCTCGTCACCGCCAATATCGGGATCGAGGATTCGTTGGCCTCGACGACGCCCGGCAAAATGTAGGTGGCGCCGCCGCCGCTCGGCCCTTCGCACACGCCGACCCGCCCGGTCACCCGCGCATAACCGTCGGCCATGTAGGCGGCCGAACGCTCGTCGCGGGTCAGGATATGGGTGATGCCGTGGTCAAGCCGGTAGAGCGCATCGTAAAAGGGCAGGCTGGTATCGCCGCACAGGCCGAAAATGTGCCTGACGCCATAGAGTTGCAGCATGCGGACGAAGGCTTCTGCGCCCGACAATTCGTTCATCGCGGCTCTGCCGGTTGAGAGCGGGTACCGCCGCAGCTTATCCGCGGCCGGCTGGGGCGACAATCGGGCCCGGCCGCCGCAGCCTGCCGGCGCCGGGATTTTCTGCATATTTCCTGGGCAATACTGGAATGAAATGCGCTAGACATCGCCGGTGAAGTTGCCGTTCGCCCGCACCGCCGTCCTGCGCCTTGCAATTCTCTGGCTGTGCGGCGCCGATTTGCGCCTGACGATGCTGGCCGTGCCGCCGGTATTGCCATTGATTCACCGCGATCTGCACCTCAGCGAAAAGGCGGTCGGCCTGCTCTCGGGCCTGCCGGTTTTTCTGCTCGGGATCGCCGCCATTCCGGGCTCGCTGTTGATTGCCCGGCTCGGCGCCCGCCGCGCCACGATCGTCGGGCTGGCGATTGTCGCCGTCTGCTCGGCGGCGCGCGGCATCGGAGAGACCGCCCCGGTCTTGTTCGGCATGACCGTGTTGATGGGCGCCGGCGTCGCGGTCATGCAGCCCGCCCTGCCGACGCTGGTGGCGGAGTGGTTTCCCGGCATTGCGGGAGTTGCCAGCGCGGTTTACGCCAACGGCCTGCTGATCGGCGAGGCGGCGCCGGCAGCGCTGACGATCCCGCTGGTCCTGCCGCTGGTCGGCGGCAATTGGGCGGCGAGCCTGGCGGCATGGTCGATCTTGCCGGCCGCGACCGCCCTCGCGATCGCGCTCGCGACGCCCCATGCCGGCCGGCGGCGAACCAGCGCCCCGGCACGCTGGTGGCCGGATTGGCGGCACGCGCTGCCATGGCAGCTCGGCCTCCTGCTCGGCGGCACCGGCGGCCTTTATTTCTCAGCCAACGCCTTCATCCCCGACTATCTGCACGCGATCGGGCGCCCCGAGCTCGTCTCGGCCTGCCTCGGCGCGTTGAACACGGGGCAGCTTCCGGCCTCGTTCCTGGTCCTGTTCACGGTTCGCAGACTGACCTCGGGCCGCACCGCCTTTGTCGCGATGCCGCTCTTGGCCACGCTCGGCCTCGCAGGCCTGTTCGCACCGTCGGCGTGGCTGATCGTGCTGGGTGCCGGCGCGATCGGGTTTTTCGGCGCGTTCGTGCTGATCCTGACCTTGGCCCTGCCGCCGCTTCTCGTGCCGGCTGGGGAGGTTCACCGCCTGTCGGCCGGGATGTTCACGGTCGGATATGCGGTGTCCTGCGCCGTGCCGCTGATCGGCGGCGCGCTGTGGGATGCCACCGGAAACCCGGCGACGGCGTTTGCTGCCGGGGCGCTGAGCTCGGCCCTGGTTGCGGCCGCCGCGTTGACGCTGCAGCCGCAGCCGGCGGCGGCCCGGGCAAAGGCGATGTGAGCAAGGCCGCCGGCAAGACAAGGCCGCGCCCCTTGCGGAGCGCGGCCTGCCTTCAGCGGGGTCCCGGCTTCCGCCGGGATGATCCCTCGTCGGCCCGACGAAAGATCAGTTGATCAGCCCATAGAACTTGCCGGCGTTCTCGCACGTCATCTTGTAGACGATGTCGGCCGGCAGGTGCTTGAACTGGTCTTCGATGTATTTTTTCGATTCCGGCCAGACACCGTCGGGATGCGGGAAGTCCGAACCCCACATCAGCGTCTCGACACCCATGTCCTCGATCAGCTTGGTACCGATGCGGTCGTACTGGAACGTCGCCCGGCACTGGTTGCGCCAGTATTCGCTCGGCATCTTCTTCAGCTTCAGGTCCTGGTACTGGTCCTTGTACTCGAAGTCCATGCGGTCGATGACGTAGGGGATCCAGCCGATGCCGCTTTCGCCGAAGACGACGCGGATGTTCGGGAAACGCTCGAACACCGCCGCACCCATCAGATCGGTCAGGATCGTCGCCAGCGTCATCTGGAAACGCACGAGCCCGCTATAGGTCATGCGGCGGGCGACTTCCGGCACCAGCGTCTTGCGCAGCTCGGGGTCGGTCGCCGGGAAGGTGTGGAAATGCAGCGGCAGCTGCGTCTCGTTGACCGCCTCCCATAGCGGGTCCCACATCGGGTGCCACATCCCCGTCATGTGCCATGAGCAGGAAAGCTCGACGCCCTTCATCCCCTTCTTTGCGACACGGCGAACCTCGCGCGCAGCGCCCTCGATATTGTTATAGGGCAGGCAGGCGAGGCCGATCATGCGATCGGGGTAGTGGCTGGTGAAGCTATGCAGGAAGTCGTTGTAGATGCGCAGCATCTCGTCGGCGGCTTCCGGGTCCTGCATCTTGGCGCAGGCTGCCAGAATCCCGTAGATGACCTCGGCGTCGACGCCGTCGCGGTCCATGTCCTTGACGCGCAGATGCGGGTCGCCGGGACGCCGCAGGCCCTTTTCGAAATAGTCGCGGTAAAGACCGGCCTCGGCCATCTTGTCGGCGCGCAGCTGCTTGCCGGGGACATGAGGCGTGCCCGTGGCGCCGACCCCGCCCGGCATGCCGTAATTGGCGCCGTTCTTGTCGGTCCAGACCTCCACGCCGTCGGCGTTCTTTTCGACGTAGGGCATGAGGTCTCTCAGCTTGCTCGACGCGTTCGACGTGAACAGGTCGGGCGGCAGCCAGAGCATGTCGAGATGGCAATCGGCCGAAATACGCTTGTATTGCATCTGCTCAATCTCCCGCGGCGAGAAGTATCGCAGCCCGATGGTAAGCCACCGAGACCTTCCGAGACTGTAACCCAGCTTTCCCGGTCTGTCCTATGCGTTTTCCGCCGATTTTGCCGGGCTGTCATGCGTTGAAGCGACTATATTGACCCCATGGGCGAGGATGCGGCACAGACGGCGCGGTTCGAGGCGCGGATCGCGCGCGAGGACAAGATCGAGCCCAACGACTGGATGCCGGAAGCGTACCGCCGCACCCTCATTCGCCAGATTTCGCAGCATGCGCATTCCGAGGTCGTCGGCATGCTGCCGGAAGGCAACTGGATCACCCGGGCGCCGAGCTTGCGGCGCAAGGCGTCCTTGCTCGCCAAGGTCGAAGACGAGGCCGGGCACGGGCTCTACCTTTACGCCGCCGCCGAAACGCTGGGCATCTCGCGCGAGGAGATGGTCGGGCAATTATTGGCCGGCACGGCGCGCTATTCGTCGATCTTCAACTATCCGACGCTGACCTGGGGCGATATCGGCGCGGTGGGCTGGCTCGTCGACGGCGCCGCGATCATCAACCAGATCGCGCTGTGCCGCTGCTCCTACGGGCCTTACGCGCGGGCGATGATCCGCATCTGCAAGGAGGAAAGCTTTCACCAGCGCCAGGGCTTCGAGATCATGCTGACCCTCGCCCGCGGCACGCCGGAGCAGCGCGCCATGGCGCAGGACGCGCTCGACCGCTGGTGGTGGCCGAGCCTGATGATGTTCGGCCCGCACGATGCCGATTCGCCCCATTCCGACCAGTCGATGAAGTGGAAGATCAAGCGCCAGACAAACGACGAGTTGCGCCAGCATTTCATCGACATGACCGTGAAACAGGCGGAGGTGCTGGGCCTCGCGATCCCCGACCCCGAACTCGCCTACGATGCGGCGAGCGGGCATTGGCAGGGCGGCGAAATCGACTGGGCCGAGTTCCGCGCGGTCATTTCCGGCAACGGCCCGTGCAACCGCCAGCGCCTCAAGCAGCGCCGCGCTGCGCACCAACAAGGCGCCTGGGTGCGCGAGGCGGCGCGGGCATATGCGGAGAAGCATGGGCGGCACAGGCAATCTACGTCCTTCGAGACGCGGGTTGCGCCCGCTCCTCAGAATGAGGTCGTGGCGTAATGGCGCCTACCAAAGCTTCTCATCCTGAGGAGGCTGCGAAGCAGCCGTCTCGAAGGACGCACAACGCCCGATCCGGCGAACCGCTGACCCCTCTCTGGGAGGTCTTCATCCGCGCCCGCAACGGGCTGGCGCACCGCCATGTCGGCAGCGTCCACGCCGCCGATGCCGAGATGGCGTTGCAGGCCGCGCGGGACACCTACACGCGGCGCGACGAAGGCGTGTCGCTGTGGGTCGTCCCATCGGCGGCGATCACCGCCTCCGACCCCGGCGACGAGGCGGTCTTGTTCGAGCCGGCTTCGCGCAAGCCCTATCGCCATCCGAGCTTCTACAAATTGCCGGATGAAGTCGGCGACATGTGATGGCGGGCCTCCCGCGGTCATTGCGAGCGCAGCGAAGCAATCTCATCGAGATTGCCGCGTCGCCCGGCGGCTCCTCGCAATGACGTCCGGGCTGCTGTTCGACTACGTGCTCGCGCTGGCCGACGACACGCTGATCCTCGGCCATCGCCTGTCCGAGTGGTGCGGGCATGCCCCGCTCTTGGAAGAGGAATTGGCGCTCGGCAACATTGCGCTCGACCTGATCGGCACCGCCCGCTCGCTGTACACTTACGCCGGCGCAGTCGAAGCCA
>JASHNY010000083.1 GCA_030041385.1 Alphaproteobacteria bacterium
TGGATCTTGCCGGTCGCGGTCTTCGGCAAGGCATCGGCGAACTCCACCCAGCGCGGGTATTTCCACACGCCGATGCGTTGCTTGACGTGCGCTTGCAACAATTCGCGCAATACGGCGTGGTCCTGGCCGAGCGCGGCCTGCTGCAATACGACGAAGGCGCGCGGCTTGGTGAGGCCGTCGGCGTCGGCGTGCCCGACGACCGCGGCTTCGAGTACAGCGGGGTGGGCGACCAGCGCCTCCTCGACCTCGAACGGCGACACCCAGATGCCGCCGACCTTCAGCATGTCGTCGCTGCGCCCGCAATAGCGGTAATGACCCTCGGCGTCGCGGATATAGGTATCGCCGGTATGGGTCCACTCGCCGCGAAAGGTGCGGCGCGATTTCTCGCGCTGGTTCCAGTAGCCCTCGGCCGCGCTCGGCCCCTTGACCACCAATTCGCCGGCCGCGCCGTCGGCGACCGGGTTGCCGCCCTCGTCGAGGATGCGCAACTCGTAGCCGGGCACGGCCTTGCCGGTAGTGCCGTAGCGGATGTCGCCCGGCCGGTTCGACAGGAAGATGTGCAGCATCTCGGTCGAGCCGATGCCATCGAGGATGTCGGTGCCGACCGTCTCGCGCCAGCGCCGTCCGACCTCGGCCGGCAACGCCTCGCCGGCCGAAATGCAGCAGCGCAGCCGGTCGGACCCGGCGCCCCTGCCCAGTTCGGGATGCGCGTTGAGCCCGGCATAGAGGGTCGGCACGCCGGCAAACAATGTCGGGCGATATTGCCGCATCACCGCCAATACGGCGTCGGGCGTCGGCCGGTCGGGCAGAAGCACGGCGCCGGCGCCGACCGCCATCGGAAACGTCATCGCATTGCCGAGCCCATAGGCGAAGAACAATTTGGCCGCCGAAAACACCACATCCTCCGGCGTGAGACGCAGGATGTTGGCGGCGTAGGTGTCGGCGGTGGCCTTGAGGCTGGCATGGACATGCCGCACGCCCTTCGGCGCCCCGGTCGAGCCGGAGGAATAAAGCCAGAAGGCGACCTCGTCGGGCGAAGCGGCGGCGATTTCCGTGTCGCCGTCGGCAAGGAATTCGGCAAACCCGGTCGCGCCCGGCACCGCCCCGGAGCCGCCGTCCGGGTGGCTGACGACGATCCGCTCGACCCCGCCGACCACCGGGCGCAGCGGCTCCAGCAACGGGGCCGAGACGAACAGCGCCGCCGCGCGGCTGTCGCCGAGGATGTAGCCGGCGGCCTCGGGCGGCAACAGCGTGTTGATCGGCACCGGGATCACCCCGGCGCGCAACGCACCCCAGAACGCGACAGGAAAGTCGATCGTGTCGAGCATCATCAGCGCGATGCGGCGCTCGCGGGCGATGCCGGCGCGGCGCAGCCCGGCGGCGAAACGCGCCGAGGCAGCGGCCAATTCGGCGTAGGTCAGCTGCCGCCACGGGTCGGTGAAGGCAATCCGCGCTCCCCGCCCGTCGCGAATGTGGCGCGCGACGAAATAGTCGGCCGCGTTGCCCTCCGGCCCGAGCATCTGAGCCTCCCGCCGCCCTGTTTCGTTCCTGCGAAGGGGTATAGCCTCATCAGGACAAAGCGCAATCGGGAGAATTCGATGCCGCAGATGCACCCGCAGATCGTTCAGGCCTTGGAGGCGATGGCGAAGCTGAACCTGAAGCCGATCGCGGCGATGACGCCGGCAGAGGCGCGCGACCAGATGGAATGGACCGCCCGCTCGCGCAAAGCCGAGCCGCTGCCGGTTGCCCGGGTCGAGGACCGCACCATGCCGGGGCCGGGCGGCGCGATGCGCTTGCGCCTCTATTGGCCGAATGCGTCCGGAACCCTGCCGGCGATCGCCTATTACCACGGCGGCGGGCACGTGATCGGCAGCCTCGACACGCACGACCTGATCGCCCGCAATTTGTGCGCCGGCGCCGAGGCCCTGGTGGTTTCGGTCGATTACCGGATGGGGCCTGAACATCGCTTTCCCGCGGCGGTCGAGGACAGCTTTGCGGCATTGCAATGGCTTCAGGCCAATGCCGCAAGCCTTGGCGCCGACCCCGCCCGCCTCGGCGTCCACGGCGACAGCGCCGGCGCCAACCTCGCCGCGGTGGTCGCGTTGATGGCTCGCGACCTCGGCGAGCCGAAGCTCAGATTGCAGTCTCTCGTCTACCCGGTTGCCGATTACGCGATGGCGACGCGCAGCTACGAGGTTTTTGCCGAAGGCTACGGGTTGCTGACCAGGGCGGCGATGGAATGGTTCCGCGGCCATTATCTGCGCCGGCCTGAGGACGCCGCCGACTGGCGCGCCTCGCCGATCAAGGCGGCGAGCTTCAAGGGCGTGGCGCCGGCAATCGTCGTCACCGCTGAGTGCGATGTGTTGCACGACGACGGGCGCAACTATGCCGATGCCCTCGCCGTCGCCGGAGTGCCGGTCGAATACCGCGAGTATCCCGGCATGATCCACGCGTTTTTCGGCATGGTGCCGGCCGTCGACGACGCGATGAACGCGCAGCGCGCGGTCGCCGCCGCGTTCAGAACAGCCTTCGCATAGCGGTTTTCGCTCCGCGCAGCGGCACCGGCGGAGCGCGTCGGTTATTTCTCGCGCGCGTCGGCGATCAATTGCTTCAGCGTGTCGAGGTCCACCGCGCCGGGGACGATCTCGTTGCCGATGATGAAGCCGGGCGTCCCGGTAATGTCGAGCTGGTCGGCGAGGTCGAGGTCGCCCTTGATCTGACGGGTAATCTCGGGGTCGGCCATGTCATGCTTCAATTTGCCGACATCGAGGCCGACCGATTTTGCGACAGCGAAGACCGTATCGTCGGTGATGTGCCCCTTGGCCGCCATCATCGCGTCGTGAAACGTGCCGTACTTGCCCTGCTTCTTTGCGGCGAGCGCGGCGCGGGCGGCGGTGACCGAGACCGGGCCGAGCACCGGAAACTCCTTGTAGACGACGCGCAGCCGGTGGTCCTGGGCGATCAGCTTTTCGAGCGCCGGCTCGACCTCTTTGCAATAGGGGCACTGATAGTCGAAGAACTCGACCAGCGAAACGTCGCCGTGCGGGTCGCCGCCGACCGGCGTCGCCGGGTCGTCGAAGACATCGCGATGGCGTTTGACCAGAGCCTTTTCCGCCCGTTCGTGGGCCTCGCTCTTCATCTTCTCCTCGGCAGCCTGGATCGCGCCGAGCAGTTCCGCGGGATGGTTGACCAGATAGTCGTGGATGGCGCTGTCGATCTGCTTGCGCTGCGCCGGGGTGAAGGTGTCCGCCCGCGCCCGATTCTGCGCCGGCAAGGCTGCGGCGACGGCGAGCGTGATTGCGGCGGCGACACCGATCCAGCCGCGCCGGCCGGCCGGCCGGATCGCGGTTGGCGGTCGCCGGCGGGTACGAAGCGCCATGGCAGGAATCACTCCGTTGTGGGCGGGGAAGGCCCGCTTGCCGCGCCGGCGGCCTCCGGGCTCACGGGTCGATCAGGCGCTGCCACCAGCCCCTGCGCGGGTTGGCGGGCTTGGCGCTGACCTCGTGCACGTCCGCCCCCGGCAGCACCGGCGGCGATGGTGCCGCGTGGGCCGCGCCTTCCGCCGCCAATGCCGGCTCGGGCTCGCGTTCTGCGCCGCCTGGCCCCTCCGTTTCCGGTTCCGCCTCGACCTCCGGCATCTCCGGCGCTGCAGTCGCATAATCGTCGGGCTCGCCGAGCCGATGCGGCGCTTCGGCGTCGGTGGCGAATGCCATCACTACGGGCGCCTCGTCCGCCGCGGTGGCGGCGGCAACCGGCTCCTCGGCCGGGAGCGGCTCGACCGATGGCGGCACGATTTCGATCGGCTCCCCGCCGCTC
>JASHNY010000131.1 GCA_030041385.1 Alphaproteobacteria bacterium
AAGTCGGGCGCGCCGAAATTGCCGGATTTGAGCGCAAGTGCCAGCGCCGGCTCGCCGGGGCTGCCCGGAAGACTGACCGTCCACGGCACGCCGGGGTCGATCTGTCCGCCGATCCGCAGGCCGGTGATGCCGAGCGTCTGGACCACCGCGCCGGCAGTCTCGCCGCCGGCGACGACGAGGCGGCGCACGCCGCGCTCGACGAGGCCCCTGGCGATGGCGGCAAGCGTCTCCTCGACCAGCGCGCCGGCACGCTCGCGGCCGAGCCGCTGCTGCACCGCGGCGACGGCATCGGGCGCCGCGGTCGCCGACACCAGGATCGGGGCTTCGCCGAGCAGCGGTTTCGCCCAGTCCAGCGCCTCGGCAACGACGGGGCGCCCGTCGGCGACCGCGATCGGATCGACGGTGAAGGCCGGCGCATGCTCGCGCATATGCGCCACCTGGCCCTGGGTCGCGGTCGAGCACGAGCCGGAAATCACCGCCGCCTTGCCGGCGATCTTCGGCAATTCCGCCGCCGTCTCGCCGCTGCCGAGCAGCCCGCGCCGGCGGAAATTCTCGGGCAGGCCGAGCGCGATGCCGGAGCCGCCGGTAATCAGCGGGAAATCGGCGGCGGCCTCGCCGATCGCCTCGAGGTCATGGTCGGCGATCGCATCGACGACCGCGTGGCGATAGCCCTCGCGGCGCAACCCGGCAAAGGCGGCGGCGATCGCGCCCGCGCCCTCAGCCACGGTCGCGTGCTGCACCAGCCCGACCCTGCCGCGGCATTGCGCCCGCAACACCCGCACCAGCGACGGGTCGCGCATCGGCGTCAGCGGGTGGTCTTTCATCCCCGATTCCGATAGCAGCACGTCGCCGACGAACAGATAGCCCTTGAAGATCGTGCGCCCGGCCTCGGGGAAGGCCGGGCAGTAGAGCGTGAAGCCGGCGCCGAGCGCATCGAGCAATGCCTCGCCGACCGGGCCGATATTGCCGCGCGGCGTCGAATCGAAGGTCGAGCAGTATTTGAACAGAATCTGCCGCGCCCCGGCCCGGCGCAGCCAGCCGAGCGCCTTGAGGCTCGTCGCCACCGCCTCGCCGGCCGGGATCGTGCGGCTCTTCAGCGCAATGACCACGGCGTCGGCGTCGGGAATCGGCGCCCCGGCTTGCGGCACGTCGATCAGTTGCACGGTGCGCATGCCGCGCCGCACCAGCGTGTTGCACAGATCGGTGGCGCCGGTGAAATCGTCGGCGATCGCTCCCAGCAATACCGGCATCGCGCCCTCCTTCGGGCCTTGCGCGCGGAAGCCCGTGGGGAAAGAGTAACGGCGTGACCCGCCGCCGGCATCTGTTTTCGGGGAGTGCCAGCCCATGCCCAAATTCGCCGCCAATCTCAGCATGATGTTTCAGGAAATCCCGAATTTCCTCGACCGTTTCGACGCCGCGGCCAAGGCCGGGTTCAAGGGGGTCGAGTTTCTGTTTCCCTACGACCACAAGCCGGAAGAGATCGCCGAGCGGCTCGAAAAGAACCGGCTTTTCCTGGCCTTGTTCAACACGGTGCCGGGAAACTGGGCGGGCGGCGAGCGCGGCCTCGCCGCATTGCCGGGCCGCGAAGCCGAGTTTCGCGCCGGGGTCGAGACCGCGATCCGCTATGCCAAGGCGGCCAAATGCCCGCTCGTGCACACGATGGCCGGGCTGTGGCCCGACGGGCAGGACAAGGCGCCGGGCGAGCGGGTCTATATCGAAAACCTGCGCTGGGCCGCCGACCGGCTCGCGCCCGAAGGGCTGACCGCGATCATCGAGCCGATCAACACCCGCGACATCCCCGGCTATTTCCTCAATTACACCGGCCAGGCGTGCCGCATCATCGATGCGGTCGGCCGGCCCAATCTCAGGCTCCAGTTCGACCTCTACCACGTGCAGATCATGGAGGGCGACCTTGCCCCCAAGATCCGCGCGCTCGCCGGCCGCTACCCGCATGTGCAGATCGCCGGCACTCCCGGCCGCCACGAGCCGGATGTCGGCGAAATCCACTATCCCTATCTGTTCGACCTCTTCGACGAGATCGGCTACCAGGGCTGGATCGGCTGCGAATACCGGCCGAAAGGCGAGACGCTGGCCGGGCTGGGGTGGGCGCGGAAATACGGGATCGGCTGAGGCAGCGCGGGCGTCTCGCCTGGAGCGCGGGAAAGGAGCGCGGGCGTCTCGCCCGCCTATGTGCGGCCGGGGACGGCAGCGGTCCAACGGAGGATTGCCAGATGCGCATCGTGATCACCGGCGGGTGCGGGTTTCTCGGGCGGCGGCTGGCCTTGCTTCTGCTCGCACGGCGCGACATCGACGCGCTGACCTTGTTCGACAACGCCCCGTCGGCATTGCCTTTGCCGGACGACAGGCGGGTGCGCCTCGTCACCGGCGACATTGCCGACCGCGACACCGTGCGCGCGCTGATCGCCCCCGGCACCGACGCGGTCTATCACCTCGCGGCGATCGTCAGCGGCCAGGCCGAGGCCGACCCCGATCTCGGCTACCGCGTCAACCTCGACGGCACCCGCGCCGTGCTCGACGCCTGCCGCGCGCTCGGCACAGGGCCGCGCATCGTCTTCGCCTCGTCGCTGGCGGTCTATGGCGGCGCGCTGCCGCCTTCGGTCGGCGAGGACACCGCGCTCAACCCGCAAAGCTCCTACGGCACGCAGAAGGCGATCGGCGAGTTGCTGGTCAACGATTACACCCGCAAGGGGTTTGTCGACGGCATCGCCCTCAGGCTGCCGACGGTCGTGGTGCGGCCGGGCCTGCCGAACCGGGCCGCCTCGACCTTTGCCTCGTCGATGATCCGCGAGCCGCTGGCGGGGAAGGAGGCGGTGTGCCCGGTTTCGCCCGAGACGGTGATGGCATTGGCCTCGCCGCGCCGGGTGGTCGCCGCGCTGGCCCACGCGCTCGACCTTCCGGGCGACGCGCTCGGCCACAACCGCACCCTGCAGCTTCCCGGCTTTTCGGTGTCGGTCGGCGAAATGGCCGAAGCCTTGCGCCGCGCCGGCGGCGCCGAGGCCGTCGCCCGGCTCAAATGGCAGCCGGACATGACGATCCAGGCGATCGTCGGCAGCTGGCCGCGAGCGCTCAATGCGCCGCGCGCCGAGGCGCTGGGCTTCGCGCGCGACAGCGGCATCGACGAGGCCGTCCGCTTTTTTATCGACGACGACCTCGCCCTGCAAAAGACGCTGGCGGGGTAGGCCGCGCCGTCTATTTCCCCGCGTCGGTATAGGGGTAGAGCGCCTTGCCGTCGGCGTATTTGGCCGGCCACAGGATGACCGGCTGCTGGCCGGTATTGAACTGGTCGAGCCCGTTGCCGGTCAGGTGCTGGTACTGGACCATCAGCGTATGCGGCACGCTGAGCTCGCCGTCGGGGCCGAAGGCGATGTCGCCCATGATCGTCTTGAAGGTGTGATTGCGCATATAGTCGGCGAGCTTGTCCTGATCGAGCCCGTGCGTGCCTTCGACCGCATCGGCCAAGACGGTCATGTAGGTATAGGCCCACGGCGCCAGGTAATAGCCGAGCGGATCGACCCCGGCGGCGGGGGCCTTGGCCTGGTACTGCTTCAGGAAATCGAGCACGCCGGGGAACTGCATCGTCTTGGCCGGGATCCAGAAATCGTAGTTGACGATGCCGTTCAACAGCGGGCCCAGCTCCTCTTTTACCGAGGTGGTCTGCAACCCGACCATGCCGCCGCCGAACAATTCGGTCTTGAGCCCGACCTCGTTGGCGGCGCGGACGATGCCGACCGTGTCGAGCGGGTAGGAGGCGACGAACACCGCGTCGGGGCTCGTCGCCTGCACCGCGCGGATGATCGGGCTGTAATCGGTCGTGGTCGGCGGATAGTTCTTGTCGTAGACGATCTTCCAGCCGAATTTCTTGGCGTTGATGCGCACGCCGTCGGCCGAGGTGCGGGGATATTCGGCGTCGGCGGCGACGATCGCGAGGGTTTTCGGCGCCGGCTTCTGCATCGCGCCGACCTCGAAGAACCCGACCGTCGAGGATACCGCCGCATCCGGCCCGGTCGGCGTGATCGTGAAGTATTTCGGATAGTGGAACTGGTGGTTCACCGCCAGGCCGAACAGCGACAGAAAGGTGCGCTGGTGCTGGATGATGATCGGCATCGCCGGCGCGATCATGTTGGTGCCATAGCCGCTGACGACGAGGTCGACCTTGTCGACGTCGAGCAGTTTCGTGTAGATGCCCGGCACCGTCGACGGCTGGCTCTGGTCGTCATAGACGACGAGCTGGACCGGGCGGCCGAGCAAGCCGCCCTTGGCGTTGATCGTGTCCTTCCAGATCTCCATCGCCAGCAAGGCCGACTTGCCGTTGGCGGCAAGCGGCCCGGTTTGCGCCATGCCGAGGCCGATGCGGATCGGGTCGGCGGCGCGCGCGGGCGAAGGCAACAGGCCGAGGCATAGCACAGCGGCGATCACAATCGCGGCATTGCGGGCGAAAAAGCGGCGCATGTTCTTCTCCCTCCCTTCGGGGCGCAGCCGCGCGCCCCATTTTGAGGGGCGAGGATAGCGCCGGATCGGCGCAAAATCCGCCCCAAACTCGCGCGGGGTAAAAGAGAGCGATGCGGTTGTGCCGGCTTCTTGCAGCCGCGGCGGCCGGTCTCATGGTGGCGGGGGAGATCGCGCCGGCCGCGGCCCAGACCCGTCCGGTGGTCGTCGAATTGTTCACCTCGCAGGGCTGCTCGTCGTGCCCGCCGGCCGATGCCCTGCTCGGCCGGTTGGCGCAGCAGCCCGGCATCCTCGCGCTCGGCTACCACATCGACTATTGGGACGGTCCCGGCTGGAAGGACCCGTTTTCGAGCCCCGAATCGACCGCGCGCCAGCGCGGCTACGCCCGGCGCTTCGACCGCGGCCAGGTGTTCACGCCGCAAATGGTCATCGACGGAAGGGAGGACGTGGTCGGCTCCGATTCCGACGCGGTGTTGCGAATGATCTCCGATGCCGCGCCGCGCGCCGCGGCCGCGCTGCATTTCGCCGCCGACCGCAAGACCGTGACGATCGCCAAGGGCGAGGGCAGCGGCACGGTGTTGCTGGTGCGCTTTGTCGTGCACCGCACGACCGCGATCGGGGGCGGCGAAAACGAAGGCCGGACCGCCGAGGACAGCGATGGCGTCGCAGCGGTCGCGACGCTCGGCCAATGGACCGGCACGGCGCGCGACTTCACGATCGATCCGCCGAAGCCGGGCGAAGGGCTGGCGGTGCTGGTAGAGGCGCCCGGCGGCGGCTTTCTCGCCGCCGGGTCGGTATTGGCGCCCCTTACATCACCGCGCCCAAAACCCAAGGCGTGAACTCGTCCTCGCCGAAGCCGAGGATTTCGCTTTTGGTCTTCCCGCCCGAAGCGGTGTCGAGCACCAGGCGGAAGATGCGCTCGCCCATCTCCGCGACCGTCGCCGCACCGTCGGCGATCGCGCCGCAATCGATATCCATGTCGTCTTCCATGCGGCGGTAGAGCGGCGTGTTGGTGGCGAGCTTTAACGATGGCGCCGGCTTGCAGCCGAACACCGAGCCGCGCCCGGTGGTGAAGCAGATGATGTTGGCGCCGCCGGCGACCTGGCCGGTCGCCGACACCGGGTCGTAGCCCGGCGTGTCCATGAACACGAAGCCTTTCTTCGTGATCGGCTCGGCGTATTGGTAGACATCGACGAGGTTGGTGCTGCCGCCCTTGGCGACCGCGCCCAGCGATTTTTCGAGGATCGTCGTCAGCCCGCCCGCCTTGTTGCCGGGCGAGGGGTTGTTGTTCATTTCGCCGCCGGTCTTGGCGGTATAGTCCTCCCACCAGCGGATGCGCGCGACGAGCTTTTCGCCGACCTCGCGGCTCGCGGCGCGGCGGGTCAGCAGATGCTCGGCGCCGTAAATCTCCGGCGTCTCCGACAACACCGCGGTGCCGCCATGCCGCACCAGCAGATCGACGCAGGCGCCGAGCGCCGGGTTGGCGGTGATGCCGGAATACCCGTCAGACCCGCCGCATTGCAACGCCAGCGTCAGGTGGCTCGCCGGCACGGTCTCGCGGCGCGCCTCGTTGGCCGCCGGCAGCATCGCCGAAAGCCGCGCGACCCCCTCCTTGACCGTCTTGGTGGTGCCGCCGGTGTCCTGGATCGTCATCGCCGTCAAATTCGGGCCTTCCTCGAGGCCCTCGGCGCGCATCAGCCCGGCGATCTGGTTCGATTCGCAGCCGAGCCCGAGCACCAAGACGCCGGCGAAATTGGGGTGGCGGGCATAGCCGGCGATCGTCCGGCGCAAGAGGTCCATCGGCTCGCCTTCGCTGCCCATGCCGCAGCCGGTGCCGTGGCCGAGCGCAACGACCCCGTCGATATTCGGGAAATCGCGCAATATGCCGCCGCGGAACTGCTCGGCGATAAAGCGCGCGGCGCTCGCCGAGCAGTTGACCGTGGTCAGGATGCCGAGATAGTTGCGCGTCGCCACTCTGCCGTCCGCCCGCACGATGCCCTGAAAGGTGGCGGGCGCGGCGACCGGCTCGGTCGGATGCGCGTCGAGGCCGAAGGCGTAGTCGCGGGCGAAATCGCCCATCGCCAGATTGTGCGTGTGGACATGCTCGCCGGGCGCGATCGCGGCGCTGGCAAAGCCGAGAATCTGGCCGTATTTGCGCACCGCCTCGCCGGGCGCGATCGGCGCCGTGGCGATCTTGTGGCCGACCGGCACGTGGGCGGCCGCGCGCACCCCTTCGCCGGGGATGTCGGTGCCGGGCAACAAATCGGCGCGGGCGACGACGACATTGTCGGCGGGGTTGAGGCGGATGGTCAGCGGCGGCATGGCGGGTTCTCCCCGAGTGGGGATCGGAATTTACAGGCCGTTACCCAACGTGGCAATTTGCGCCGTGGGTTGCGGGGTGGCGGCATGCGCGCGATGCGTCCTTCGAGACGGTGCTGGCGCGCCCCCTCAGGATGAGGAAGGTTGGTGCCTGGCGTAGCGTGTCCTCATCCTGACGAGCCCGGGGAGCGGGCGTCTCGAAGGACGCACGGGGTCTGATCCAATCTGCCGGTGTTAGGAAGGAACGATGGCGGGACGGCTGGACGGAAAGCGAGCGCTGGTGACGGCGGCGGGGCAAGGGATCGGGCGGGCGACGGCGCTGGCTTTCGCCGCCGAGGGCGCCCGGGTGCTGGCGACCGACATCGCCTCCGACAAGCTTGCCGATTATGCCGACGCGCTGATCGCGACGCGCGTGCTCGATGCCCGCGACGAGGCGGCGATCGCCGCACTCGCCGCCGAACTGCCGGCGCTCGACATCCTGTTCAACTGCGCCGGGTTCGTGCACCACGGCACGGTATTGACGACGACCCCCGCGGATTGGGATTTCTCGTTCGCCCTCAACGTGCGCTCGATGTTTCTGATGATCCGCGCCTTTCTGCCGAAGATGGCGGCGGCGGGCGGCGGCTCGATCATCAACATGTCGTCGGGCGCTTCGTCGATCAAAGGCGTGCCCAACCGCTGCGTCTACGGCGCGACCAAGGCGGCGGTGATCGGGCTCACCAAATCGGTCGCCGCCGATTTCATCGCCAACGGCATCCGCTGCAACGCGATCTGCCCCGGCACGGTGCAGACCCCGTCGCTCGATGAGCGCATCGCCGCGGCGGGTGCGCAATCGCCGGGCGGCACCGCGGCGGCGCGCCAGGCCTTTATCGACCGCCAGCCGCTCGGCCGGCTCGGCACGGCCGACGAGATCGCCGCACTCGCCGTCTATCTCGCCTCCGACGAAAGCAGGTTCACCACCGGTGCGACCCATGTGATCGACGGCGGCTGGAGCCTTTAACCCCAGGGAGAACCCCATGAAGCTGCTGCGCTATGGCCCGGCCGGCCAGGAAAAACCCGGCCTCTTGGATCGGGATGGCAAAATCCGCGACCTGTCCGGGGTGGTGAAGGACATCGACGGCAGCACGCTGTCGCCGGCCTCGCTCGCCCGATTGAAGGCGCTCGACCCGGCGAGCCTGCCGCTCGTCGGCGGCAACCCGCGACTCGGCCCCTGCGTCGGCAACGTCTCGAAGGTGCTGGCGATCGGCCTCAACTACCGCCTGCATGCGCAGGAAGCCGGCATGCCGATTCCCAGCGAGCCGATCTTTTTCCTGAAGGCGCTGAGCAGCATCTGCGGCCCGAACGACGATGTGATCATCCCCCGGGGCGCGCAGAAATGCGACTACGAGGTCGAGCTCGGCATCGTCATCGGCACGACCGCCCGCTACGTGTCGGAGCGCGATGCGAAAAACTACATCGCCGGCTATTGCGTCGTGAACGACGTGTCCGAGCGCTCCTACCAGATGGAACGCGGCGGGCAGTGGACCAAGGGCAAGAGCTGCGACACGTTCTGCCCGCTGGGACCCTGGGTGGTAACCGCCGACGAGGTCGGCGACGCCGGCAGGCTGCAGGTATGGACGGAGGTCAACGGCGAGCGGCGGCAGAACAGCAACACCGCCGACCTGATCTTCGGCGTGGACAAAATCGTCAGCTATTGCAGCGAGTTCATGACCCTTAACCCGGGCGACGTGATCCCGACCGGCACGCCCTCGGGCGTCGCGATGGGGTTCAAGCCGCCGAAATTTCTCAAGGCCGGCGACGTGATGCGGCTCGGCGTCGAGGGGCTGGGCGAACAGCAGCAGCGGCTCGTGGCGCATTCCGGCTAGTGTGCGGAATCCGAAATGCGCCATAGCTTTGGGTGAGGCTGAGCGCCAATTTCGGATTCGACAGCACCCGGGGCTATTTTGAAAAAAGCTACTGGCCCAATTCAGACGGATGAGTCCCAACCGTCATTCCGGGGCAGCCCGAGAGGCCGAGCCCGGAACCCATGTTCCAGAGGCCGGTGTTCATGGGTTCCGGATGCGCCGCTGCGCGGCGCTCCGGAATGACGCGCGTGAGGGGTTTCAAATGTCAGATTCCAGCCGCTAGTGCTGCGGATTTGAAGTTCGCAAACGCGGTCGCCACCAAACCCGTGCGAACTTCAAATCCGCAGCACTAGCGCCGCCACCGTCCGACCGCCGCCGGCACCGCCGTTGCACGGGGCGATTCGGCTCCGCGGCCGAAAACCGCCCCCGCTTACGGCGCCGGCGGAATTAAATCCGCGAAACAGCGGACCTCGGCCGAAACGCCGGTTGCTGCGGCTGCCCTGCACTCGCGCAATGCGCGATCGAGCCTGCGCACGGCTCGTGGAGCAAATCGCTAAGACCCTGAGTATAAAGTAATATCCCGTTAAAGCCATTACCTCCAGAGGTTATGTCAGCGGCACTAGCGCGCTGCGACATTTTTACGCTATTGTATTGGCCCCCGCTGCGCTCAACGCAGAGATTCAAGCGTTCAGAGGCCCTATGTACGATCGCCGTCCCAGCTTCTTCCGCGAGGATGTTCCGCCTGGCCGCGTCATCGACGCCAAGGTCAAATGGTTCAATGCCAGCAAAGGCTTCGGCTTTGTCACGCCGGACGACGGAACGCAGGATGCGTTCCTGCCGATGGCGATTCTGCGCCGAGCCGGCTATGACGACGTGCGGGAAGGCGCCTCGATCACCTGCGAGGTCGGCACCGGCGCCAAGGGGCCGCTCGTCACCAACGTGCTCAACATCGACAGCAGCACCGCGGTCGCACCGCGCGGCGACAGCTTTGAGCGGCGCGTGCCGCGGCCGTCGACGACCGTCGAGGGTGCGGTCAAATGGTTCGAGCCCGACAAGGGTTATGGATTCATTTCGCCGGACGGCGGCGGCAAGGATGTGTTCATCCATATAACCGCCCTCCGCCGCAGCGGCGTGACCGCACTCGGTCCCGGCCAGCGGGTGCGGATGGAGGTCGTCGATGGCAAAAAGGGGCTGGAAGCCGACCACGTCACGCTGATCTGAAAACGGCCCGGACGGCGGCCGTCGCATGGCGGCGGCCGCGCGCGCGTGACCTGCGGTCACCGGATTGCCGCGCCCCCTCACCGGAAGGTTTACAAATGCGGCCCCGCAGGGCACGCTTTGCTGCGCCGTGTGCGGGGGCGCCGGCGACCGCCCCGTCGATCACTGCGAGACCGATCCGATGGATTTGCGCGATACGATCCGGACGTACAGGCTGTTTTCGGGGTCATACGACATCGTCTTCGGGCCGGTGTTTCACCCCGGGCGCAAGGAGGCGGTGCGCATCGCCAACGACCGGCCGGGTCAGCACATCCTCGAGGTCGGCGTCGGCACCGGCCTGTCATTGCCGCATTTCCGGCGCGATTCGCACGTGACCGGCATCGACATCTCGGAAGAGATGCTGGCCAAGGCGCGGCGCCGGGTCGAAGAGGAAAAGCTGCGCCATGTCGAGGCGCTGCATGTGATGGATGCCGAGCACCTCGACTTTCCCGACAACTCGTTCGATGCGGTGCTGGCGCTCTACGTCGCGCCGGTGGTGCCGAGCCCGGCGCAGTTTGCCGCCGAGATGCGGCGCGTGTGCATTCCCGGCGGCACGATCGTGCTGGTCAACCATTTCATGAGCGAGAACTGGGCCTTGCGCTTTTTCGAGCGGCGCCTCGCCCGGCTCGCGCGGCATATCGGGTTCCACCCCGATTTCTCCTACGACCAATTCATGCACGACAGCCGGCTGACCGTGCGCGAGATTCGCCCCAGCAATCTGTTCGGCTATTGGCGCCTGTTGCGCTGCGTCAACGAAAAGCCGGCCTCAATCCTCGATTAGCGCCGGTTTCCGGACCGCTTCCGTCCCGGCCGCGTGCGGGCAGATCACCCGGATCGCGGCCGTCCCGGCCGCCTGCAAGCGAGACGCCCGCGCTCCTTTCAGGTCGTTTGCGCCGCCCGCCACACCGCGATCTCCTTCAGCAAGGCCTCGATCGCGGCATCGGCGAAAGCGAGGCAGGTTTCGTCGGCGAGCCGGCCGTCCTTGATCTTCGCTTCGGCCGCGGTGATGATGACCTCACGGGCCAGCGTCACCCGGCACAGGCACGAATCGAGTGCGACCTTCAGGTGTTCGAGGCAGCGGGCGCCGCCCAGCGGCCCGCGCGAGCTGACCATCACCGCGACCGGCTTGTAGGCCAGCACCGAGGCGAAGGCGGGGCGCGAGGCCCAGTCGATGGCGTTTTTCAAGACGCCCGGAATGCTGTGGTTGTATTCGGGGGCGCAGAACACCATCCCGTCCGCCGCCTCGATATCGGCCAGCATCTGCTTGACCACGGGCGGCCGCTTTTCGCCCTCGTAATCCTGGTTGTAGAGCGGGATCGGCGCGAGGTCGTAAAGCTCGAGGGCGGCACGGTCGGCAAACCGCTCGCGCAAGGTCGCCAGGATCGCGTTGGAATAGGAACCGCTGCGCAGGCTGCCGGACATGCCGATCAGGCGGTACTGGGCCATCGTTATGGTTTCTCCGCTCAAGGTGCTGGCGCGCACCAACGCGGGAGGTCATAGCGAAAACCACGCGGCGATGGCAAATCTTTGCCGGGCTGTGCCAGGATGAGCGATGACGTTGCGGGTTTCCCGACGCGGCCTGGTGCCGCCATTCATCGCGATGGACATGCTGAGCGCGGCCAATGCGCGCGAGGCGGCAGGCGATCGTGTGATCCACCTCGAAGTCGGCCAGCCGGGCACGCCGGCGCCGCAGGCGGTGCTGGCCGCAGCGCGGGCGGCGTTGGCCGAAAACCGCATCGGCTATACCGACGCCGCCGGCATCGCGCCGCTGCGCGAGGCGATCGCCCAGCATTACCGGGCGCAATACGGGGTCGTGGTCGACCCTGGCGAAATCGTCGTGACGACCGGCTCGTCGGCCGCCTTCCAGCTCGCCTTCCTCGCCGCGTTCGAGCCCGGCGACCGGGTCGCGCTGGCGGCGCCCGGCTATCCCGCCTATCGCAACATCCTGTCGGCGCTCGGCCTCGAAACCGTGCTGATCGAGGTCGGCGAAAATGCGCATTACCAGCCGAACCCCGATCTGCTCGCCGACGCGGGCGACCTCGACGGGCTGATCGTCGCCAGCCCGGCCAACCCGACCGGCACGATGATCGCGCCCGCCGACCTCGCGCGCCTCTGCGATTATTGCCGCGAGCGCGGCATCCGGCTCATTTCCGACGAGATCTACCACGGCATCACCTATGGCGCGCCGGCGCAGACCGCGCGCGCCTTCGGGGGCGAGGGCATCGTCGTCAACTCGTTCTCGAAATATTACAGCATGACCGGGTGGCGGCTCGGCTGGATGGTGGTGCCGCCCGACCTCGCCCGCTCGGTCGAGTGCCTGGCGCAGAATTTCTACATCTCGCCGCCGGCCCTGTCGCAGCTAGCCGCGGTCGCGGCGTTCGATTGCCGGGAGGAGCTCGACGGCCACGTCGCCCGCTATCGCGCCAACCGCGACCTGCTGGTCGCCGCCCTGGCTCGCGCCGGGCTCACTCGCCTCGCCCCGGCCGAAGGCGCCTTCTACCTCTATGCCGACGTCTCTTCGCTGACCGGCGACAGCGCCGGGTTCTGCCGCCGGCTGCTGGTCGAAACCGGTATCGCCCTGACCCCGGGGCGCGATTTCGACCCGATCCACGGCGATTCGTGGGTGCGCCTCAGCTTTGCCGGGTCGCGCGAGGACATCGCGGAGGCCGCCCGCCGCCTGGCGGCGTGGCTGCCGCGGCAGGGATAGGATTCGAAGTATTTAACGCAAAGGACGCCAAGGATACGCAAAGGACGCGAAGATGCTGCGACCTCGGCGCGAATGCGGGCAGGGAAGGGGTGACATCTCCGTAAAGCCTTCGCGCCCTTCGCGCTTTCCGTTGCGGCCTTGGCGTCAGCTATAACCTCATCGCCGTGCGGCGGCGCGTGCGGCCGACCAGGCCTCGGGATCGGCGAGGAAGTTCCTGATCTTGTCGTATTCCCCGGCCTCGAAGCGGCCGAGCCGCTCGGCCATCGCCGCGACATCCCACCAATTGGCCAGCGCGTGGAGGGTGATGCCCTCGGCATCGAGGCTGGTTTCGATATGCGGGAAGATGCCGTAGTTG
>JASHNY010000234.1 GCA_030041385.1 Alphaproteobacteria bacterium
CGCGAAGCGGCGGAACGGCGGGCCGCGCTCGAACCGCTGCGCCGGCGCGCGCGGCGTGCCGAGGAAACCGCGCACCGGCTCGCCGCCGAGCAACAGGCGCTCGACCGCCGGCTCGCCGCACCCGAGGCGTTCGCCGGCGGTTCGGGGCCGCTCGTCGAAGCGATGCGACGCCGCGCCGAACTCGCGCGCCTGATCGCCGAGGCGGAGGCGGAATGGCTCGCCGCGGAAGAAGCGATCGAGGATGCCGCGCGTCTTTAATCCTCGCGGCCAAAGGCCGCAGTGCGAGAACCGGCCGGATTGACGCGGCGGCACCGTCCGGTTTATGCGATATTCAGGATCATGAGCTGCCGGAGGAGCATGCGAGCCGGCATTTGCCCGCCCCATGTCACGACAGGCTGCGCCCATGGCTGATACACCCGCGCTCAGCGACCGCAACCTTGAAGCAACGACGCATATTTCGCTGAAGCGGGAGCCGGCCTGCTTTGCGTTTTTGTCGTCGCGGTCGGTCCTGCCGCCATTGCCGATCGATTCGATCAACCTCGATCTCGCCTCGGCCGATTACTTTCAGGGCCGCGCCTCGGTCTGGACGGCGCTGGAGATGCGTTCCTCGGTCAACAACGATCGGCCAACGGCCATCCTCGGCTTCGACGAGGCGTTTCTGCGGCCGTTCTCCCGCGCCGTGGTCGAGGCGGCCACGACCCGCGCCGCCTTTCGCATGACGATCGCGACGGCGCCGCAAGACGGCACGCGCTGCCGTGTCGTCGAATACGTCACCGGCCCCGGCAAGAAAGTTACCGAGCTGGTGCTGCAGCCCTACGACAACGTCGTCCTGGTCACCGCCGCGACCCCGCAGGACAGCGACGAGACCCTGTTCCAATTGCCGCGCACCGACAGTTTCCTGCGCGCCTTTGCCCGGATGTCGTTCGTCGCCGACCAGGCCCTGCACGACCTGCTGGAAGAGATGGAGCGGCTCGCCCGGCGCACCGGCGAGGTCGCAAACCGGTAGGCGCCGCCCCTGCGCGGCTATTCCGCGGCGCTGTTCTCGACCAGGTGGGTCAGGGCGTAGGCGCCGAAAAAGCTGCCGTCCATCGGCTTGGCGTAGAGATAGCCCTGCACATAGCCGCACCCGGCGGCGCGCAGGGTTTCGGCCTGCGCCACTGTCTCGACCCCTTCGGCAACGACGTCGGCGCCATAGATGCGGGCGATCTTCAGCAACGCCAGCACCAGTTCCTTGCCGTCGCTGGTGTCGAGCCGGTTGGTGAAGCCGCGGTCGATCTTGATCGTATCGACCGCGTAATGGCGCAATACGCCGAGCGCCGAATAGCCGGTGCCGAAATCGTCGATCGCCAGGCGGATGCCGATATCCTGCAATTCGCTGAGCACCTGGCGGGTGATTTCCGGGTTGCGCATGACCGCGGATTCGGTGATCTCGATCTTGATCCGGTCGAGCGGAAAGCCGCTGTCCTTGACCCCGTTCAGCGTCGCCATCAGCAGCGAGGGATCGTTGAACTGGCGCGCCGAGGCGTTGATGCTGATCCACTCGAGGATGTCGCGGCCGTAGAGCATCTGCCAGACCTGCATCTGCCGGATCGCCTCGCGAATGACCCAGCAGCCGACCGGGACGATCAGGCCGCTTTCTTCGAGCACCGGCAGGAACGCCGCCGGCGGTACCAGACCGTCGCTGGGGTGGTTCCAGCGCAGCAATGCCTCGGCGCCGACCACCTTGCCGTCGCTGAGGCGCAAGATCGGCTGGTAATGCAGCACGAACTCGCGCTCGTCGAGCGCCCGGCGCAACTGGTCGAGAAGCGCGAGCCGCCGGCCGACCGTGCTGGTCAGCGACGGCTCCCACGCCTTGGCGTTGTTGGGGCCGCGCGCCTTCGCCTCCTGCAGCGCGACATCGAGGTCGCGCAGCGCGTCGTCTTCGTTGCGATGGGTCGGGCTGGTGACGATATAGCCGATGCTGGCGCTGAGGCGGATGCACTCGGTGCCGATCATCACCGGGTTGGCCACCAGTTGCAGCAGCCGCCGGGCAAATGCCTCGGCGTCGGCCAGGGTCGGCGCCGGGTTGCCGAGGGCGATGCCGAATTCGTCGGCGCCGAGCCGCGCCACCATGTCGGCCGAGCGCTCGGCGGCGCTGCGTCCGGGCTGGTCGGCCGGGAGCGGCCGCGACCGGGTGCCGGCAAGCAGCCGGTTGGCGATGATTTTCAACACGCCGTCGCCGATGCCGGCGCCGTAAAGATCGTTGACCCCTTTGAAATTGTCGATGTCGAGCAGGAAGACCGCGGTCGGCCGCCACGGATCGCGCGGCACCAGCACCGAGCGCACATGCGCCATGAAGCGATGGCGGCCGGCGAGCCCGGTCAACTGGTCGGAAACCTCGCGCAAGCCCGGCACCGCGCCCTCAAGCGCGACTTCGTGGACGGCGGCGATGATGCCGTCGGCGGTGTCGGTCGCCCGGCGCCGCCGCGCGCTCAGCACGAACCGGCGCGACCGGTTGGCCGGGTCGGGCTCGCCGATCTCGCAGGCTTCGACGATTTCGCCGTCGAGTGCGCGGCGCAGCAACTCGGCGATCACCGGGCCGCTGCGCGGATCGAGATCGTGATGGTGACGGCCCCGCAGCGCCGCTCCGTCGATGCCGAAAACATCGAGCCAGGGGCCGTTGGCCGCGATATAGCGCAACCCGCGGTCGAAAAGCGCCACCGCGGACGGCAGGTCGGCGAGAAACGACGACAGCCACTCCGGCGGCGCTTTCACGCTTGGATCGGCGCTGATTGTAGGGAAATTCGGCGATTGGCTGGTCACGGCGCCAGACTATTCGGCAGCCGATTAAGGAAACGTGAACCGCGCGGCACCGACCGGGCGCGAATATTGATGCGCCTAATCTGATATTCGTTAGAATTCTTAAATTAATTCAAATTTCGGGTAAATTAATCGCGCAATACCGGCAAGCCTGCGCCGGGCCGCGCCGGCCGGGACTACGCGGGCTTGAGGCCGGCGACGTTCAAGACCGCAAGCGGGCGGCTCAGCCCTTTCAGCGACAGCGGCCCGAGCTCGACGATTTCGGCCGTGTCGGCCACGGCGGCGGCGATCCGGGAAGTCACCAGGATCTGCCCGTCCTTGGCGGCGTCGCACAGCCGTGCCGCGGTGTTCATGACCGTGCCGATGGCGCTGTAGTCGAAGCGCCCCTCGAAGCCGATCTGGCCGAGCGTGGCAAAGCCCTGGGCGATGCCGATGCCGAGGCCGATGTGATGGCCGCGCCTGCGCCAGGCCGCCGCCAGCGTGGCGATGGCGTCGCGCATGCCGACCGCGAGGCGGACGGCGCGCTCGGCCGGGTTCGGGCACGGCAGCGGGTCGTTGAAATAGACCGTCAGCCCGTCGCCGGCGAAGCGGTCGAGGGTGCCCTCGAACGCCTGGACCAGCGGCACCAGCGCCCCGTGATAATGGTGCAGCAATTCCATCACCTCTTCCGGCTCCGCGCTCTCGGCAAAGGCGGTGAAGCCGCGCAGGTCGCAGAACAGCGCGGCGATGTCGCGGCGATGGCTTTCGAGAATGTGCTGGTCGCCGGACGACACCACCATTTCGGCCAGCGCCGGGGCGAGAAACCGCTTGAGCCGGGCCATCCGCTCCAGCTCCCCCACCTGCTCCGCGACGCGCCCTTCAAGGGTCCGGTTCCAGGTCGCAAGTTCAACCGCCTGGACCTGCAATTTCTCGTGGGCGGCGAGCAGCTCCGCGCGGGAGGCTTCGAGGTCGCGCTGGGTCGCGAGCAGCGCGGTGTTGGCCGCCTCCAGGCGCCGGTTGAGCTGGGCCTCCCGTTCCTGCAGCAGGGTCATGTCATAGGCCTTCTGCTGCATGCGCCGGGCGGCATCGCGCTCGGCAGTAACGTCGAGCATCACCACCCAGATCGCGTCGCCGTCGAGGTGAATATGGATGTCGGCGGCACGTCCGCCTGCCAGTTCGACAGCGGGCACGAGATAGGGAGAGTCGACCGGCGGCAGCAGGCCTTCGAGGAAATAGAGCTGGTCTGCAACCGGCTCGCCGAGACGCAGCCCGGTCAGCCCGTAAGCATCGAGATTTCCGCCGGCGCCGACCAGGGCGAGCCCGGCATCGACGTGCAGCCAGGCGATGGCGCGCTCGCCCCAGGCCAGCGCCTGCAGACGCCGGGCGATGCTGGCCGGCATTCCGTTCATGGCTCAGCCGGCAATGCGGGCGGCAAGGTCCCTGAACGCCTCCTCGACGCCGTGGCCGGTTCGGGCGCTGGTCGAGCGCACCCACCAGCCCTGCTGCCGCAGGCGCTCGATGTCGGCCTCGGGGATCGCCCACTGGTCTTCGAGGTCGCTCTTGTTGAGGAGCAGCGTGAACGGCAGCGGCCCGTAATCCGCCTCGACCCGCTCGCGCAACGACAGCGCCACTTCCAGGGTCGCCGGCCGGGTCCCGTCCGCGACCAGCAGGTAGCCGGCCGCGCCGCGCAGATAGGCTAGGCGCAGCGAGGAAATATCGTCCTCGCCGGCGATGTCCCACAGGATCAGGGTCACCGACCGGTCGGGCAGTTCCACGGTCTTCTTGTCGATCTTGACGCCGACCGTGGTCAGGTAGGTTTCCGAAAAGATGCTCTCGACATAGCGCCGGATCAGACTGGTCTTGCCCACCGAGAAGCCGCCGAGCATGCAGATCTTTTTTTGCAATGCTGCAGGCATGGCTATTGCTCGAACCAGACGGTGAACGAGACCCGTCGGTTGGCCGAGCGCGCGCCCTCGGTATCCCCCTCCTGCAACGGTTCGAGCGGACCGGCGCCGCGCGCCGCGAGCATGGACGGATCGACGCCGCGCTTCGTCAGGAGCGCGAGCACCGCGTCGGCCCGCGCCAGGCTCAGCGACAGGTTGAACGTGCCCCGCCCGGTGTCATCGGAATGCCCGTTCAATGTCACCCGCGCGGCCACCCGCATCGTCGACGCCAGGGAGCCAAGTTCCTTCAGCTCCTTGGCCACCGTGTCGAGGATTGCTTCCTGTCCCGGCGCCGGCAGCGAATCGTCGGTCGAAAAGTGGATTTTGTGCGACTCGATCGCGGCGCGCAATTTGGCGAACGCCCCTTCGTTGGCGTTGCGCACCTGGGATAGATCGAGACTCGGGCTCCCGGCCGGCAGTGTCCGTGCCACGGCGCGGGCCCGCTCCAGCCATGGGGACGACGCCGATCCGTGCGCCACGATGTCATTGCCTGAGACCGCAAGAGTGACGGTCGGCGGCGGGTCGAGCGAGGCCCGCAACCGCTTCAGGACGAAAGCCGGGTCGAGCCCCTCGTAGGGCGCCCAGTGGCTGACGACGAGCCTCGGGTCGAGCCCCGATTGGCGCAGCATCGATTGCGGGTCGGCCGCCAGCGGATCGCGCAATCCGGCGACGACGAACCTGCCGTAGCGGTGTTCCGCATCGGTGACGATGATCCCGGGCTGGGCGCGCAGCCGCGCGATATAGTCAGCCCACAAGTGCTGCTCGCCCGCCCGCAACCGCTCGCTCTGCCACCAGTGCAGGCCGCCCGCCGCGGCAAGCACAAAGAGGGCCAGCGCCGCCACGGCCACCGCCCACGGGAAGCCGCCCCGCGAGCTCTGCGGCGCCTGCTGCCGCAATGCCGCGCATTCGGCGAGGTGCGCATCGACATCGGCAAGGCCCGAACTGTCGCCGTCGAAGCTTTCCAACGCCTGGTACCGTTCCTGATGGATCCGCGCCAGCGCGTTGCGCAGGACGTCGCGCAACTCCTCCGGCGGGTTGCCGCGGATCACCGCGACCAGCGTCGCAAAGCTCCCCGGCTCGGACCACAGCCACAGCTCGCCCAGCCGCAGCGTGTCGATCCCGTGATGCTCGGCGCCGGTGAACGAATCCCGGATGAAATCCTGGATCGCGACCAGCATCGACGACACCAGCTGCGGGTCCTGGCTCGCCGCGTCCTCGGCCGCGACATGGGCGATCAACAGGCCGGTATGGTGATGGATCAGGAACACATGCTCGACGCGGTAGACGAGCGTGTGCCTGAGCACGATCTCGGCAAAGCTGGAGCCGGTGCGCCACGCCTCCCAGCGCCAGCGCAGCCCGCGCCAGCTGAGGCTGTGCTTCAGCGCCTCGTTCAGCGATTGGAGGGTCTTGTCGATCGCTTCGCCGATCGATTGGCGGATCGCCGGCACGATCAGCGGATGCAGGATGTCGACGAGCGTGCGCGGGTCGGTGCGGATCGACGCCTGTATCGCCTTTTCCAGGGCCGGCGCCAAAGTCTGCCCCAGCCGCGACCCGTCCGACCCTGCGGCGATTGCCGCCGGCAGAACCTGCCCGACCGCCATCGCCAACTGTTCGGGGTCCTCCACCACCCCGCGCAGCCGCGCCAACACCTCGATTTCGTGCCCGACCAACAGCGTGCGCAGCTGCTCCAGCCGCGGGTCGACCCGAGCGACGCCGTTCGCCTCGGCGTAGGCGGTCGGCTCGACATTGCGCGCCAGTTCCGCCAGCAGCCCGGCGAGCGCCTTCCGGTCGATCCCGGGATCGCTCGGCAGCGGGCGAAGCAACCACTCGAGACTGACGGCGGCGGGCGTGCTCACCGCAACAAGCGGGTCAGCCGGCCGGCCAGGCGCGCAATGCGTCGGCAGGCCCGATGCCAGCGCCCTTCGGTCTGGCGTCCTGGTTCAGGCATTTGGCGATTTCGACGAACAGGCCGGCGAGCAGGTTCCGATCGGTTTTGACGTTGCTCAGCTCGGAGAACATCTTTTCGATCGTGTGATAAATGTCCTCGCTCTTGCGCTTGCTCTCCTCGCGCAGCGACTGCACCTCCTGGCTCAGCCGTTCGGCGAAATCGCGCTCGACCTGGCTTAACTGGTCCGACGTGGCGCGCAGGCGCTTTTCGAGGGCCTGGTTCTGCTCGCGCAGGGTCCGGTCGGTCTCCCTGTCAGCATCGGCGCGCGCTTCCTTCTCGTCGCGAAGCTGGTTTGCCAGCGATTCCACCTGTTTTTTCGCATTCGAATCGAAGGTGCTGAGATTGCGGGCCGTTTCGGACTCGATGTCGCGAAAGCGCTGAAGAAACCGCTCTTCGAGCTGGGAGAAGCGGCGGTCGTAATCCTGCATCTGGTTGCCGAACAGCAGATCGCGGATCTTGTCGACCCCCACCACTTCGCCGGGGGACACCCCGTCGTCCGCGCGCGCAGCCGCGGCCGGATCGAGCTGTTCAATTTCGGATTTTGTTTTCGCGGCCAAGGTACATCTCCCCGTTGGTGAAAGGAGCCGGCGTGCGATTCTTTTGCGGTTGAAAACTATAGAATTCGCGGGCCAAAGATTACAAGTTACTTTTGCTCAATCAAAAGTCTGATAGCGCAACCCTAAGGAAACTTTCGGTCGCAAGAGCGAGCAAATTTTCTACAGGTATGTTTGTCCTGACATTTGACCACAAGATATTGAGTTAATAAATTGGGCTTTATCGCGCGATTAAGTTCTACTTCAATGATGCAGAAGTTGAGCAAAAGGAATCGGCTGCGCGTTATCGCCGGAACCGGCAGCCCCGAATGGCAAAACCGCGTCCGGCGCCGAAAAAGGTCAGATGATTTTCCGTTCCTTGAAGTCGAGGATCTGGGCTGCGCTGTACCCCAATTCCGCGAGAACCGCGTCGTTGTCGGCGCCGAGTTCGGGCGCGATCCCGATCCGCGGCGGCGTCTGCGAAAAATGCCATGGCGATCCGTGCACCTTGAGCCGCTTGCCGTGTTTCTCGTAGTCGATCTCGGTGACGTAGCCATTGGCCAAGACGTCAGGGTCGCTGGCGGCTTCGAGCAGGGTGTTGATCGGCGCCGAGACGATATCGGCGGCGCGCAGCCGCGCCACCCAATCCGCGCGCGGCCCGGTTGCGAACAATTCGTCGAGCATGCGCAACAGCGCGCCGCGCCGCTCGTCGGACGCAACGACGACCCCGAGATCGCCGAAGCCGGCCTGGTCGAGCGCGTCATAAAACCCGAGCGCGGTCATCGCCGTGCGCCACGGGCGGTTGCCGTTGAGCTGGAACACCAGCGGCTTGCCGTCGCAATCGTTAAAGCTGGCGCTGATGCCCGGGCGGTCCGGGGTGCCGGTGATGCGCGCCTGGCCGGTGACCGGGTTGCGGTCGCGCCACATCGTCGTCGTCAAGGTCCAGCCCATCAGGCGGATCTGGCCGCCGAGCAGCGAGCAATCGACCTTCTGCCCGATCCCGGTGGCGCGCGCATGGGTCAATGCAGCGAGCGCCCCGCCGAAGGCGAGGATGGCGCAGGTTTCGTCGGCAACCGAGACGATGCCGGTGCGCAACGGCTGGCCGGGGGTCGAATACGCTTCGGCGATGCCACCAAGCGCCTGGGCCATCGAATCGGTGCCGGGAAGCGTCGCGTGCGGTCCCCTGGGGCCATAGCCCGAGACCGAGACATAGACGAGCCGCGGGTTGACCTGACGCAAATCATCATAGCCGAACCCGTTCTTCTCGGCCGCGCCAGGACGGAAATTCTGGCCGAATATGTCGGCGCGGGCGACGAGCCGGCGCAGGATTTCGCGGCCTTCCGCGCTCTTCAGGTTCAGCGTGAGGCTCTTCACGCCGCGGTTGTTGGTTTCGAAATAGGTGCTGGGGAAGCCCGGCATCACAGTCGAGCCGCGCGAATTGTCGCCGACCTCCGGCACCTCGATCTTGATGACCTCGGCGCCGAGATCTGCCATCAGCATGTACGGCACGGTGCCGGCCTGCGCGGTCGAGCAGGCCACGACCTTGACCCCCTGGAGCGGGCCGAACGGCTCAGTCATTTCGGCAAACCCTGCGATGGCAAGCGATCGGCGATGCCGTCCCTCGCCGGAATGGTGGGCGCGACTGGGATTGAACCAGTGACCCCTACGATGTCAACGTAGTGCTCTCCCGCTGAGCTACGCGCCCGCACCGACGGTCGGAACGGGGCGAGGATGTAGCCGAAACGCCGCCCCCGGGCAAGCAAAGGCGCGATGGCGCCCGGCGCCGCGCCGATCCGCCCATTTCTCGGCCACGGCAACCGCGGTAAATTCCTGCTGCTTGAACAATGGGACGGGGACGGGGATGCGGGTCGGATGGGGGACGGCGGCGCTGCTCGCGGCGGGGCTGACGGTCACCGCGGCGGGCGCGGCGACTCGGCAGGCACAAAGCGGCCCGCGCAACGACTACAGCGCCGCCCTGCAACGCCTGCCGCCACAGGAGCGGGCGGCGCGGCTTGCTGAGGTGATCGGCTATTGGTGCGTCGGCACCAAGACGTTTCTGATGGGGGTCGCGGCGCGCGGGCCCGAGGCCGGATTTGCGTATTGGAGCCTCAGCTGCCTCAACGGCGACAGCTACGCGGTCCAGATTGACCCGTACGGCCACGCCGTCGCCATCGCCTGCGACGTCTTGGCGGCCGAGGGCCAGGGCCGCGCCTGTTTCAGGAAATTCTGACCGGCGGCAAATTCCCGCCCCGCCGTATTTACCAGTTCATCGGCTGGCGGCAGATCGAATACCACAGGCCGAGATTCTGCTCCTTCCACTGCGGACTCGCGCAATCCCGCTTGAGCGCCGCGTCGGAGGCCGCATCGCTGGCCGCCGTGATCACCGGCTTGTCGCTCGAACAGCCGGCAACCGCGATCGCGACGGCGGCCAGCAGCCCTAGAAATGCCCGTCTCACCCCTGCCTCTTCCGTCCGTGCCGTCCCGCGGCCGCGACGATATTGTGATCGAGCCGAAAAGAAAGCCGCAACCATGGCGAAACCATGGCGGCGGCTCAACGCACATCGCCGATCGGCGGCATCATCAGGCTGTCGGGCGCGGCAGCGAGCGCGGCGAGCCGGTCGTATAACGCGAGGACGGCGCCGACCCGCGCCCCGATCGTGCCCGAGATGCCGCGCCCGTCGGTCGAGTCGCCGGACAGCCGGGCGAGGATTTCGGCGACCGTCCCCTTCGGGCGCGGGAAGACCACCAGCCTGATCGGCGCGCCCGCGGGAACCTTCGCCGCTTCCCTGGCGAGGCGCAGTGCGATGCTGTATCCGCCCAGCGCATCGACGAGCCCGTTCGCCTTGGCCTGCGCGCCCGACCACACCCGGCCCTTGGCGATCCCCTCGACCGCCTCGGGCGACAGGTGCCGGCCGGCGGCGACGTGGTTCTTGAACCCCTGATAGGTGCGGTCGAGCATGTCGTCGAGACGGCCCTGCATCGCCGGGGAAAAATCCTGCATCGCGCTGAACATGCCCGCATCGGCGCCGCGCTGTACCGAATCGACGGCAATGCCGAGCTTCTGCATCAACCCGGACAACACCACCTTGCCGGCGACGACGCCGATCGATCCGGTCAGGGTCGCCGGCTCGGCGACGATCTTGTCGGCCGCCGCGGCGATGTAATAGCCGCCCGAAGCGGCAACGTCGCCCATCGACACGATCACCGGCTTGCCGCGCTGCCGCGTCCGCTCGATCTCGTGCCACAGCGTCTCCGAGGCGACCGCCGAGCCGCCGGGGCTGTCGATGCGGAACACGATCGCCCGCACATTGCGATCGGACGCGGCGGCGCGAAACGCGGCGGCGACCTTGGCGGCATCGAGCCCATTCGCACCGAGCGCGCCGCCGCCGGTGCCCTCGCGGGTGATCAGCCCGGTGCCGTAGATCAGCGCGATCGTCGCTCCGCTGCGGTTCGGCCGTCCGGCTTCGCGAAGGTAGCGCGGCAACCCGACCAGCATCGCACCGGCGCCGGCGCGCCGGCGTGCCGCACCGATCGCCTCGTCGCGATAGCCGAGCCGGTCGACCAGATGCGCCGCCTTGGCCTCGTCGGCCAATAGCGGGCCGCGGTCGATCAGCGCGCGCACCTGCGCCTCGGTCAGGCCACGCGCGGCGGCAATGTCGTGCACGATCTGCCCGTCGAGCGAGGTGAGGAGCCCGTCGATCTCCTCGCGCTGCGGCGGCGGCATCGCGCTGTCGGTGAGGCTGTTCATGACCGTCTTGTATTCGCTGCGCCGGTCGAAGCGGGCGGCGACGCCGATCTTGCCGAGCGCGTCGCGCAGAAACGGCACCTCGGAATAAAGCCCGGTCAAACCGACGCTGCCGAGCGGCTGAAGCCAGACCTGGTCGAATGCGGTGGCGAGGTAATAGGGCCGCGTGCCGGGGCCGAACTCGCCGAACGTGTCGGCGAAGGCGACCGCGAACTTGCCCTTGGCACGGAAGGCGGCGATCGCGGCGCGCACCTGCTGGACCTTGGCGAGGCCGAGCGAATCGTCGCCGAGACGGGCATAGAGCCCCTTGACCCGCTTGTCGCTGCCGGCGCGGTCGAGTGCGTCGAGAAAGTCGCGCAATGTCGTCTGGTCGCCGAAAACGACGCGCGCGACCGCGCCGGGTGCGGGCCCCTCGGCGAGGCCGTGGTCGAGATCGGCGCTCAGCACGATCGCATCCGGCAAGGCCGCCTGGTGCGCCGCGAAACGCCAGGCAGCGACGATGACGCCGGCCACGCCGACCAGAACCAGGAGGCTCAGCGCGCCGATCACGGCGAAGAAGCCGACCACGAAGCGACGCATGCGCAGGCCACCTGCTATCGAGGGGAAGATCGGCGCCCATGCTAGCGCAATCGCCGCGGGAGCGCGCGAGCCTTCGCGGCGTATGCAAAACACCCTGCGCCGGCGGGGCCCGGTCTGTTAAGACAGCCCCTTCCCACTCGCCGCGGAGCCCCCGATGAGCGATCTCGCCTTTGTTCCGGCCGCTGAAGTGGCGGCGATGGTCGCCCGGCGCGCGCTGAGCCCGGTCGAGCTGGTCGATTCGGTACTTGCCCGCATCGACGCGGCGCAATCGACGCTCAACGCCTTCATCACGGTCTGCGCCGACGAGGCACGGGCCGCGGCGCGCGAGGCCGAGGCCGCACTGATGCGCCGCGACGAGCTGGGACCGCTGTTCGGCGTGCCGTTCGCAGTCAAGGACCTCGTCAACACCGCCGGCGTGCGCACCACCTTCGGCTCGGTCGCGCTCGCCGACAACGTGCCGGCCGCGGATTCGGTCGCGGTGGCGCGGCTCAAAGCTGCCGGGGCGATCCTCGTCGGCAAAACAACGACCCCGGAATTCGGCCACAAATGCTTTACCGATGCGCCATTGTTCGGGCGCACCGCCAACCCGTGGGATCGGTCGCGCACCTGCGGCGGGTCGAGCGGCGGCGCCGCGGCCGCGGTAGCGGCAGGGCTCGGCCCGATCGGCGTCGGCACCGATGGCGGCGGGTCGAGCCGCATTCCGGCCGCGTGCTGCGGTGTCGTCGGGTTCAAGCAGACCCTCGGCCTGGTGCCGCACGATCTGACCCCGGACGGGTTCGGCAACCAGTCGCACATCACCCCGCTGACCCGCACCGTCGCCGACACCGCGCTGATGCTGGAGGCGATGGCCGGGCCGCACCCGTGCGACCCGCATTCATTGGGCTTGCCGGTGCCCGAATTCGCGGCCGCCGCGCGCGCCGAGGGCGATCTCAAAGGGGTGCGCATCGCCTGGCGCCCGCTGCTCGGCAACGCGAAGCTTTCGGCCGAAGTGCGCGCGGCGTGCGAGGCCGCGCTCGCCGCCTTCGGCGAACTCGGCGCGGCGGTCGAGCCGGTCGATGACGGGTTCGCCAGCACCGAGCCGGTCTGGCTCGTTCTCACCCAATCGTTCTGGAATGCGCGCTTCCGCCGCTATGTGCCGCAATTCGGCAACCGGATGAGCGACACGCTGATCCGCCAGATGGACCGCGGCGCCGGCCACAGCGCGGTCGCCTTGCAGCAGGCGATGTTCGAGCGCACCCGCATCTTCCGCGAGATTCAGGGCTGGTTCGCCCGGCACGACCTGGTCGCGACCCCGACGCTGTCGCGCACGGCGCTGGCGATCGACCACGATTTCTTCGCGCCGATCGAGATCGACGGCGAAGCGACCGACACGGTGCGCAACGCCTGGTACCCGTACACATTGCCGTTCAACTTGTCGGGCAACCCGGCGGTGACCCTGCCCTGCGGCTTCGGCGCCGACGGCCTGCCGATCGGGTTGCAGCTGGTCGCGCCGCACCTCGGCGATGCGCGCCTGTTGCGCGCCGCCGCCCTGTTCGAGGCGGCGCGGCCATGGGCGCAACACCGCCCGGGCGCCACGGTGCTTTAAGGCTGTTTCCCCCTCACCCTTCCCTCTCCCAATGGCGGGGAGGGTTGCTCAGGGTTGGCGAGGTCTTGCCGAGCCTTGCCCGAAGCCGGGTGGAGGGGATGGATTTCGGATCACAGCCGCTCGCCGCGGGCGAGGCGCGGGCGGTCGCCGAGCATCCCCATCGCGTGCCGCATCAACAGGCGCTTCAGCGGCGGCACGCGGTTGACTGCGGCGAGGCCAAGGTCCCGCACCAGGCGCACCGGCGTGATCGTGTTCGAGAACAGACGGTTGAGCCCGTCGGTCACCGCCGCCAGCAGCATCGCGTCGGCGCGGCGCCAGCGCTGGTAACGCTCGAGCAGCATGGGGTCGCCGATATCGAGCCCGAGCCGGCGCGCATCGACGATCAATTCGGCGAGCGCCGCGACGTCGCGGATGCCGATATTGAGCCCCTGGCCGGCGATCGGGTGGATCACGTGCGCGGCCTCGCCAAGCAGGGCGAGCCGCGGCGCGGCATAGCGCTCGGCCTGCATCAGCGCGAGCGGATAGGTCCAGCGCGGCCCGACCGGCTCGACCGCGCCGAGAAAATCGCCGAACCGCGCCGCCAACTCGGCCGTGAAATCTGCATCGGGCATCGCGATCAGATGCGGCACCAGCCCGGCATTCTCGGTCCACACGATCGACGAGCGCGCACGGCGCCCCGGCGCCTGCGTTGCATCATCGGTCATCGGCAGGATGGCGAACGGGCCGGCGGGCAGGAAATGCTCGACCGCGACGCCGCCATGCGGTCGCTCGTGCCGCACTGTGGTGACGATGCCGATCTGGTCGTACCGCCACTCGACGACGCGGATCCCGGCGGCATGGCGCAGCGGCGACTCCTTGCCGTCGGCGGCAACGACGAGGCGCACCCGCAAGCTGCGGCCGTCGCCGAGCGCGGCGACCGCACCGTCACGGCCGGCGGCGATCTCGGCCACCGTGCACGGCGACAGCAGCCGCAATTCCGGCAAGGCGGCGGCATGCGCCAGCAGCGCGCGGCGCAATACCCGGTTCTCGACGATGTAGCCCAACGGCACCGGATCGAGGCCGCCGGCGGCGAGGTCGCGGTGATCGTAGTGGAGGAACAGCGGCGAATCGTCGTCGGCGACGCGAATCTCGCGGATCGGCTCGGCCTCCGGCGCGATCTCCGGCCACACCCCGATGCCGTCCAGCACCAGCCGCGAGCCGTAGGCGATCGCCGAGGTGCGCCCGTCGAATGCGGCGGCGGTCGTCGCCGCCAAATCCTGGCGGTCGGCAAGGATCGTCGGCAAGCCCGCGCCCGCGCAGGCAATCGCCAATGCGAGCCCGTTGAGCCCGCCGCCGGCGATCAGGAGTTCGGCGTCGTCCGCCATGGCCAAAGCATGGAGAGCGGCCGGCGCGAAGTCCAGGCGGCAGCCGGTTTCCCGCGCAGGCGCGACCATTCGGACGGGCGCGGCATGAGCGGCTGGCCGGGCGGCGGCGGCATCGGATTCCCGCTTTCGCCGGAATGACGCGTATAATGGGTGCGGACTAGCGTCTGAGTGCGGTCGCAGCCGTCGGGGGAGGGCTGGGACCGGGGGGCAGAGATGATCAGAACGGCACATTTCTGGGGCCGCGGCGTCGGCGAGCGCGTGCGCAGCTGGTCCGACCTCGTGGCCAGCGGCCGACGGCGGCTGATGGAGGCGGCCGGCTCGACGCTGGTATTGCTGAGCCTGCTGGTGGTGCTGGCGCTGCTGACCTACAACCCGGGCGATCCCTCGTTCGACACCGCGATGGACGGGCCGGCGCGCAATTTTCTCGGCCATGACGGCGCCTATCTCGCCGATTTGCTGATGCAGACCCTCGGTCTGGCCGCCTATCTGATCCCGGTCGTCCTGCTCGGCTGGGCCTTCCGCCTGCTGCTGCAGCGGCCGCTGCGCGGCATGCTGCGGCGACTGGGGCTGCTGGCGCTGGCGCTGGTGCTGGGGGCGATCGCCTGCTCGGTATTGCACGTCGATTCGCTGCGTCTGCCCGCCGGCGCGGGCGGCGCGATCGGCTGGGCGGTCGCTCATCCGATCGCCAATAGCGGCCTCGGCGCCTTGCTGCTGCCGCTGGCGATGACGGCGGCAGCCTTTGTCGCCCTGCTGCTCTTGTCGGTGATGGGATTGTCGCAGGGTGACTGGCGCGACATCGGCAGCGGCGCGGGCCGCGGCATCGCCCGGCTCGGCCTCGCCTCCGGGCGCGTTGCGCTGATGGCTGCCGCCTGCGGCTGGGGCTGGTTGCAGCAGCGGCAGGCGGTGCGGCGTGCCGATGCGATGCCCGGCCCGGTGCCGCGCCCACGCCCGGGGGCGGCACCTGCGCCGGCGGGGGCCGCGTCCTACCGTTCGGTGGTGACCCAGCTGCCCGAGCGGCGCGAGCC
>JASHNY010000235.1 GCA_030041385.1 Alphaproteobacteria bacterium
CGGCACGACCGCGGCGCGGCACCAACGCCCGGCTGGTGTCGGAGGTGTTGCAGGCGATCGCACCGCGCGCCGCGCGGCCGGCCGAAATCCGCACGGCATTGCAGCGCGACAAGGGCGTGGCGATGGCCTTCACCTCGATCCGCCATGCACTCGGCCAGCTGGAGGCCCGCCATGCGGTCGAGCAGATCGCCGACAGCAAGACCTGGCGCCACGTCGAATAGGGCAGCCGGCTGGTGGCGGGCGGGCGGCGCGGCATTGCCGCTCCCCTCGCCGACACCACATAGGTTCTCATGTGACGCAACGAGGCGCGACGATGGCCGAGCCGGTAACCCTGGAGATCTTCACCGACTACGTTTGACCCTGGTGCTATCTCAGTACCGTGCGTATTGAAAAGCTCAAGGCAGCGTATGCGATCGAGACGAGGCTGGTGCACTTTCCGCTGCATCCGGACACCCCGCAGGAGGGGCGTTCGATGGCGGAATTTTATGCGGCGCGCGGCATCGACCCCGAGCAATCCTACCAGCGCATGAAGACGCTGATGGACGCGGAGGGGCTGCCCTACGGGCGGCGCACCCATACCTACAACAGCCGGCTCGCCCAGGAGCTCGGCAAGTGGGCCGACACAGAGCCGGGCGGCGGCGCCTTGCACGACGCGCTCTACCGCGCCTATTTCGTCGATGCCCGCAACATCGGCGACCCCGACATCCTGGTCGAGATTGCCGAATCGGTCGGATTGTCGGGCGCGGCGGCGCGCGAGGTCATCGAGACCCGCCGCTTCAAGGACGCGGTCGATGCCGACTGGGCGAAATCCGCCCAGTACGGCGTCACCGGCGTGCCGACCTTTGTCGCCGGCCGCCGCGGCGTCGTCGGCGCCCAGCCTTACGAGACGCTCGAACGCCTGGTCGTTACCGCCGGCGCGGCGCGGCGGGACCAGGCCTAGCACCCTCGTCCGGACAAGAGCGGGTCATTGCGACCCCGGACGGCCGCCCTGCGGGCGATCCGGGGGAAGCAATCTCGCGCCGGATTGCCGCGTCGCTGCGCTCCTCGCAATGACTTACCTTGTGATCCGTGAGTTCGAGGAACCTAGGCCTTCAGCACCTCGGCGCCGGCGGCGGGCTCCAACTCGCAGGCGTTCACGGTCATCGCCAACAGGCTGTAATAGCCGATCGCGGTGGTGAGCTGGACCAGTTCGTCATTGCCGAAGCGGGCCTGCATCCCCTTGAACAGCGCGTCATCGACCCGATGCTTGCGCAATAATTGCCGGGTGAACTCGACGACCTGCGCATCCTCGGGCGGGATGCCGCGCGAGTGGTTGTCGCGGATCGCGGCGATCGTCGCCTCGGGCACACCGAGCCGGCGGGCGCCGCCGGTCTGCGCGCCCCAAACGTACATCGCCTCGAATTCGCGCGCCGCGGTCATCGCCGCGAGCACCCGCACCCGCATGTCGAGCGAGCCTTCGAAGCGCACATAGGCGCCGAGATGGGCGACGCGCCCGGCCACTTCGGGCGAATGCAGGAACATCGTGAACGGCCCCTGCACCGCGCCGCGGCTGGCGACGATCGCATCGAAGACGGCATAGTCCTTTGCCGCCACCTGGTCTTTTCTGGTGATAGAGGGAAGCCTGGCCATCCCGGGGTCTCCTTCAGCTGTCGTACGGCAGGGGCGCGCGCCTCATGCCAAGGCCGGATCGATGTCGGTATAGGCAAAGTGGTTGCCGACAAACAGCAGCGGCAACCGCCGATGGAGACGTTCCTCCGCCGCCCGGCGAACCGCCGCGGTGACGGTTTCACCAGTCGCCTCGGCCAGTTCCCGGACGGCCCTTCCCGTTGCCGGGTCTTTGATGTTGAGGGCCATCGCTATTGCACCTTGGCAGACAAAGTAAGAAATGAAGATGGCCAGAGATTTTCGCAACCGCAAGGCTTCGCCGTGGCGACTGGATCGCCTACGCTAGGGGTCCAATTCAGACGAATGAACCCCGACCGTCATTCCGGGGCGGCCCAACGGGCCGAGCCCGGAACCCATTTTCCAGAGGCCGGTGTTCATGGGTTCCGGACTCGCCGCTGCGCGGCGCTCCGGAATGACGCGAGTGAGCGGTTTCAAATGTCAGATTCCAACCACAAGGCCGCGTCTTCGCGGCGAAGCGATTTATCCCAGATGCTTCAGGTATTGTGCGACGAAGTCGCAGCCCACGCTCTCGGCATAGGCGTGGCTGAGCTGGCGCGTGATCGCGCCGGGGACCGGGCCGGGCACGAGCCGGCCGCCGATGCTGCGCACCGGGCACAGGCACAGGCTGGTCGAACTCATGAACGCTTCGTCGGCGGTCGCCGCGTCGTAAAGGTCGAGATCGGCTTCATGGCAGGGAATGCTGAGCGCGCCGCACAGTTCGATCACGGTCGCGCGGCTGACCCCCGGCAGGACGAAACGCTCGCGCGGGGTCAGCACCTCACCGTCGCGCACCAGAAAGAGATTGCTGCCGATCCCCTCGGCGAGATGCCCGCCGGCATCGAGCAATACCGACCACGCCTCCTTGTCCTGCGCCTTGGCTTCGAGATCGGCCATGATCAGGTTCAGGTAGTTGTGGGTCTTGGCGCGCGGGCTCAGCATGTCGGGCGCGACCCGTCGGGTCGGCGGCACGACGATGTCGATGCCGTCGCGGAACAGGCGCGCCCGCGCCTTCAGCGGCAGCGGGATGCATTCGACGATGACGTTGGCGCCAGTATGGTCCCAGCCCTCGTCGCCGACCGCATCGACCCCGCGCGACACCCGCTGGCCGACCCAGTAATCCGTGTCAGGCGTCAGGAAATGCCGGTTGCGGTCGAGCACCGCTTCGCTCGCCGCGACCATCTCGGCCTCCGAGAGGCCGGGGTCGATGCGCAGATAGCGCAACGAGCGGTAGAGCCGCGCGACATGCTCCTTGAGCTTGAACGGGCGGCCATGAAACGTGCGGGTCATGTCGAAGGCGGCGTCGCCGTATTTGAAGCCGCGGTCGCGGAACGGCAAGACGACCTCGCGCTCGGGCACGATCCGCCCGTTGAAATAGGCGACCCGGTGGTTGCTGCGCTGGTCGCTCATGCGGCATCTCCGAACAGCGGGGCGCGGGTTTCGGCGAATTCCTCGACCGCAGTGACGAGCCGGTCGGCGTCGCGCTCGTCGAGGGCGATCGACAGTGCGATCATGCCGCGCTTGGCCAGCCAGATGCCGCGCGCCAATACGTCGAAGAAAAACAGATCGCGCAGCCTTCCGTCGGCTTTCGCGGCGTCGGCGGCGTTGCGGATCGGCCCGTTGGTCATGTGGATGCCGATCATCGAGCCGATGCCGGTGAACTGCATCGCCAGGCCGTGGCGCCGCGCCACGCCATTGAGCCGCTCGCGCAACCCGTCGCCGAAATCGTTGAGCGCCCGCGCGCGCTCGGGGGTGTAGACCTCGGTCAATCCGGCCAACCCGGCCTGCATCGTCAACACGTTGTTGTTGAACGTGCCGGCATGCTGGAACCCGTCGGCGCGGCGCGGGTCGAACCAGTCCATCACCTTGCGGCGCCCGCCGAACGCGCCGAAGCTCATGCCGCCGCCGACATATTTGCCGAGCGTCGTCATGTCGGGGAGGATGTTGTGCACCTCCTGCAACCCGCCCGGCGCGAGGCGCGAGGTCATCACCTCGTCGAAGATCAGGATGGCGCCCGTTTCGTCCGCCAGCGCGCGCAGATCGGCGAGAAACTCGCGCGTCGCCGGGATGCAGCCGCTGCCGCCCAGCATCGGCTCGATCAGAATCGCGGCGAGGTCGCCCTTGTGCGGCGCGACCAGCTCGCGCGTGCCGGCGATGTCGTTATAGGTGCCGAGCAGGAAATCGAACGGCGCGTTGACCGCGGTCTTGCCGCGAAAATAGAAGACGCCGCCGTGATAGCCGCCAGCGAAAACCAGGATCTTGTTGCGCCCGGTCAAGGCCCGCGCGCCCGACACCGCCATCAGGTTCGCCTCGGTCCCGGAATTGGTGAAGCGCACCAAATCAATGGACGGAAAGCGCGCGCAGATCGCCGCGGCGAAGCGCGCCTCGGCCAGCCCGTGCGCACCAAGATTGACCCCGTCGTCGAGCGCCGCCTCGACCGCCTTCCTGATCGCCGGGTGCGAGTGGCCGTAGAGGCCGGCGGTGAACTCGCTGAGGAAATCGACGTATTCGTGCCCGTCGAGGTCCCACAGATGCGCGCCTTCGCCCTTCACCATCGTCAGCGGGAACGGCTCGACATAGATCGACGAGCGGGTGCTGCCGCCGGGCATCGCCGCGCACGCCGCCTCGTGCTGCTGGAGGCTTTTCGGGTTGCGCGCGCGGTAGGCCTCGATGGCCTCGGCGAGCGCGGCATCGATATCGATATTGGCGGGCGGGTTGTTTGGCATCTGCTATCCTTCCCCGATTGTCCCTTTTAGCAAGGACCGGCGATGAGCGACATGGTGAAGGAAGCGCCTTCGAAGACGCGCGCAGCACAACCGACACCCGGCGGCTCGGTCTATGTCAAGCCGCAGGACATCGCGTGGTCGCCGACCCAGTTCGACGGCATCTCGATCAAGGTCCTCTACGAGGACAAAGCCAAGGGCGAGATGACCTGCCTCCTCAAATGGGAGCCCGGCGCGACTTTGCCGATGCACAAGCACCCCGAGATCGAGCAGACCTACGTGATCGAGGGCTCGTTCTCCGACCATGACGGTATCTGCCGCGCCGGCGAGTTCGTCTGGCGGCGGGTGGGGTCGTTTCACGAAACACATTCCGACGAAGGCGCGGTGATTCTCGCGGTCTACCGCAAGCCCAACGTGTTCCAGCACAGCACCGGCTACGCTACCCCCTGAAGGCTGGGCTGCATTGAACCGCGGGCGTCTCGCCCTGCGGGCGATTCCGGAATGACCTCAACGTAATCTCAACTGAGGCAACACCCGAAGCCGCACCACTGCTTACCCCGTATACGCCCGTCTTCCGTGGTCGCGGAGCCACAGGCGGATCAAGTGGCGCCTCTTTTCGGGCTCGGGCCAGTCTTCATATTCGGTGCGGCTGTGGCCGAGGGTGCGGTTGTCGACGAACTGGATTTCGCCCGGCGCGAATTCGAAATCGGCCGAGATCGCGGGATCCTCGAAAATCTCGAGCATCGCGGCGAGGGCGGCGGCGCCTTCATTGTCGATCGGCTCGCCGCGCATCGCGTAGCCCGAATTGATCTGGTGCACGCTGATCCGCGCCTTGAGTTCGGCGCCGTCCTCGAACACCGGTGCGGCGAAGGTGTCGGGTTCGCCGGGATGGAACTCGCGCTGGCGGTCGAACCAGAACGGGCGGTAGAGCCGCGGCAGCAGCTCGCGGTGCCGCGCCAGCATCTCGTTATGGACCGTGTGAAAGCTCAACACCCGGCTGACTCCGCCCGATTTCGCCGTGCGCAGGCAGAGGAGACCGACATATTCCGGCGGGGTCGTGTTGTAGGCGTTGTCGATGTGAAAGCGGATTTCGATATTGGTCGAATCCGGCCGCACGCCCGACCCGGGCAGCGCCTTTCTTCCGGTATCCCAGACGCTGTAGATCATCGTGCCGTCGAGCTTTTGCGCAACCGGGCGCGCGACGAGCGAGGCCAGCATCCAATAGATCGCGGTCGCCTGTTCGTCGCTCAACTCCTCGAGCGGCAGCCGATCGAGCACCGAAAAGCGTACGCCCTTTTTGAGGACGCGGTTGACCTCGTCCATCGCCGCCATCGTATGCGGCCAGGTGAAATCCTCGGCGCGGCGCAGGATCGTCGGCAACGGGTAGCGCCCGATCTCGTCGGCGACGCGGCGGATTTCGTCGCGACCGGCGGATGACAGGGTCACCCGGTAATCCTCCGTGCGGATCGCGGCGCGCCGCCAGGCGCTCGGCCCCTCGATCGCGTGCTGTCTCATCATGTTATCCTCGCCAAGCCCGCTTCCGCATAGGACAATGACGCCCCAGCCGCAAGGGCCTCGCCCATGGATGCGCTCGCCAAGCTCAAATCCGAGATGCTGCCCTTTGCCGAACTGCTTGGCGTCGAGTTTACCGCCGCCGCGCCCGACCGGGTCGTCGCCGAGATGACCGTGCGGGCGGAGCTGTGCACCCGCCCGGCGATCTTGCACGGCGGCGCGATCATGGCCTTTGCCGACACGCTGGGCGGCGTCGGCACGATGCTCAATTTGCCGGAAGGCGCCGGCACGACGACGA
>JASHNY010000084.1 GCA_030041385.1 Alphaproteobacteria bacterium
ATCCGATCAGATCGCATCAATCGTCATGGCCGCCCCCGTAACGTCCGCAGGGCGGCCTGCCGGCACGGCGCAGATCAAAACCTTGCGCCAGATCAATGCTCGTCTGCACCCGCCGATCGAGAGTTTCCGCGCTTCCGGCGGAGGGCAGGCGATGAAAGTGGCTGACGTTATGGTCCGCGGCGTGATCTCTCTTGCGCCCGGCGACTCGATGAGAAAAGCCGCCTCGTTGATGTTGCGGTTCGGGGTAAGCGGCTTTCCCGTGCTCGATCACGGAAAGCTGGTCGGGATCATCACGCAGGGCGATTTTCTGCGCCGGATTGAAATCGGAACCGAGCAGTCCGCCAACGATCGGCAGCTACCGGCCGCCGATGCGGGGATGCTTGCCGAAGAATATGTGCATGCTCACGGCCGCAAAATCGGCGAGGTGATGACTCGCGATGTTGTGACGATCGACGAAAACGCCCCTCTCGAAGACGCTGCCCGCCTGATGCAGCGACATCAAATCAAGCGAATTCCCGTCGTGCGCAACGATGCCGTCGTCGGCCTCATCTGCCGACACGAATTGCTCCACGCGTTCATCGTCAGCTCGCCGCACGAAGCCACGGCGCAGGCCGATGACAGAGCCATCGGCAACGCGCTCAAAGCCGCCCTGAGCAAGGAGCCTTGGGTGCCGCAGGGGACTGTCAGCGCCCGTGTGATGAGAGGCGTTGTCCATCTGGAAGGCGTCATCCGCGATGAACGACAGCGCCTTGGGCTGCGCGTCATGGCGGAAAATATTACCGGCGTCCGATCGGTGCGAGACGATCATCTCAAGCTCGATCCCGTCGCGCGATAAACGCCCGCGAGAGAACACTGTAGCGGAGGGAAATGCCATATGCCCCCATTCGCACTGCCGAGAAACTCTCGCGTCGTTGACGGCAAGATATGGGAGGGTTCAAACCAGGCAGAACGCACGAAGCGGTTCAAAATATATCGGTGGAATCCCGATCGGGGTGGAAATCCGCAATTGGACACCTTCACCATCGATCTCGATGCCTGCGGGCCGATGGTTCTCGATGCCCTGATCAAAATCAAAAACGAGATCGATACGACGCTCACGTTTCGCCGATCGTGCCGGGAAGGCATCTGCGGCTCGTGTGCGATGAATATCGATGGCGCCAACCATCTCGCCTGCATCTGGCCGATCGCCGACATCCGAGGCGATGTCATCATCTACCCGCTCAATCACATGCGGGTCATCAAGGATCTCGTCGTCGATCTCGAGCCGCTGTATGCGCAATACTGCCTGATCAAGCCCTGGCTGCGAGCAGAGACGCCATCGCCTCCGGACCGCGAGCGGCGCCAGTCGATCGAGGAGCGGGCAAAAATCGACGGTTATTGGGAATGCATCCTGTGCTTCTGCTGCACGGGGGCTTGCCCCAGCTGGTGGTGGACAGGCGAGCGCTATCTCGGGCCGGCTGTGCTGCTGCAGGCCTATCGTTGGATCGCCGACAGCCGCGACGAAGCAACGGAAGAACGGCTCGACGATCTGCATGACCCGTTCCGGCTCTACCGCTGCCACACGATCATGAACTGCACCCGCACTTGTCCGAAAGGCCTCAATCCCGGCAAAGCGATTGCGCTGATCAAGAAAACAATATTGGAGCGGAGAACGTGAGGGTGAAGGTTCGCCGTCGACGGAAATACTATCGCAAGACAGGCTCGGGAGCGCTTTTGACATTTCTTGCACCTACGGTCGAACGAAGCTCAATAAGACGAGCCTGCCCGGATCAGCGGTGACGGAGGCTCGAACTGCGCCAGCATCTGCATACTTTCCAGGTCATCGATCGTTATCTGGTGACGGTCGACGGAAATGAGTCCTTCGGCCTTCAATTGATGAAGCATGCGGTTCACATGCGGCGCGCTCAACCCCAGCACATCGCCGATGATCTCCTGCGACAACGGCAGCTCAAAGCTCCGGTCTGCGGCACACCCTGCTGCCCGCAGACGCGCATGCATCTCCAGCACGAAATGCGCGATGCGCTCCAAGGGGGAGCGCCTGCCTACATCGATGATGTGGTCGGCGTAGGTGGCGATCTCGCGCTGGCTATGCCAGAGCATTGCAATCGCCAACGCCGGAATCCGTTGGCAGAGCGCCAGGAAAGCGTCCAGCCGCACCACCTGCGCCGTCATGTCGGACAGCGCCGTAACCGAATAGAGCGACGATCGGAAAAACGCCGACGGCATGCCGATGATGTCGCCGGGAAGGACGATGCCGATGACCTGGCGCTTGCCGTTCGCCAGCAGCTTGTAGCGCGCCGCGAAGCCCGATACGGCAACGTGCAGCCGGTGGGACTCGTATCCTTCGAGGATCACGTCCCGCCTCTTTTTGAACAGGAGGCGGCGTTCGAACGCGGCTTCAAGCTCGGCGATTTCCTCCGGACTTAGCGCCGCATAAGTGCATAATCTTGTGATCAGCGGATTGGATGACGGCGAGCTGCTGATTAGCCGTAGCGGAGCAGGCATCGCGAACCTCCCGGGACTTGGTGTCTCCGGCGGGCCGGCACCCGCGGCATGCCCGCGCCGACGAGGATCAAGACAAAGCCACCACGCCCTCGGTTTCGCGTTGATTTGAATCAAGACACCGGCTCGGCGCTCCCGCCCGGCGACGGCTTTGGACGCTGCCGCGCGAACTCGGCACCTGGCCATTGGTCCGGTCTGGCGCGACGGTATTGCGGCGCGCAGACAAGATCGGCGCCGAGCGCGTCGGCGGCATGCCACCCCCAGCGCGGGTCATCGAGAAACGCGCGCGCCAGCGCCACGAGGTCCGCGTCGCCGGCGGCGATGATCGCCTCCGCCTGATGGGGATCGACGATCATGCCGACCGCCTGGGTGGCGATGCTGCTCGCCTTCCTGACCGCCGCGGCGAACGGCACCTGATAGCCGAGAGCCACGGCCGGGCGTGCCTGCGGGCTGATCCCGCCAGACGACACGCAGACGTAATCAAACCCGATTTCTGACAGCCTCCGGGCAAAGGTGCCGGCTTCTTCGGGCGTTATGCCGCCGGCAATCCAGTCGGACCCGGTGATCCGCATCCCGAGGGCCTTGTCGCGCGGCCACACTGCGCGCACCGCCGCCGCCACTTCGAGCGGGAAGCGCATACGGCCATCGAGGCCGCCGCCGTAATCGTCGGTGCGCCGGTTGGAAATCGGCGACAGAAAGCTGTGGAGCAGAAAGCCGTGGGCGGCGAGCACCTCGACAAGATCGAAGCCGAGCCGGTGGGCCCGCCGCGCCGCCTCGGCATGGGCATCGCGGATGCGCATCAGCCCCTCTTCGTCGAGCGCGTCCGGCGTCGGCCAACCGTCGCCGAACGGCATCGCGGACGGCGCCACTGTCGTCCAGGCACCGTCGTCGCAGCCGAGCGGGCCACCGCCCCGCCACGGGAGCCGGGCCGATCCCTTGCGCCCGGCATGGGCCAGCTGGATGCCGAGCCGGGCGCCGCCCCAGCGCCGGCACAATGCGACGAGGCGCGCCAAGGCCGCCTCGTTCTCGTCGGAATAGAGGCCGAGACAGGCGTGGGTGATGCGGCCGACCGGCTCGACCGCGGTCTGCTCGACGACGATGAGCCCGGCCCCCGACACCGCGAGCGATCCAAGATGCTGCAGGTGCCAGTCTCCGGCCGAACCGTTCTCGGCGCTGTACTGGCACATGGGCGAGACCGCGATCCGGTTCGGCAGAGTCACGCCGCCGAGGATGATCGGCTCGAACAGGCGGCTCGCGGCTTTCCTTGTCATCCCGTCAGCTCCCCTCCCCCGAGGCAGGCACCGTGATCTCGCGCGGGCGCCCCCCGCGCACCAGTTGCATCGCCAACCCGGCCGCGGTCGAACCGAGCGCCATCGTCACGAAGGCGGCGCTCCAGCCGCTCGCATGGGTGCCGCCGCCGAACGCGTCGAGAGCAAAGCCGACCGCGACCGGGCCGATGAAGGCTGCGGTATAGCCGACGGAGGCAAACAGCGCGAGGGCCGCACCGCGGCGCGCGGGATCGGCTGCGGCGACGGCGCCGGCCGCGAGCGCGCTGGCGTCGGCGAGGCTGGCGACCTGGGCAAGGACCAGCAAGGGCAGGATCACGAGGCCCGGGCCGCCGGCAGTGCCGGCCAGGGCAAGCAACACCAGGACCGACCCGGTGCAGGTCGCGACCACCGCCCGCGATCCCCAGCGCAGCGCACATTCGGCGACGACAATGCTGGCCGGAAAGCCGGCAAGCGAAGCGAGCCCCGAGATGACCGCCGGCGACGGCACGTCGAGGCGGTGATGCGGCAGCCCGAGGTTCCAGGCAAGATAGGTCACAAACCAGGCGCGCACCGCCGACACTTCCCAGATGTTGCCGGCGAAGGCCAGCACATAGGCGATGAGCGCGCGGTTGCGCAGCAACGGCCGCAGGTCGAGCGTGAGTGGTGCGCTCGCGACCGCCTCCGAGGGCGGCGGCAGCAGAGCGAGGGCGGCGATCGCGGCGAGCGGGACGAGGCCGCTGAGGGCAAAGGCGGCGCGCCAGCCGGACACCGCGTCGACCGCGCCGGCGAGGAAGAACGAGACGGCGGCGCCGAGGGTGTAGAAGGCGGAATAGATGGCGCTGCCGCGCGCCCGGCTTCGCCCGGCAGTCCGCTCCGCAAGCAATTTGAGCCCTGGCATATGGACGCCGGCCAGCGCCACGCCGCCGAGCAGGCGCAAGACCAGCGCCGCCCAGAAACCGTTAGCACCGGCGGCGAAGACCAGGCTCGCCGCGGCTCCCAGCAGCGACGAGGAGGCAAATATCGAGCGGCCGTCGACCCGGTCGGTCAGGCTCGCCAGGATCGGCACGGCCGCGGCATAGCCGCCAAAATAGATGCCGCCGATCCACCCGGCCTGGCTGGCGCTCAATCCCCACGCCGCGCTGATCTCGGGCAGCACCGCCGCGAACGTCGCGATTGGGGCGAGGTTCACCATCAGGGCCAATGCCAGCAGCGCCGTCGCCCTCCGGCTGCTGAGCTCGTTGGCGGTCACAGTCATGCGCCAAATTCGGTCGAAGCTGGCATAGTGTCAGCTCCGATCGCTTCGGTGCGCGCCGAAGTGTCTCGAACGTCCCGGGAACATTGGAGTAGAGCGGTATCCGATCAGATCGCATCAATCGTCATGGCCGCCCCTGCGAAGGAGGGTAAAGGCATTTCAACATGAATGGACCACGCTCTAAAGCCGCAAAGGCCGGCTCACAGGCTCAGGCCGATAGGCCAACCTTATCGCGGGAGGCGGTCCTGCACTCCTGCGAGCGCAGCGACCGCATCCTTCGAGCGGTACTCGGCGAAACCGCGGAGCGAACGATGCTGCGGTTTGTGCCCGCGTTGGTGCTGCTGCTCCTCGCCGCAGCAGTAGCGACGGCGGTGGATTGAGCGGTAACCCGCCCAACACGCCTTCAGGCCAGAATTTTCAGGTACTCACCAACAAGGATCGCCGCCGGGTACATCACCTCTTCTTCGGTCTTTGCATGTGCGGCTATCTTCTCTGCAAGGTGCAACACCTCTTCGTCCCCTGCCGATCGTGCGGCTTCGGCGAGCCGTTGCAATGCCGCTCCGATGGCTTGGTGCTCTGCCAGCATCCGCGGCAACTCAGCCTTAAGCCTTGCAGCCATGGCTATGGCGGGCGCCGCTTGCGAAATCCGCTCGCCTTCGGCCAATGGCGCCAACAATCCGAGCGGCGGCAGCGCGAATGCTTCCTCATCGACAAAATGGGGGTGAAGCACCTTGGCGGCGGCCCGAGCCGCCTCACCGACAGGCCCTGGCAACTTGGTTGCGGCTGCGAGCTCCCGATGCAGTTCCTCATGCTCCATCCGAAGCGAAGCCGGCACGATGAGATCCATGTGTTCCTCCAAATCTGTCCAGAGAGGCGACTCAATAGGTAAAGCTGGTGCCCATCGGATACGTCGGCGCGGCGGATGCTTCATTGATCTCGCGCAACCGAACAAGATCAGCCTTCGCCGTTCGCTCGATCGAGAAGGACACGCTGCAGGACGACGGCGTCGTTATGCTTCTCGTCATGCGCGCCGTAAACGAGCGTCAGGGGCCCGTGAGAGGCGATCCGCAATAATTCGTCGAGGAGTTCTCCCTGTTGCTTCAGTTCGCCGGTATATCTCTCCCGGAAATCGGCGAAGAGGGCAGGATCGTGACCGAACCACTTGCGCAACTCGGTGCTGGGACCGAGATCGCGGAACCAGTGATCGATCGCGGCCTTTGCCTTGGTCACCCCGCGCGGCCATAAACGATCGATGAGGACGCGCGTACCGTCAGCCGCGGCGGCGGGCTCGTATGCCCGCTTCAGCCTTATGTCGAGTGCTGTCACCGGTGCGCCCATGACAACCTCCAGCTAGCGCGTGATCCGTTCAGGTGGAGGTGCTTTTACCCTTCGTCATGCCCGGACTTGATCCGGGCATCCATGAAACGTCTCGCATCGCTTCACCCCAGATGGCCGGGTCGAGCCCGGCCATGACGATTAATGCATCCGCTTCCCGTTTTCGGCTGACCGGCCGAGGTTCGTGTCAACGGGCCGGGCCGGGTTCGGCCGCGGCCATTTCCGTGAGCGCTATCGTCGAGTGGGCAAAGACCGCACCGGCTCGCATTTCGGCGGCAACCCAGATCGCTTCCATCAATTCTTGAGGCGTCGCGCCATGACGCAGAGCCGCCTCTGTGTGTCCCTTGATGCAGTAGGGACATTGAGTGACGTGGGCAACGGCAGCGGCGATCAACTGCTTTGTCTTCGCGGGCAGCGCGCCGTCGCCAAACGCCTGCTTGCTGAATGCGTCCCAAGCGCCATGGATTTGTGGCGCAAGCTCGCGCCGGCGATGACGAATTTCCGGCGATGACGTTGGATACACGGAATCTGTCATATCGCGTCTCCGGTGGTGAATTGGTTCACCGACCCGAACACTGGGCCAACTGGGGGCATCGCTGGCCGGAAAGCTCTGCTCCGACCCGAATTCCACCAGCGCGTCAGCGGGGGCAGGTTTGCCGGTCTTGCTGCCAAGACGATCGGTGCTTTTGCTGCTCATCGATCGACATACTTTCGAATGCTTAGTCTCACCGCTTTGGACTTACTGTTTTTCAAGACTTCGGTCGGGGTTTTGGGTACGGTCAGCTGCGCCGATCCTAAATCTCCTGATCCCGTTTATTTTACCGGTCCTGAAGTCTGAAACTTTGCGCAGGATCAAGGATCCGGATCGGGCGGCCGATCCGCACGGGCTCCGCTCTTGCTACGCTTCGGCTGCTACACTTCGGCCGGGTAGCGCGCGCGAATGGCCGCGAGCCAACGGTCGAAATGATGCTTGGCGACCGGCGTCTCGACATCGAGGCGAACTTGTGTTCGCTTGCGACCAGGGGCGGCGAATTCGCCTTCGAACGCGTCCAGCGTCAATTCACGATAGCTGATGACCTCATCTTCATAATCGGCGAGCGGCCCGAGGACACGCTCGACGATCGCTTGCAACGTCCAATAGTCGCGCTCGATGCGCGGCTCGATGCTAAGCGTCGACACCGCCGTTACCAGATGGCTCTTCCTGGCGTCAGCAAAGGAAGAAGCACCACCGGCAAAATTCTCCTCGATGGAATATTCCTTCCACAGCACGATACCGAGTTCGGGTTGACGAAAGGCAGCCTCCCACTCGGCGCGGAACAGACGGACGACCTCCAGAGCCGGTAATGCAAGCAGATAGGTCAGCACCGATTTTCTCCTCTGAAGCCGATCAACCGCGAACGAGGTTGCGCGAATGCATGGCCGAAGCGGCGGAGGCCCGCACTGATCAGGATTAGTGATCGAGATCAAATTCCCATGTCTGGCTGGAGCGGGGGCGCACAACTACCTGGCGGCGAGCGCGTATGGCTTCCGATCGGCGCTGGTGATGATCAATGCCCTCGCCATCCTTGGGCCGGCGGCTCGGCCTTGGGGACCATGTTGGGTCGCTGATTTCCTTGAAGGGCATTGGAGCGGCCGAAGTCTTTATTTGCCGACCCAATTGGTGAGCCTGCGCACTGATCTGTATCAATTGGCCAAGTACCACCGCAGGCTAAAGCTTGCCGTCCTTCTGCATGCAAGCCGAGCCAGAATGTAACGGAATGTCGAAGAAATAGCAGTTCAGTCCGGGGAGGAATTCACGATGCCAAAGAAGCAGCGATCTGCGCAGACTGTCTCAGCAGAGCAGCAGCGTTTGGCGGAAGAGAAGGAACGGGGCATACCATGGAAGGAGTGGGGGCCCTATCTGAGTGAGCGGCAGTGGGGCACCGTCCGCGAAGACTACAGCGAGTATGGCAACGCGTGGGACTACTTCACCCATGATCAGGCGCGATCGCGCGCCTATCACTGGGGAGAAGACGGCCTGGCAGGCTTCAGTGATAGCAAGCAGCGGTTATGCTTTGCCATTGCGTTGTGGAACGGCAATGATCCCATCCTCAAGGAACGGCTGTTTGGCTTGAACAACAGCGAGGGAAATCACGGCGAAGACGTCAAGGAATATTATTTTTACCTGGACAGCACCCCAACCCACTCTTACATGAAGTACCTTTACAAATACCCACAGAACGCATTTCCGTATAGTGATCTGGTCGACACTAATCATCGGCGGCGCCGCGATGAATTGGAATACGAATTGCTGGATACGGGTACATTTGCTGATAACAGATATTTCGATGTGTTTGTCGAGTACGCGAAAGCAGAGCCAACTGACATTCTGATCCGGATCAATCTATGCAACCGAGGTCCGGAGGCGGCGACGCTGCATGTTTTGCCAACGCTCTGGTTTCGCAACACTTGGACATGGTCGGCCGGGCAGACCAAGCCCTCTCTACGGAGAATGCCAGGGCAGGAAACGGTCGCGATCGCCACATCTCATCCCGACCTCGGCGGTTTCGTTATGCATTGCGACGGAACTCCGAGCCTGTTGTTCACGGAAAACGAGACCAACAACGAGCGGGTCTTTGGCACGCGTAACGCATCGCGGTATGTCAAAGACGCTTTTCACGACTATGTGGTGGCCGGGAAGCAGGAGGCCGTCAATCCGAGCCAAACCGGCACGAAGGCGGCGGCTCGGTATGTGTTGAACATCGCCCCGGCAGAGACCTTGATGCTTCGGCTGCGACTAGGTAACCGAGCGACCGATGCACCGTTCGACAGCGAATTCACACAAATCTTCGAGCAGCGGCGCCGTGAGGCAGATGAATTCTATAGCGTGATTACCCCCACCGGCGCCGACGACGATACCGCAAATGTAATGCGGCAGGCGTTGGCCGGAATGCTGTGGAGCAAACAATATTTTTGTCTCGATACCTACAAATGGCTCCAAGAACATGGCGTTGACCCGGTGCAGCTCGGGTCGCGCCAGGTGCGCAATCGCGAGTGGTTCCACCTGATCGGCGATCATGTGATCTCGATGCCAGACAAATGGGAATACCCCTGGTTCGCTGCTTGGGACCTCGCCTTCCACACAATAGCGTTGACGCCGGTGGACATCGATTTCGCAAAGCAGCAGCTCGAGCTACTGCTTCAGCATTTCTATTTTCATCCGACCGGACAGATTCCGGCCTATGAATGGGCCTTCAGCGACGTCAACCCGCCAGTGCAAGCATGGGCGGCGATTTTTCTTTACCGGACGGAGCAGGGGCTGAACGGGCGGACCGACCTTCAATTCCTGAAGCGGGTGTTTGGCAAGCTCGCGGCAAATTTCGCCTGGTGGGTGAACCGCAAGGACCGCTTCGGCAAGAACCTCTTCGAGGGCGGATTTCTGGGGCTCGACAATATCAGCGTGTTTGACCGTAGCGCGCCGCTGCCGACCGGCGGCTATCTGGAACAGGCCGACGGCACCGCCTGGGTCGCCCTGTTCTGTCAAAACATGCTTGAAATTGCGTTCGAGCTTGCAGCTCGCGACCCGACTTATGAGGAATTGGCGACCAGCTTTGCGCTCGAGTTCCTGCTGATCGCCCGCGCGATGAATGCCGTTGGGGCGAATGGCATGTGGGATGAGGAAGACGGTTTCTATTATGATATTCTGCGCCTTCCCAATAACAGCTCGACTCGGCTGAAGGTTCGCTCGATCGTCGGTCTGTTGCCGCTATGTGCCGTGGTCTTAGTAGAGAAATGGCAACGCGAGCGCGTCCCCAATCTGACCGCGCAAGTGCTTGACCGAATGCGGCGAATACCAGAGCTTGGCGAATCCATCCATGCGACCGGGCTAGGGCATCTAGGGTTCGCCGAACGCGGCATCCTCGGGCTCGTGAATGAGAACCGGTTGCGCCGCATCCTGACGCGCATGCTGGATGAGAGCGAGTTTCTCAGCCCCTATGGTATCCGGTCGCTGTCTCGTTATCACGCGGCGCACCCCTATGTTTTTTCGGCGGGGGCGCAGGAGTATCGGGTGACTTATCTACCCGCCGAATCCGACACCGGTATTTTCGGCGGCAACTCGAACTGGCGCGGACCGGTATGGATGCCGATCAATGCGCTGATCATTCGCGCGCTCTTCCACTATTACGGATATTACGGCGACAACTTCAAGATCGAGTGCCCGACCGGTTCGGGGAAGATGATGAACCTGTTCGAGGTGGCGCACGAGATCGCCAACCGGCTGACCCGCATCTTCTTGCGTGACGGAGCCGGGCGTCGGCCGGTCCATGGCGGAGCCGAAAAATTCCAGACCGATCCACACTGGCGCGACTGTCTACTGTTTTATGAGTATTTTCACGGCGATAACGGCGCGGGCATTGGCGCCAGTCATCAGACGGGCTGGACCGGGGTCATCGCTACGTTGATCACACTTTTCGGCAAACTCGATGCGCAAACTCTCTTGCAAGGCGGTCGGGAAGCCATGTTCGAGCGATCAACCGAATGAGAGCCTGACCTGTGTAGACGGAGGAGCAGCGTCGGATTCACCGGCGGGAGGGCGTGGGTTCTGCGGTGCCGCTGGGTGACCGAGCCTGTGTTCTCCTGGTTCGGACGAAACCCGCGTCTCGTCATCGGGGTTGACTCAAATCAATGGATCGCGCCGGAAACGGGATCTAAGTAGGCGAAGCTGCCGAAAAGCATCGAGAGCCTAAAATGGACGCCGCGCTGGTTACGGGGGGCACCGGCTTCGTGGGTTCGCATCTCGTTCGACTGCTGCTTGAGCGAGGCGTGGGAACGGTCGTCGTCAGTGGCGCCACCGGCAATCCGGGATCGGTTGCCGACCTGCGTGACCGCGTGACGATCGAGCGCAGCGACATCGGGGTGTTTACCGACGTGCTGCGCCTTGTCGATAAGCATCGGCCGCAGACGATCTTTCACATTGGCGCAATGCTCGCTCCGGCCTGCGACGACGATCCGGAAGCCGGCATTCGCGCCAACGCGCTTGGAACCTATCATGTCCTGGAGGCCGCCCGACTGTTCGGTGTCCGTCAAGTCGTGTTTGCGAGCTCGCTCAGCGTGTTCGGCGGAGCGTCGTTAGCGGCCTCGGTCGTCGACGACGATGCGACGACACGGCCGAATGCAATATATTCAGCGTCCAAGCTCTTTTCGGAAAACCTCGGCCTGACCTACCGGCGCCTTTACGGTCTCGATTTTCGGGGCCTCCGCCTCCCAAATGTTAATGGTCCTGGGGCCAGAACGCACGGCTATCTCGAATATTTCAACAAGGCGATCGAGGAGAGCGTGGCCGGCCGCCCCTATTCCATCTACGTCGAGCCGCATGTCCGGATTCCCATCCTTCACGTCGCAGATGCGGCGCGGGCGTTCTACGAGCTGTCGCAGGCGCCGCAGGTTTCGATTAAGACCGTCAATTATGCAGTCCTTGGTCCGAGGCCAGCGCCGACCGCGCAAGAGCTTGTCAACGCCGTGACGCAGGTGGTTCCCGGGGCCAAGCTCGATTTCCAGGTGAACTCGCAAGTCTCGCGACTGATCGATGCGGCCGGCGGCCTCAATTTCGACGATCGTTATGCGCGGTCGGAATGGGGCTGGAAGCACGCTTTCGGTCTCTCGCAGATCATTGACAGTTTCGCCAAGGTAGCGAAAGGCGTCTGACCTGGGCCCATCAGCGGATAGCAGGCATCGCAGTGGCAGCTGCGTGCCGGGCCAGTTCCTCGTTCAATATCGGAACTGCCAGATTGAAACATTGTGCACCGTGAGTGACGCAAAGCTTTAGGATTTCGGTGACCTCTTCGGGGGTTGCGCCAGCCGCGAGCGCACCCTTGATGTGGCGCCGAGTGCCTGGTGCATACATATGGGTGTAGGACGCATCGAGGGCGATGCTCAACAACTCGGTTTCCTTTGGCGAGAACACCTTAGAGCTGTAGATGGCGATGCCGGCGGCCATCACTTCATCCGTCCAGGCGGGATCGAGTTCAAGAAACGGATCCCACGCCTCATTCCATTGCCCCGCCGCGCGCATCATGTCGCAGGCTGGTGTTGCAACGTCTACCTTCCTGAAGCTCAAGCCGCGTGCGCGTACCTCCTCCACCAGTATTGGTGCACCAAGACTGAAGGAGTGGATTGCCAATACCGTGCTCATCTTGAGCACCATCAGCACCTCGTCACGACTGGCACCCGCCGACAGCGCGTTTCGGATGTGACGGTGTGTCGCTTCAGCATCGAGGCTGGTGCAGGCGGCGCTCAAAGCGACGCAAACCAGTTCGATAAATTTAGGCGGCAGGATTCCCGATTTCCACGGGTCCGCCATCATCTTATTTATCGTATCGGCCCAGACTGGGTCCCATTCCGCTAAGATTGCGAGAGATTCATTCCACGGCCCCATCGTTGGATCGGCTGCTGATCTTGCTGGCTTACTCATTTGCGTTCTCCGAGGCAGCCAGAGGGCCCGATGCTCGGCCGCGTGCGACGGGCGGGCTTGTCAATTCAAAGGGTCCTGGCACCCTCTGCCTTGATCCACGTCAATGCCGATTGAAGGGACAGCGGCAATCTCTCGCCAGCGCGCCCATCGGGTGTCATGCGTGCCGTCAAAAGCCGAAGACCCGTAGCGGGAGCATTTTATGCCTCTGTTCCCAGAAAATATGATGTTTACCTCCGAATCGGTGGCCGAAGGTCATCCCGATAAATTTTGCGACCAGATTTCGGACGCCGTCTTGGACGAATGCTTGAAGCGCGATCCTCAGGCGCGGGTCGCCTGCGAGTGCTACGTGACCATGGGGGTTCTTGTCATCGGCGGCGAGGTCACTACGACGGCCTTGTTTGATGTGGCCGAGGTGGCTCGCAAGGTTGGCAACGATATCGGCTACACCTCCCCGGTTTATGGGTTTGACGTGAATACGGCCGCGATCCTGCGAACTATCCATGCCCAGTCGCCGGATATCGCGCTCGGTGTAGCAAGAGAAGATGGCCAAATCGGAGCGGGCGATCAGGGCCTCATGTTCGGCTATGCCTGCACGCAAACGAAAGAGCTGATGCCGCTTCCGATCCAGCTGGCGCACCAGCTGGCCATGAAGCTCGCGGAGGTACGCAAGAACAAAGAACTCCCTTACCTCGGTCCAGACGGCAAGACCCAGGTCACGGTTGAGTATCAAGGCGGCAAGCCCGTTCGCGTCGACCACGTGGTGATCGCCGCCTCGCATACCGAAGCCGCCGTCACGCGCGACGGCAAATACACGCGCGAGGACGCCAAACAAGAAATCGTCGCTAAGGTCGTAACCCCAGTGATTGGTGACCTTCTCGATCAAAAGACCAAAATCACGGTCAATGGTACCGGCAAATTTCTCGTGAGCGGACCGCAATGCGATACCGGACTAACCGGCCGAAAGATTATCGTGGACACATACGGTGGTTGGTCGGTCCATGGTGGCGGCGCCTTCAGCGGCAAGGATCCGACGAAGGTTGACCGTTCGGCCGGCTATATGGCGCGATATATCGCCAAAAACATCGTCGCGGCGGGACTGGCGGAAGAATGCCTGGTGCAACTTGGCTACTGCATCGGATTGGCCGACCCCGTTTCAGTCATGGTCAACACCTATGGAGCGGGAAGGATTTCGCATGGCTCTCTCGCAAAGCTGGTCCGTCAAGTGTTTCCGCTTTCTCCGAAAGGCATGATCGACCACCTGAAGCTTCGTCAACCCGGCTACTTAAGGACTGCGGCATACGGTCATTTTGGGCGCCCCGAGTTTACTTGGGAGCAGGTAGATATGATCGACGAACTGCTTTCAAAATTAAAAAACATTAGGCGATAATAACTTTGACAAGGGCGGACGAGACCTATCTGGGGACTCTCAATTGATCCAGATCAAGGCATGCTCGGTCGCTCGGGTCGTAAACACCAACCCTCTCCACGCTGGGGGCGAATATGACGCTCGATATCGCCGCGCGGCCGCAGGGACAAGCTAACCTCTCGGATCATTTGACTGCTCAGGAGCACGCCATCGAGAGCGGCGAAATGATTTTGCGTGCCTCGGTCAGCGAGCGTGCGGTCAGGTTGTTTAACGCGATCCGCGCTTATGGTCCGCCGAGGGTCACCCTCGATCGATCCGTTCTGTTCACCGAATCTTTTAAAGAGACCGAAAACCAGCCGCTGGTAGTGCGATGGGCCAAGGCGCTCAAGCACTATGCCGAAAACGCCCCCATCGCCATCTTCGACGAGGAATTGATCGTCGGCAGGCCCAACACCTGGCTCGGACGCTGGGGGCTTGTCTACCCGGAAATCGACGGTGCGAACATGCCCGCCGGTGTCGAGATGTTTCGCAAGAACAAAGGCAAGTCGGGAGAGGTCGTCGTCACCGACGACGATGAAAAAATCATCAATGAGATGCTGACGCCGTATTGGACGGGCAAGGACTATTCGTCGCGGTTCCATGACGCATTACCTGAGGATACCCGCTTTCTGCTGTATGGGCCGGATCCGAAGAACACGCTGCTGATGACCTGCATCATGTACGCGACGTCGACGCTAAGGCATTCGCAAAACTGGACGCCGGATTTCCGCAAAATCCTCACACGTGGGGTGCGCGGGATCAGGCAGGAGGCCGAGGCGAAGCTCGGCGCACTCTCCGAGCCACGCGATGCGATCTACAAGAAGCCGTTTCTGGAAGCGGTCATCATCACGTGCGATGCGATGATCGTTTGGTCACGGCGGTATTCGCGGCTCGCGGCCGAAATGGCTGAAGCGGAACCGTCACCCGAGCGCAAAAAAGAGCTTCGGGACATCGCCGAGGTCTGTGAATGGGTACCGGAAAATCCGGCGCGAACGTTTCGCGAGGCGCTGCAGGCGGAGTGGTGGGGACAGATGTTCAACCGCATCGAGCAGACCTCGAGTGCGATGGGTCAAGGCCGGTTCGACCAGTATCTTCTGCCGTACTATCGAAAGGACATCGCCGACGGGCGAATGACTAAGGAAGGCGCGCTCGAACTGCTGCAGTGCCTTTGGCTGCAGATGTATCAGTGTGTGGAGATCAAGCTGAACCCCATCGGGGCGGCCGG
>JASHNY010000236.1 GCA_030041385.1 Alphaproteobacteria bacterium
CGGCGGCGCCCGGTCGGCGGATGGCGCCGGCGGCTCGTCGCCGGAGAACTGCGCGTTCTCGTCGCCGAAGCCGGCTGCGTCGGTTTGCTGGCGCGGCGGCGGCGCCGGGCCGCCCGAGGCAGCCGCACCGCCGCCGGCCCCGAGTTGCTGAAACCGCACGTCGATGTCGCTGTTGATCTGTTCGAGGCGCTGGCGGAGCTGCTGGACCTGGTTGGCGTACTCCTCGACCCGGCCGGTCAGGTCGCGCATCTGCGCTTCGAGGCGTTCGAGCCGGATCTCCTCGTTGACCGCCGGAGCGCCGCCGCCGCCCATCGCCGTCGTCGAGGTCGGCGCGCCCTGATAGACCTGGCGCTGCAGCATGTTGAGGTCGCGTTCGAGCCGGTCGAGGCGTTCCTGCGTCGACAGGTCCTGGGTCCATGCCGGCACCGGCGCGGCGCACACGGCAATGCCGAGCGCCACACCCAGACAGGCGAACGGCAGCAACGAACGGCGGAACATCACGGGCCTCGCGTACCGGCGAGAACGCCGACCGCCTCCCCGCCCGATCGGCCATCTCGCAACGCGACCGACAGCATCATGCCACCCATCGCGGGGGAATCATCACTTCCCAACGGTAGCGTGGGTTTAGGGCAAAATCAGGGCGTATCGTGAGCGCGCCTCCGGGCAGCCGGCCCGCTGGCGCGCAGCGGGCCATATTACCCGGCCCGCTGCTCCCCGCTTCAGAGCGTCACTGCACCGTGGTGATGCCGACCCGGTTCTGCGCCCACGCCTCTTCATTGTCGCCGACCACGATCGGCCGCTCTTTGCCGTAGCTGATCGTCTGGATGCGCGAGGCCGGGATGCCCATCGCCACCAGCACGTTCTTGACCGCCGTGGCCCGCCGCTGGCCGAGGGCAAGGTTGTATTCGCGCGTGCCGCGATCGTCGCAATGGCCCTCGATCGTCACCGAGACATTGGGATAGCGCCGCAGCCAATCCGCCTGGCGCTGCAAAATCTGCTGGCCCTCAGCCGAAACTTCGGAGCTGTCGAAAGCGAAGAACACGCGGTCGCCGGCGGTGGCCGCCAAGTCCTGCTGCGAGCCCGGGGCATATTGTGACATCCCGACGCCACCCGGACCCGCCGGTGCAACCGTGGCCGGGGCCTGGGATGTGCTGCTGCAGGCGGCGAGCAATAGCAGCGCCCCCGCCAGAGCGGTCAATCGTGCAAGCATCGAGAAACTCCCCTTATTCGAACGATGATGCATGCCGCCGCGAGGCCGGCGGTTGCCGTTGGCCGGGCTACCCCAACTTTAGGCGGCGGGGACTATATCCCTATATGTCAGCGAAGCAAGGGGGACCACGCCGGGTCTGACGCATCCCCCGAGGTCTTCAGTTCTCGCTGGTTGTATCCGGTCAGGTCGATCGAGAACAGGCGCGAAGACCCGCCGCGCCCGTAGCTGTCGGTAGGGGTCTGCCGGAAGTACGCCAGCACCCGGCCGTTCGGCGCCCAGGTCGGACCTTCGACCAGCCAGTCCTTGGTCAACAGCCGCTCGCCCGAGCCGTCGGGATGCATCACCCCGATATAGAACTGGCCGCCGTCGATCTTGGTAAAGGCGATCAGGTCGCCGCGCGGCGACCACACCGGCGTGCCGTACCGGCCCGAGCCGAAGCTGATCCGGTGGACATTGCCGCCGCCGGCATCCATCACGTAAAGCTGCTGCGAGCCGCCGCGATCGGAGTTGAACACGATCTTGCTGCCGTCCGGCGAATAGCAGGGCGAGGTGTCGATCGCCTCGTCGTCGGTCAGGCGGGTCATCCGCCGCGTGCGCAGGTCGAGCACGAACAGGTTGCTGTTGCCGTTTTCGGAGCGGCTCAGGATCAGCCGGTTGCCGTCCGGCGCGAACCGCGGGGCAAAGGTCATGCCGGGGAAGTCGCCGATCGATTCCTGCTGCCCCGTGTCGATGTTGTAGAGGTATACGCGCGGCGTGCCCGAGGCATAGGACAGGTAAGTGATCTCCTGCGCCGAGGGCGAAAAGCGCGGCGTCAACACCAGCGAGCGCCCGTCGGTCAGGAAATGGTTGTTGGCGCCGTCCTGGTCCATGATCGCCAGCCGCTTGATGCGGTGCGCCGCCGGTCCCGACTCGGCGATGTAGACGATGCGAGTGTCGAAATAGCCGTCTTCGCCGGTGATGCGCTTGTAGATTTCGTCGGCGATGATGTGGGCGATGCGGCGCCAGTTTTGCGGTGTCGTCGTATAGGCAAACCCGGCGAGCTGCTGCTGGGCGAGCACGTCCCACAGCCGGAACTCGACGCGCAGCCGGCCGTCGCCGAGGGCGCGCACCGCCCCGGTCACCAGCGCCTGCGCATTGATCTGGCGCCACTCGCCGAAATTCGGCTGGGCGTCGTTGGCAGAGACGTTCTGGATGAAGCTGCGCGGATCGATCGGCTGGAACAGGCCCGAGCTTTGCAGATCATCCGAGGTTACGTGCACGATCGCGGCGCCGGTCTGGCTTTCCTGGGGGCTGCCGCCGGCAAAGGGCGGCAACGCGATCGGCATCGGCTGGCTGACGCCGTTGGTGATGTCGATGCGCAGTTCGGCGCGCGCCGGCACAGCCGCGAGCAGCACGACGATGAACAGCGCTGCCGAGGCGATGCCATGACCGATGCCGGCGATGCGGCCTTGCTTTTTCATAGGACATCCTTTGGGCTGAAATCGACGACGAGGTCCTTCCAGACCTCGTATTTGTCGGGCGGCAGACGCAACGGCGTGCATTCCGGGTTGTAGAACGCGCGCCGGGCGCTTTCCGCCGCCGCACGGAAATCCGGGTCGCTGGCGAGGCGGCCCTGATCGACGATGGTCGCCTGGCGGACGGTGCCGTCGGGATTGACCAGAACGTGGATCTCGACCACCAGGTCCTTGGCGTCGCGCGCGCCCGCCGGCACGTTCCAGCAGCGCGAAATCTGCTCGCGGATCAGGTCGATCTCGCTGGCGCTGAGCTGGCTGCCAAGCGGCGCCTGCGGCTGCGACGACGGCGGCGCCGTGGCGGCTTCGCGCACCGGGCGCGGCGGCGTGTCCTCGCTGCGCGCGGTGTCTTCGTGGGAGAGGTTCTTCAGCAGCGAATCGAAAGCTGCGGGCTGCGGCTTCTGCTGCTGTTTGTCGAGCTGCTTCATCAGCTGATCGAACGCCTGCGGCGACTGGTTAGGCTCCGCCGGCTTGGGCTTGGGCGGCGCCGGTTTCGGCGGTGGCGGTGGCGGCGCCTCGGCCTCGGCCGGTTTGGGCGGCGGCGGTGGCGGCGGTGTCGGCTTGACCTCGGGCTTCGG
>JASHNY010000237.1 GCA_030041385.1 Alphaproteobacteria bacterium
ACGATCCTGGCGCCTTTCTTCACGGCGTCGGAGATGTGCGCCTCGACCTTTTCGACCGCCTTCATGTCGATCAGCGGCCCGATCGCGGTGCCCGGCTCGAACCCGCTGCCGACCTTCATCCCCCCGGCGACCTCGGCCAATCGCTCGGTGAAGGCGTCGTAGATCCCGTCCTGCACCAGGATGCGGTTGGCGCAGACGCAGGTCTGCCCGGCATTCCTATATTTCGAGGCGATTGCGCCCTTGATCGCCATCTCGATATCGGCGTCGTCGAAGACGATGAACGGCGCGTTGCCGCCGAGTTCGAGCGAGACCTTCTTGACCGTGCCGGCGCACTGCTCCATCAGCAACTTGCCGATCTCGGTCGAACCGGTGAAGCTCAATTTGCGCACGGTCGGGTTCGAGGTCATCTCCCCGCCGATCTCGCCGGCGCCGCCGGTAACGCAGGAAAAGACGCCTTTCGGCACGCCGGCGCGCTCGGCCAATTCGCACAAGGCGAGCGCCGAATAGGGGGTCGCCGTCGCCGGCTTCACCACCATCGTGCAGCCGGCCGCCAAGGCCGGGCCGCATTTGCGGGTGATCATCGCCGCCGGAAAATTCCACGGGGTGATCGCCGCGGTGACGCCGATCGGCTCTTTCAACACGACGATGCGCTTGTCCGGCCCGTGCGCCGGGATCGTGTCGCCATAGATGCGCTTGCCCTCTTCGCCGAACCACTCGATGAAGGCGGCGGCATAGGCGATCTCGCCCTTGGATTCGGCGAGCGGCTTTCCCTGCTCCGCGGTCATCAGCGCGGCGAGGTCGTCCTGGTTCGCCATCATCAGATCGTACCAGCGGCGCAAAATGTGCGCGCGCTCCTTGGCAGTCTTGGCGCGCCAGGCCGGCATCGCCCGGTCGGCCGCCTCGATCGCCCGGCGGGTCTCCTCGGCGCCCATTTTCGGCACCGTGCCGAGGGTTTCGCCCGAGGCGGGGTCCTTGACCGGGATCGTCGCGCCGCTATCGGCGCCGACCCATGCGCCGTCGATGTAGCATTTCTGCCGGAACAGAGTCTGGTCCTTGAGCTGCATCGCACCCTCCCTCGCCGCGGCGGCCGTCGCGTTTACCGATAGGTACGGAGGCCCGCCCGCTTTGGCAAGAAGCCGCCGCCGGGCAGGCCCTCCGTCCCGCAGAACCCGGCGCCAAGGAAGGCGGGGGTCAAGCCACCTCCAGCTCCGCGGTAAGAACCTTGCCTTTCGTCTCGGGCCCCAAATAGACCGCGATGATGAAGCTGACGCACCCGAATACGCCGGCGATCAGCATCGGCATGGCGAACCCCATATGCCGGGTGGTCGCGAAATAGGTGATGACCGGGGCGACCAGCCCGGCGATGCCGATGCCGACCTGATAGCAAAAGCCGCTCGCCGTCGCCCGCACCTCCGTCGGGAACCGTTCCGTCATATAGCTCGCGTTCTGGCTGTTGATCCCGCCGCCGGCGAAAAACCCCTGCAGCAGCATGCCGGTGACGATCAGCGCGTAATTGTCGGTCAGCAGATAGATCGGCGTCAGCGGAATGCCGACCGCGGCAATGATGATCAGGGTCCAGCGCCGGCCGATCCGATCGGCGACCCAGCCCCAGCCCGAACAGGCAAAGAAGAATGCCAGGTTTCCCAGCATGATCGGGGTCGCGACCAGCGCCGGGCTCAGGTGCAGATCGACCTGGAGATGCGTGGCGAACAGGTTGAGCGAATAGGCGATCATGGCCCCGCTCAAGGTCCACCAGCACGCGTTGAGGGTGTTGGCGAGCAGCCCCCGCTTGAAGATCGCGAACAGCGGGGTGCGGACTTCGCGCCCCTGCGCGCGCTGTCGCCGGCGATTTTCCAGCCAGACCGGAGGCTCTTTCACATAACGGAAGATGTAGATAAGAACCACGGCGGGCGCGATGCCGATCCACAACATGCCGCGCCACCCGACCAGATTGTAAAAGAGGCCGTAGGTTGCGCTCGACAGCAGGAACCCGAGCCCCCATCCGCCTTGCATGACCCCCGCCATGAAGCCGCGCGACCGCACCGGCCAGCTCTCCATCGCCAGCGAGGCGCCGACCGGCCATTCCGCACCCATGCCGATGCCGAGCAGGGTGCGGAACAGAAACAGAAACCAGAAGCTGGGGGCAAAGCCGGCAATGAGGTTGCATACCGAGTACCAAACGATCGACAGCATCAGCGGCCCCTTGCGGCCGATGCGGTCGGCGAGCCAGCCATTGGCTACGCCGCCGACGATCCGCATCCACAAGGTCAGCGTGATGGCCCACACCACGTCGGTCAGCGGCACGTGAAAGGCCTTGGAAATCGGCTCCATGATCATCAGAAAGAGCGTGAAGTCGAACGCATCGAGCGTCCAACCGAGCCATCCCGCGATAAAGGCGAACCATTGATCCCGGGTGGGTTCCTTCCACCACGGAACATGCGCTGCGGGCACAGCAGTCTCACCGGCACTCGACAAGCGTACCTCCCACGTTTGCTCCAGCCACGGCGGCCGGGCTTCGGTGCGAAATGACGCTCCGAGACGTTGAGCTCTCCCGGCCGCAGGGTTGCGCAGCCGGGGTGCGAAACGCAACGCAATGCGCCCCGCCGCAGCGATGTGCCGCGGCAGGGAGCGAAGTGGCGGGCCTATTCGTGCCTTTATTTCAGGGATGACAGGCCTGTTGCCGGGCCCGGTTTCCGCCGCGCGGATCGCAGCTCTTTCTGCGAGGCACCCTCGCGAGCGACGGATAGGCCAACGCCGCATGCCGGCGTTGGCCTATCCAGAGGGTCGCGATGAACGGCTGTTGCGTCCCCGGCCTGAGCCGGGCCGCTTTACGCCTTCACGAGCCCTCGGTCGCAGCGCTTACGCCGCTCAGCTTTCCGGAGCGAGGGTTATCTCGACCCGCCGATTTTGGGCGCGGCCTTGCGCGGTGCTGTTGGAGGCAATCGGATCGCTGTCGCCGTATCCTTTGGCCGAGACAAGGTCAGCCTTCACTCCCTGAGAAATCATGTACTGCATCACGTTCTCGGCGCGTTTTTGCGACAGTTCCTGGTTCGAGGTGATGCCCTGCCGCCGCAATGCCGGACCGATCGGCGCGTTGTCGGTATAGCCGTTTACGACAAGCTTCGCCTCCTGTGTCGGAGCCAGTTTTGCCGCCATCTTGGCAATGATCTGCTGGCCCTGAGAGGACATCTGCCAGCCCCCCGAGGGGAACAGCAAATCGCTGTTGACCGAGTAGCTGATGGCGCCGCGCAACCGGGCGATCTGCGCCTTGTCGGCAGCCGTCTGCGCCTGAAGCTGTTGGTTCTGGGCCTGGAGCTGCTGATTCTGGGCCTGGAGCGCGTTGTATTCGCTCTGCCAGACGCAGCCGGACAGAAGCACGGGCGCCAAAAACGGCAGCAACATGACACTACGTTTCAGACCATTGGTCATCGCTGAGACACTCCCGTTAGAGCCCAAAGGGCAATGCATGGAGAGGGGGAGTTCTCATTTATTGCTAGTGCGCGAAACGCGCATTGATCTGGATCAACGCGCCGGCCCAGCCAAGGCGGCCCGCGAGATCAAGGTCTAGCATCGTGCTGCCATGGCCATATGACCCCCGACGAGCGGTGTTCGACGCCGCCGGACGGGAGGGGCGGACCCTTGTCACGCTCGATCGCGATCTCGGCCAAATGCTCCGCTTGCCGACCGATGAGAAGACTCGCTAGTGGTTGGAATCTGACAATTGAAACCCCTCACTCGAGTCATTCCGGAGCACCGCGCAGCGGCGAGTCCGGAACCGATGAACACCGGCCTCTGGAAAATGGGTTCCGGGCTCGGCCCTGTGAGCCGCCCCGGAATGACGGTCGGGATTCATTCGTCTGAATTGGACCACTAGCTGCTCAGACCGAAATGCAATGCCGAAATCACAAAACTCCGGTTTCCTGAAAGAGTTCGCGAATTTCATTCACGATATCGTAGAAACCCGCATCCCGGCGCAGCGTTGACGAACGTGGCCGAGCGAACGGCACAGCAAAACGGCGCAGAATACGACCGGGCCGCTGGCTCATTACGATAACCTCATCGGAAAGCAAGACCGCTTCCTCGATATCGTGCGTAATAAACAGTGCGGTCTTCAGATCCTTGGCCCAAAGCTGTGCGAGGTCCGCTTGCATGCGTTCGCGCGTAAGGGCGTCGAGCGCACCGAAAGGCTCGTCCATCAGCAGGATCGACGGCTCATGCAGTAATGCGCGGCAAAGCGAGGCGCGCTGGCGCATGCCGCCCGAAAGTTCGCTGGGAAAATTCGACTCGAAACCCGACAAGCCGACGCGCGCGAGCAACTCCAGTGCCCGTGTACGAGCGCGATCGGCCGGCAGGCGTTTTACCTTGGCCGGCAACAGCACGTTGTCGAGAATGGAAAGCCAGGGCAGCAGAACATCGCTCTGGAAGACGATCCCGGCATTCGTATAACAGCCGTCCAGGGGCCGGCCATCGATGAGAATCTGTCCGCTGGTCGGACGATACAAGCCCGCAGCAAGCATGAGCAGCGTGCTTTTACCGCAACCGCTCGGTCCGAGGACCGAGCAGAAGGTCCCCGGAGCAATATTCAGGTTTACACCGCTTAGAGCATCGATTTTGCGCCCGCGGCGCGCGAATGTCATGGAGACACCATTGACGGCGATTGCCACGCCGTGCGGCGCATGCTCTCGATCGGCAGTTGACGAGGTCACAGCCCCGTATTCCCACCGTCAATCCTGGTCTGACGCAGAGGACGCGGCAGAATGACTGTCTCGACCAGAGAGATGAAGTAGAAGAACGCGATGCCGATTACCGAAAGGGCCACCAATGTCCCGAAAAGCAACGGTGTCTCGAAGTTGTTGTCGGCCACGAGTTGCAGATAGCCGAGGCCGCTGTTGGCGGCGATGAATTCGCCGACAATTGCGCCGACGACGGCAAACGCAGCGGCGACCTTCATGCCGGCGAAAATATAAGGCGATGCGAAGGGCAGCTGGATTCGAACCAGGATTTGCGCCGAGGAGGCGCCGAGCGAGCGCATAAGATGAACCATTTCCGGGGGCGTGCGCCCCATCCCGACGACTGTGTTCACGACGATCGGGAAGAAAGCGATGAAAAAGGCGATCAATACCTTCGGCAATAGGCCAAAGCCGAACCAGACGACAAGAATGGGAGCCAACGCGACCTTGGGAATCGCCTGGCTGGCCACGAGGAACGGATAGATGATCCGCTCCATGGCCGGCGAGTACACGATGGCGATGCCGAGCGGGATGCTCACGACAACGCTCAGGCCGAAGCCGACCGCCGATTCAAGCAACGTGACGGCGCTATTGGCAAGCAGAGTCGGCCATTCGGCAACCATCGCCGCAGCAACGGCGCTCGGCGACGGAAGCGTATATGACGGGATATGGAGCAGAACGGTGACAACCTGCCACAAGGCCAGCGCTGCTACGAACGCTCCTATCACCGGAAGAGCAAGGTAAAGCCGTCGGCCGAAGGTGTTGTGCCAAGCGCTAAACACAGTCAAGACGCAGATTCCATAACGGCGATCATGCACAAACATCGCGTTTGACGGCGACAACCTCGATCTCGATGCTGTCGTTCTGGTTCAACGCGGCGACCTGAACGATGGTACGTGTGGGAAAGCTCGAGCCAAACGCTGTGACGTAAGCATTGTTTACCATCGGTCGCAGGCGGACCATGTCGGTGACGTAGACGGTTGATGACAGCACGCAATCGAGGGAGCTGCCGGCTTCCTCAAGGATCCGGCGAAGGTGGCTGAAAATCAGCGCGAGCCGAGTTTCGTCGTCATCGGCCGGCTTGCCGGTTTTCGGGTCGATGCCGCGCACGCCCGAAACAAACACGAGACTCTTCCAGACGACGGTCCAGTTCCAGGGACCGGTGGGTTCCGGCAGGCCGTCGATCCGGTTGGTGCGTTGTATTTCGTTCATCGCGGGGGCACGAAGCGATTGGTGTAATAAGCCTGAGTTGGCTTCTCCGCCGAGATTACGCCCGAGGCTTTCAGTATTGCGAGCGTTTGCGCCCAACCTTTGTCGTCACCGACGAAGAGCTTGGCAGGCTCTCCGCGTTTCAGGAATGCAACAAGCTGCTCGACCTGACCCTTCGTGATGTTCTGGGGCAGTACAGACGGATAGGCGCGCGAGGCGATTGCGGCGGCCTTGTCGGGATTTTCCATGGTAAACCGGAAGCCCTGCATGGCGCCGGCGTTGAAGCGCGCGAGTAAATCCGGTTTGTCCTGCTGCTGCTTGTTGGTGGCGACAAGCGTGTAGCCGATCAGCTTGAACCCCCAATCGCCGATCTTGAGCGTATGCAGGTCCTGGCCGAGCTTGGTTTGCAAGACCGGGTATTCGTTGGTCATGAAGATATCGCCGAGGATATCGACCTTATTATCCAGCAACAGCCCGAAGCGCGCTCCCGGTGCCACTCGTACAATATTTACCTTGCTTACGTCGATCTTGTTGTGGCGGGCGAAGGCGGACCAGATCTGGCTGAAGGTCGAGGCCGCTGAAATTTCGACGGTCCGCCCTTGCAGATCCTTGGGAGAAGAAAGAGGAATGCGGGACTTCGAGATCATTGCCATCGAATCTACTTTTACCACGGTGGCAATCGCCCTAAGCGGCATTCCGTGATTGACCGCCTCGATCAGCTGGACGGATGGAACGTAGGCGATGTCGTCCTGGCCGCTCGCGACCGACTGTAACGCCTGAGTCGCGCTGCTGCCCTCGAGCACCTTGACGTCGAGGCCCTCCGCGCGGAAATAGCCCTGTTTGACTGCAACGATGAAGGGCGTGAATTCACCCTTCATCTGCCAGTTGAGCCGCACTCTGACCGGCGTCAGCGTGCCGCTGGCGTCGGCCGCGCGCGCAGGGCAAACGCAGACCGCCGCAAATAGCGCAAACGCTGCTGCAAGCAGCGCTTGCTTGAGCAATTTCTCCATATTCGCGCTCCCCCCGTCGCGCACAAATCACCCTGCCGCGCAGCTCGCACGTCAGAGGCTATCGTTGCGTCGCATTATGAAACCAAGCGTCTCGGCAAATCCAGCGGACAGGGCCTCGCAACAGCCGCGCTATTTTCTCGCGGATGCCGGACTTCGCCAGAACGCGAAGCACAGGATCAAAACGCCCCCAGGCCCAGAATCCCGTCAGTGGGGTCGATCCCGGCGAGGACGCGGCGGCCGATCAGGTCCTTGAGCGTCTCGGTCGTGCCGCCGCCCAACGTGCCGTAGCGGGCGCCGCGGTAGAAGCGCGACACCGGGAACTCGTCGGTAAAGCCGTAGCCGCCATGCACCTGGATCGCCTCGCTGGTGACGCGCAAGGCCATCTCGTTGACCGTGACCTTGGCGGCGGCGGCCAGGAGCGGGTCGGGGAACGGGTCGGCCGAGGCGCAGGCGCGATAGAGGATGCTGCGGCTCGCCTCGATGTCGCGGTACATCTCGGCGATCTTCCAGCGCATGCCCTGGAAATCGGCGATCGCGCGGCCGAAGGCGCGGCGCTCCTTGACGTATTTGACCGCCTCTTCGAGCGCGCCTTCGGCGAGGCCGAGCGAGATCGACGGGTTGAGGCAGCGCTGGGTGTTGAAGGCGTTGAGGAGCTTGCGGAACCCGTCTTCGAGCACGAGGTTTTCCGGCGGCAATTCGACGTTGTCGAAGCGGATTTCGTGCAGGTTTTCGCCGCCCATCGTGTGGTAGGTGCCGGTGACCGAAAACCCCGGCGTGCCTTTTTCCACGAGCACGCAGCCGATGCCCTCGCGGCCGGGCTTCTTGTCGACGCGGGTGAAGACGACGAACCAGCCGGCCTCCTCGGCGCGGCTGATCAGGGTCTTGACCCCGTTGAGGCGGAGCGTGTTGCCGACATGGTCGGTGTTGGTCTTATAGTTGGCAACATCGGTGCCGGCGTCGGGCTCGGTCATGCAGATCGCCAAAAGGCACTCGCCGTTGCACACGGCCGGCAAGACGCGGCGCTTCAGCGCCTCCGGCGCGTAATGGGAAATGATGCGGGTCTGCACCCCCACCTCGCCCAGCACCGCCATCGCGGTGACGTAGCAGACCTTGGCGATCTCTTCGAGGACGAGGGCAGTATCGAACACCGGCAATCCGAGCCCGCCATATTCCTCGGGCACGGCCATGCCGAGCACGCCCAGCTCGGCCAGCGCCTTGATGTTTTCCCACGGGAACGTGCCGTCCTGATAGCGCGGCGCGCGTTCGCGAAACTCGCCTTGCGCGAGCTGGCGGATCGTGCCGACAAACTGGCGCTGCGTGTCGTTAAGGGCAGGGAACAAGGCTGAACCTCCCGAGAGAGGGGAACGAATGACCAGCGCTTCAGCGGCGGGCGTGCGGGGCGCCCGGGCGCGCGCGGTAATGCCGGTATTCGGCCATCAGCGTAGCGAACAATGCATCGGCGCTGCGCTGATAGCCGGCCGGCGTCTGGTGGATGTGGTCGGGCAATGCCAGCGGCGGGTTCTGGCGGAACCAGCGGTCGCTCGCGCACGGCCCGCCCATCGCCGCCTGCCAGTCCCAGAAATACCACCCGTTCTGCTGGGCGACCTCGCGCTGGGCCTCGCGCACCAGAGCCAGCCCCGGCGGCGGCGCCCAACCCTCATCGGCGGCGGTGCAGCCGGCGACCGGAGGCTGGCCTTTGAGGTTCATGTCGGGCGGCCCGATCACCAGCACGGCGGCGTGCGGCGCGGCCGCACTCAATTCCTTGACCCGCGTCGCAAAGGCCTGCTTGTACCAGGCCAGCGCGGCAGCCGGCGCTGCGGCCATGTTGGTGCCGTAGGCGACGACGATCAACGCCGGGTCGCGGTGCTGCATCTCCAGCGCGACGGTGGCCGGGTTCCAGTTGCCGATCACGGCGACCGTGGCGCCGATGATGCCGAGATTCTCGTAGACGATGCCGGGCACCCGGCGCTGTGTGCCCCACGACAGCAGGGTCACCGGCCCGCTGCCCAGCGTCGACAGCGCCACCACATGGCTCTTTGGCGCCGCCGGCAAGTCGATCCATTGCGCCGCCTCGGTATTGGCGGCGGTGGCGAAATCGTGCGCTGTCCCGTTATCGACGCGCAGGCGCAAGGTGCCACCGCCGGGCCGGCGCAGCACCTCGACAAAGGCGCGGTCGAACCCCGCCGGCTCGGTCTCGGTCAATACCATCTGCGCGCCCGGGCCGGTGCTGTTCTGGGCGACGCCGCCGAGGCCGAACGGGCCGGGGCCCTTGATGCTGCCGGCCAGTTGCCAGCCGCCGGCCTGCGACACCTGCACGAGGTCGGGGGCATACCAAGGCTCCGGGATGCCCGGCGGCAGCATGCCGCGCCCGGCCGCGCCGAAGCGCTGCTGGAACAATTGCCGCAACCGGCCTGACAAGAGGTCGGCCGCGGTATGGCTGTCGCCGATCTGCATGATGACCACCGGGCCCGTCGCCGCGCCGGTGTGGAGCGCTTCGAGGGTGGCGAAAAACGGCGCGAGCGGGGTCGCCGGCCGCGCTTTCGCGGCGGCGCCGGCGGCAACAACGATCGCGGCGGCGCACAGTGCAGCGCCGAGCCGCAGCAGGCTCGCGAAACAGGGTCGCATCGGCGCCGGGATCCTCGCTGATTGGCCGCCGAGTTCTAATCGCCGCGGCCGGCGCCGGCAAGCGCGGGGTCGGACGATCGCCGCGCCGCGCCGGCAAGCGGCTTTGCATCCTGCCCGCCAAGCCCCACTATCGAGCGCGGCGGCACGGGCGCGTGGCGGAGGACGGGCGGGATGAGCGGATGGCGCGAGTGCGGCAGGCGGCTCGGGCGATGACCCGGCAGGCGGCGCCGGCATCGCTCGACCCGCGCCTTCACGCCTATCGCCCCGACCTGGCCGATGCGCGACTGCGCAGCCGTGTCGCGGCGCCGCGCTATGCCGAGGCGAGACCGGCACGGGTCATCGCCGGGCGCACTCCGCTGCGTCGTGCTCCCGAGCCGACCGCGCCGATCGACACGTTCTGCCATTACGGCGAGGGCGTCGCCGTGTTCGAGGAGGCCGGCGGCTACGCCTGGAGCCAGGCCCGGCTCGATGATTACGTCGGCTATATCGCGGCCCGCGATCTCGCCGCGGGCGAGGCGCCGGGACCCGCCCATTTCGTCGTTCCGCTCGGCGCCCACCTCTATGGCGAACCCGATCTGCGCTCCCCGGCGATCGACCTGTTGCCGCGACACAGCCGGGTCCACGTCGTCGAAGCCGGCCTCGTCACCCGCGGCACCGAATACGCCCGGCTTTACGGCGGCGGCTTCGTGCCGCTGTCCTGCCTGTCGCCGACGGCGCCGTGCTCGCCTGACCTGGCCGCGGCGGCGGCGCTGTATCTCGGCTGCCCTTATCTCTGGGGCGGGCGCTGTTTGCTCGGGCTCGACTGTTCGGGGCTGGTGCAGCAGGCCTTTCTCGACCTCGGCGTCATCGTGGCGCGCGACACCGACCTGCAACGGGAAACCATCGGCGTTCCGGTGGCGGCGAGCGGCGCGGCCGATCTTGCCCCCGGCGACCTGATCTTCCAGCCCGGCCACGTGATGATCTATGCCGGCGCCGGCACCGTGATCCATGCCGACGGCGCCACGATGCAGGTGCGGCGCGACGAACTCGCCCGGCTGATGCGAGCGCGCCGCCTCGATTTTGCCGCGGTCTCGGTGCGGCGCTGCTCGCTGCCGCCGGTCTAGCCCGGCGGAAACCGCGCGATCCAGTGCCGGGCGATGTCCTCGCGCCGGCAGATCCACACCCGGTCTTTCGCGGCGATGTGCTCGATAAAGCGGATGAGCCCGGCGGCGCGGCCGGGATGGCCGGTCAGGCGCATGTGCAGGCCGATCGACATCATGCGCGGGCGCTCGGCGCCTTCCTCGTACAACAGGTCGAAGCTGTCGCGCAGAAAGGCGAAAAAATCGTCGCCGGTGCCGAGCACGCCGCGGCCGAATTTGACGTCGTTGGCGACGAGCGTGTAGGGCACGACCAGGTGCGGCCTCTCGTCCACCCGCACCCAATACGGCAATTCGTCGTTATAGGCGTCGCTGTCGTAGAGAAACCCGCCATGCGCGGCGACCATGCGCCTGGTGTTGACCGACGGCGCATAGCGGCAATACCAGCCGAGCGTCGGCTTGCCGGTGGTTTCGCGGATCAAATCGACCGCGGCCGCGATCTGCCGCCGCTCTTCCTCTTCCGCCAGTTCGTAATGCTTGATCCAGCGATAGCCGTGGCCGCAGATGTCCCAATCGCCGGCGGCGATGGCGGCGGCGGCTTCGGGGTTGGCGGCAAGGGCGCGGGCGCAGGCAAACAGGGTCACCGGCAGGCGGTATTTCGTAAAGATGCGATGGAGCCGCCACCACCCGACCCGGCTGCCGTATTCGAACATGCTCTCGGCGGCGAGGTCGCGGCCCATGCCGGCATCGGTGCTGGCCGCCTCAATCAACCCGGTCTCCGAGGCGCCATCGCCGGCGGGGTAGGACAATTCCGAGCCTTCCTCGAAATTGATCACGAAATTGACCGCGATGCGCGCATTGCCCGGCCAACCGGCATGCGGCGGCAGCGCTCCGTAACCGACAAAATCGCGGGTCATGCCGGCACTCCTGCCATCACAGGCGATCCCGCCCCGTCCGGCCATGATGGCCGGCCCGATGCGGCTGCACGATCATACGCCTTCCGCGATCGCGATGTCGCGGTGGCGGCGGCATGCCGGCCTCGTGCCGCGCAAACTTCTTTCGCCGGCCGCGGCGGCGAGCCGCTAGTATCGTCGCGCCATGTCACTGCAGGCGTAATGCGATGAACCGCGATCTGGGCGTGCTGGCCGTGCTTTTTGTTGCAATGGCATTGTCGGTGCCGATCGCGGCGCGGGCCGACGCCGTTCATGGCGCACAGCTGGCACGGCAGTGGTGCGCAAGCTGCCACCTGCTTGGCGCCGCACCGCCCGGCAC
>JASHNY010000238.1 GCA_030041385.1 Alphaproteobacteria bacterium
AATGGCCGTGCGTCTCTTTGCTGTAAGGGATCAGCACATAGGTGCCGTGTTTGATCTTTTTCATGCCGCGCTCGACCGTGCCCAGGTGCTGGGGATTGGCAAAATCCTCCTCGGTATTGATCAGCAGGACATGTGCGGCGATCTTGGGCAGATCGGGCTCGGGCTTGTAATCGTAGATCGACTCGATCTCCCACAGCACATCGTCGGCGTCGCGCTTGACGATCTGCGCCACCCGCTTGTCGTAAAGCGCCTTGGCCGCGGAGCTGGTTTGCGCGATCTCCTGAATCCGGGTCGGGCTTTCCGGCATGAACGAACCCGCCGCGGCGCTGTAGACCCAGTCTTTCGGCTCGGTTGTATAATTGCCGTTGTCCCAGCCGGGGTCGTGGCGGATGGTCTCGGCCGCGGCATGGCGCAGGATGTAGTTGCGCCCGCTGATCTCGACCGGCTGGCACGACAATCCGACGATCCCGTCCATCAGCCCGGGATACGTCTCGGCCCACAGAAAGCTGTGCATGCAGCCGAGCGAACTGCCGACGATCAGGCGCAAATGCGCGACCTTGAGCCCGCCGGTGGCGAGCCGGTGCACCGTGTCGACCATGTCGCGATAGCGGTAATGCGGGAATTTCGCCTTGAGCCCGTCGGACGGCTTGCTCGACTCGCCGCGGCCGATCTGGGTCGGCATGATGATGAAGTATTTCGTCGCGTCGAGCGGCTGGCCCGGCTTGAACAATTCGTCGGCGAGGGTCGGGCGCAGCCAGTTCTCGCCGGTGCCGGTATTGCCCTGCAACAGCAGCACGCCGTTGGTGATCTCGCCGGCGGCATTGCGCCGCGCGGTACCGAGCGTGGCGTAATGCAGCTTCAGCGTCGGCAGCGTTTGGCCGTCGGCGAAGCGGTAATTCCTGATGATGTAGTCGCCTTCGCGGTAGTTCAGCCAATTCGTCTGCGCCGCGATCGCCGGCGAGGTAAACGCGATCAAGGCAGCGGCAAGAAGGGCGCGGAGCAGCATTAGACGATTCCTCTGCGATTTTCGTGCGTCATCATGGGGCTTGTCCGGTGATCCACGCGGACAGCCGTGCGACACGCCCGGCGATGACGATGATCGGAAAGCTATTGCGCGGCTTCGGCCCGTTCGGGCCCCAGCGCCGCCATGAACTCGACCAGATAGGGCTTCCACAATTCGGCGTAGAAATGGCTGAAATGCCCGTGCGTCTTCGGCCCGGCGGGAATCAGCACATAGCGCCCGTGCCTGACCCGCTTCATCGCCCGCTCCACGGTGCCCAGTTCCGGCGGGTTGGCGTGGTCCTCTTCGGTGTTGATCAGCAGCACCTTGGCCTTGATCTTGTCGAGGTCGGGCTCGGGGTTGTAGTCGCGGATCGCCTCGATCGCCCACAGCGCATCGTTGGCGTCGCCTTTGCGCGCCTGCTCCAGGCGCTGCTCGTAAAGCGCATCGGCGGCGGCGAGCGTCGGAGCCATCTCCTGGATGCGGGTCGGGCTCTCGACGCCGAAATTCCCGGCCGCGCTATAGATATAATGGCTTGGCTGCTTGTCGTAGAAGCCGTTGTTCCAGTCCGGATCGTGGCGGATCGCCTCGGCGGCGGCGCGGCGGCCGAGCCAGTTGCGGCCGCTGATCTCGACCGGCTGGCACGACAGCGGCACCACGCCGTCCATCAGGTCCGGGTACATCTCGGCCCACATCCAGGCGTGCATGCCGCCCATCGAGCTGCCGATGACGAGGCGCAAATGCTCGACGCCGAGCCCTTCGGCGATCAGCCGATAGCCGCTATCGACCATGTCGCGATAGCGGTAATGCGGGAAATTCCCCTTGAGGCCGTCCGACGGCTTGCTCGACTGGCCGCGGCCGATCGCGTCCTGCATGATCATGAAATAGTGCCGCGCGTCGAGCGGCTGGCCGGGTCCGAACAATTCGTCGGCAAGGCTCGGCCGCAGCCAGTTGGCGCCGGTGCCAGTGTTGCCCTGCAGCAGCAGAACGCCGTTGACGATCTTGCCTGCCGCGTTGCGCCGCGGCGTGCCGAGCGTGCGGTAGTGGAGCCGAAGTTCGGGCAGGGTCTCGCCGCCGGCGAAGACGTAGTTTTTGAGGACGAAATCGTCTTCGCGGTAGTTCGGCCACCTGGTCTCGACGGCGTTCGGCATCGCTCGTTTCCTCCCACACAGCGTTGCCTTTCAGCATAAGGGGCCGAGCGCCGCGCGCAAACCGCGTTGCGGCGCCTTTCCGTCGCATTTGCTCACCATGGCTTAACGGGTTCATGGTCACTGTAAGCATCAGCGCGACGAAGCGCGCGCCGAATACGAGCAGGGCATCATGGCCGATCTAGCCAAGGCCGAAGATCAGATCAGCGAGTCGAAAGAGAAGCTGGTCAAGGCGGCGCACGCAGAGCGCCGGCACCGGCCAGACGTTAGAGGGATATAAGTGGGAATTACGGTGACAGTGCACTTAATCAGAATTACGGTGACAGTGCACTTAATCAAGGTTCGGGTTGCGCCGACAGTTTACTGAAGAATGGGCAATCGGGAACGGCCGCCGCAATGGCCAGGCCGGAGGCGCGGGCGCCGCGCGCAAACCGGCGTTGCGGCACGACGCCGCCTGTTTTCAGGGAGGATTATTTGTAAGGTGACCGCATCGCGATTCGCCTATTGCGGGAGCCCCAGCGCATGCACCTTGCCCGGATTGCCGCCCTTGCCGTCGTGCTTGCCGCTTTCACACCCGGTTTGGCCGAGGCGGGGCCGAGCATCGCTTGCGGGTCGTTCACCTCCGCCGCGCTGGCCCCGCCCGAGCCCCGCGTCGAGGGTTATGCGGTGCGGCGGTTCGATCTGATCAAGAGTGAGGTCAAGACCAAGCCCTATCGGGCGCTGTTCCTCGGCGATTCGCTGACCGAGCGGTGGGACCCGGCGAACTGGAACGACAACCTGGCGCCGCGCGGCGTGCTGAATGCGGGGGTCGGCGGCGACCGCACCGAGCACCTGATCTGGCGGCTCGACCACGGCAATCTCGCCGGGCCGGCGCCGCGCGTCGCGATCGTGCTGATCGGCACCAATGATCTCGGCCATGGCCGGCCGCCCACGCTTGCGGCCGAGGGGATTCGTGCGGTCCTGCTCAAACTGCGCGCCCGGCTGCCCGACACGCGGATCCTGCTGCTGGGATTGTGGCCGCGCGGCGCCACGATCAAGGACAAGCTGCGCCGGGAGGTCGGAGAGGTGAACCGGATGATCGCCACCTGCGGCGACAACCGGTCGGTGTTCTATGCCGATATCGGCGGCGTCGTGCTCGACCTGCGCGGCGACCTGACCCGGTCGATCTCGCCCGACCTTTTGCATTTCAGCGCCGCCGGATACGCGCGGCTGGCGCCGGCGTTGGGGCGGCTGCTCGACCCGCTGCTGGCGATGCCGGCGAACTAGGCCAGGCCAGGCCAGGTTACCCACGGGGAACGCTGCGGAAGGCGATTTCGTTAGCGGTTCGCGCGGCCGCCTGCATCGCGGCGCCGCCCGGTGCATCCACCCTATGCCGTATTCGCGGTCGACATCGCCGCGGGCAGGACACTACCGTCGCATGATCAGGCCGGCGGCGACCGGGTTGCGTAAGGAGGGCCTGCGATGGCTTACGATCTGCTGATCCGCAACGGCACCGTCATCGACGGCACCGGCGCGCCGGGCCACATCGCCGACGTCGCGGTTTCGGGCGGCAAGATTGCCGAGATCGGCAAGATCGCCGCGGGCGCCGACCGGGTCATCGATGCCGGCGATTGCGTCGTCGCGCCGGGTTTTATCGACCCGCACACGCATTACGACGCCCAGATCTGCTGGGACCGGGCGATCACACCCTCGATCTGGCACGGCGTCACCTCGGTGGTGATGGGAAATTGCGGCGTCGGCATCGCGCCCTGCAAGCCCGAGGCGCGCGAGGTGGCGATGCGCGACCTCGTCAATGTCGAAGGCATCCCGTTCGAGGTGCTCGACCGCGGCATCACCTGGGATTGGCAGGGGTTCCCCGAATTTCTCGACGCGGCGGCGCGCCGCGGGCCTGCGCTCAACCTCGGCTTTCTGGCGCCGCTGACGCCGTTTCGGCACTATGTCATGGGCGAGGCTTCGCTGGAGCGCGCCGCGACACCGGAGGAGACGGCGCAGATCGCGGCCCTGTTGCGCGAAGCGGTCGATGCCGGCGCGTTCGGATTTTCGACCACGGTGCTGAACCAGCACATGGGTTATCAGGCGCGCCCCCTCGCCTGCCGAAACGCCGACCGCGCAGAGCTCAAGGCCTACGCCAACGTATTGAAGAAAACCGGCAAGGGTGCAATCGAGATCGCGCTGACCAAGAAGGTTTCGGTGATGGACGACGACGAGGAGGAGCTGCTGTCGTTCCTGCTCGCCGAAAGCGGCAAGCCGGTGACGTTCCTGGCCTTGTTCCAGCGCGACGACATCCCCGACGCCTGCCCCGAGACCTTGCGCCGGGCCAAGGCCCTGCCGGGCGCGGTGCCGCAGACCTCGCCGCTGGCGCTGACCCGCGACGTCAATATGCGCAACCCGTTTTCGTTCGCGGCCTTCAAATGCTGGAGCCGGGTTTTCGCCGACAAGTCCAAGGAGGCGCAGCGGCGGGTCTATGCCGACCCGGCATTCCGCGCCGCCTTTCGCGAGGAACTGAAGAGCGCGACCGGGTTCAGCGGCGATTGGAGCCGGATCACGGTGCACGAGGTCCACAACCCGGCGCTGAAGGCGCTGGAAGGGCGCAGCGTCGGCGACATCGCCCGCGAGCGCGGCAAGGACGGGCTCGATACGTTCCTCGATCTCACGCTCGAAGACGATCTCGACATCGAATACGTGCTTGCCCAGTTCAACGCCAACATCAAGCGGGTCGAGGAGAATTTGACCGACCCGCGGGTCCTGATCGGGCTCGGCGACGCTGGCGCCCATGTCGATATGCTGTGCGACGCCGGCTATGCGACCTATCTCCTCGGCACCTGGGTCCGCGAGCGCCAGATCATGACCCTCGAACAGGCGGTCGCGCGGCTGACCGCGCAGCCGGCCGACCTGTTCGGGATCGCGGGACGCGGCCGGCTCCGGCCCGGCTACGCCGCCGATATCGCGATCTTCGACCCGGCGACGGTCGGTTCGTCGAGCCGCGGCGAGCGCCGCTTCGACCTGCCTGGCGGCGCCAAGCGCATGGTGATGCCGGCGCACGGCGTGACCCATACGATCGTCAACGGGCAGGTCGCCTACGAGAACGGGACCGTCACCGGTGCCGCGAGCGGCGTGGTGCTGAGGTCGTAGCGGGCCGCAAGCGGCCCGCCGTCGCGGCCGGGAGCCGGGCGACCGCAGCTATATCTTCTTGAAAAAGCTGTGATGGCGGCTGGTCGTGTGCGGGCGGATCTTGGTCGCCCAATCGCCCCACGCGCCGGCCACCTCCCATTCCTTCGATTCGACCACCGCCGGCGAATCGATCTCATAGATGGCCAGATATTTCTGCATACGACTGTCGTTCGACCGTTCGAGGCAATAGCGCGTCACCTTATTGACGCCAGGCACCTTCGACAGCATCGGCACGTGCTCGGTGTCGTAGATGCGGTTGAAATCGGCCTCGTACTGGGCCGGGATGTCCATCTGGACCATGTAAATGTAAGACATGTCGGTCCCTCCTCAAAAAAACCAGCTTAGCCGATTCGGCGCGCGGCGACAGACGGTTCCGCGGCGACGGCGCTTGCGACAATCGGTCCATGCCTCTGCACTGCGCTTGAATGTTCGCCGCGACGGATCACCTAACCCGGGCGAACCTCAATAGATCCTGCGAGGAATCATGCGGGGGCTAACGAAACGATACGGGCGTGTTCCCTTCTACGCCGCGGTGCTGGCAGCTGGATTGGCGCTGGCGCCCGGCGCTGTGCGTGCGGAGGGCACGGGTGCCAATACCGTGCGGACCTTGTACTCGACATTGCTCGAGGTGATGCGGAACGGCCCGACGCTCGGCGCACATGGGCGCTACATGCAGCTTGAGCCGATCGTCGGGCAGGTGTTCGACATTCCGCTGATGACTAGGCTCGCGGTCGGGCCCGGCTGGGCGGCCCTCGATGCGGCGCAGCAGCAGCAGGTCACGCAGGCCTTCAAGCGTTATATCGCCGCGGTCTACGCCGAACGGTTCGACAGCTATTCGGGCGAACGCATGCAGGTAACCGGCGAGCAGCCATCGACCGGCGGCCAGATCGTGCTCAGCGAGATCGTCAAGGCCAACGGCACGCCGGTGCACATCAACTACCTGATGCGCCAATCGGGCGACAATTGGCAGATCGCCGACGTCTACCTTGACGGCACGATCAGCGAGCTGGCCACGCGGCGTTCGGAATTCGCCTCGATCCTGCGGAGCCAGGGCATCAACGGGCTGATCGCGACGCTCAACGCCAAGGCGGATACGCTCGCCGCCGGAAGCACCTCGTAAACGCCAATCGACGGGTCAGGTCGCCGACAGAACGCACGGGGTGGCCGGAATGCCGGCGCCGATGTCGAGGAATTGCTGCTCAATCAGGGTGATGACCTCGCGTCGGCGGTCGCTGTCTTCCTGAAACCTGCCGCTCAGCTCGCCGCTGCAGCTCAGGATCAGGCTGACGCTGCCATCGCGGGCGCGCAATGGCAGGCGCAGCGTCTCGGCGTCGACCCGCCGACCGGACTCCAGCTTGAGGTGTCGCATCGCCCATGAACCGCACGGCTGTGCGCAAACCGCGGCGAATTCGCGCAAGGTCGCGGCCGCCGCGGCCGGCGAGGTGATCTGGCGATAGTCGAGGCCGGTCAATGATCGGCCCCACCGCCGCTCGATCTCGGTCCCGACCACGCGCATGCGCCACTCTTCGTCGCTGAAGCGCTCGATCAGGCTGACGACCGGAAGGATACGGGCGATGCTCATGGGATCGAAGCTGTCGCGCGGCGGCACGCCGCCATGCCGCGGCAATCGCGACCATGCAGCGAAAAGTTCCTGCGCCACCGGTTGAAGCCGGCTGGTGATTGAATCCAACACCGCGCCCTCGCCGAGATGGCGCGATCCTTTCAGCCCTGGGTAAACAATCTGTTACTGCGGACGCTGCGACGGGGCCGCAGCATGGTAAATCTCGTCACGCCCTACCGCGGCCGTATCATTCGCCCGGCGGCCTCTCTATCCTGCCCCAATCACGATCGAAGATGAGGGGTCTCAGAACCATGATACACGTCCTCGCGATCATCACCACGAAGCCCGGCAAGCGCGATGAGGTGCTGGCCGCGTTTCGCGCCAACATGCCGGCGGTCCACGCCGAGGCGGGCTGCATCGAATACGGGCCGGTCATCGACGCCGACGGCGGCGCCGGCGCCAAGTTCGGCGCCGACACCTTTGTCGTCGTCGAGAAATGGGAGAGCCTCGACCATTTGAAGGCCCATGCCGCCTCGCCGCATATGGCAGCCTATGCGGCCAAGACACGCGACCTTCTCGCCAACCGCGAAATCCACGTCTGCCAGCCGGCGGCCTAGCTTCGTCGCTCCGCGCCTCGCGATGGCGCGAGGGACTCGTCACCCGATATGGAGGACGGCCTTGCCGGCGAAGTCGCGGTCGATCAGCCGGCGCGCGATCGTGCCGACCTCACCCCATGTCGCCTCGACGGCGATCTGCGGCGACAGCTTTCCCGCGGCAATCAACCCGGCCAGCAGCGCGAGCCCGATGCCAGCGCGCTCGACGCTCATCAATTCGTGGAACAATGTCAGGCCGTAAAGCCGCGCCCCGCCGGTGGCGAAAAACTCGCGGCTTTCGATCGTCGCGGTCGCCGCTGCCGACACGCCGAAGGTGACGCAGGTGCCGCCCGGCGCGAGCATGCCGAGCGCGGCCGACAGGGCGGCGCCGCCGACCGAATCGAGGATCAGCCAATAGGGCCCGTGCGGCCTGGCGGCGGCAAGGTCGGGACCGAGCACGACACGGCCATCGCAGACCCGGGCGACCGCCTCGCGCATCTCCGCCCGGCGGACATGCCCCCATATCTCGGCGCCGGCCGCGGCGGCGAGCTGGCACGCCAGATGGCCGACCCCGCCCGAGGCGCCGTCGACCAATACCTTGCGGCCGAGCAATAGCCCGCCCTGGCGCAACGCGTGCAGCGCCGTCAGCCCGGCGACCGGCAGGGTTGCGGCCTGCGCGTCGCTGACCGCATCGGGCAAGGCGGCAACGGCGTGGCTGCGGCAGTTGACCCGCTCGGCCCAGGCGCCGGACGGCAGGATGCCGACGACGCGCGTTCCTACCGGCGGGCCGCTGCCGTCTGCGGCCGCGTGTTCGACGACTCCCGCGAAATCCCAGCCTGGCCGCCATCCCGGCTCGGCTTGCTGCACTGCGCGCCGCGTCTCACCCCGATTGAGCGAGATCGCGGTGACCTTGACCTCGACCTCGTCGCGGTCCGGATCGCGCAGATCGACCGGCTTGATCGCCAGCCTTCCCTCGGCCGACGGATCGACGACAACGGCGCGGATGGATTGAGGCATCGCGGTCCCCTCAAGGTGTCATGGCGAGCGCAGCGAAGCCACCTCGTGACGGCAAACCCCGCCATCGCGAGATTGCCGCGTCGCTCCGCTCCTCGCAATAACGGGGATCGCGTGCTACCCGACCGGCTCCCGCGTGACGACGACATCGCCGTTCGCGGTCAGGCGCACCAGGTTGACCGTCTTCGCCCAGTCGGGTGAACCCGAATAATAGGCCGGCACGGCGCCGTCGCCGACCTGCACCGGCCGGTCCCAATGGCCGAGTGCAAGGTAATCGGCGCCGGTCGCGGCGATCATCGCGTCGCTGATCAGCCAGGACGGGCGCAGCGGGTTGGCCCAGGTCTCCGGCGGCTCGTAATGGCCGTGACCGATCGCGACGTGCCGGCGGGCGCTGCGCGGTACCGGGTCCTTGAGCGGCACCATGTCGAGATAGTCGTGGTGCGCATTGCCCCAGAACTCGATCCCGTGCTCGGGAAAGGCGACGATCCGCGCATCGGTGATGCCGATGATGCGAAGGTTCGCGATCTCCGCATACCCGCCGCGCTCCCACACCGAGCCTTTGGTGATCGGATCGTGGTTGCCGGGCAGGACGACGACCGGCAATCCGGCTTCGGCCAAGAGGCGCCCGGCCCGCTCCACGGTCGCCGGCGAGACCATGTGGTTGTCGAAGGTGTCGCCGGCGAGGATCACGATATCGGCGCGAAGCCGGTGCGCCGCCGCCAGCACCGCACGCAGCCCGCCGGTGCCGTCACCGCCATGCAATGAGGCGATGCGGTCGTCGTCGACATGCACATCGGAGCTGTGGACGAGCCGCACCTCGTCCACGCCGCGGGGATCGCGCGGCACCGCTCAGTTCCGCTCGAAATCGATGCGCTCGGCGACCGGCAGGCCGAACAGGAACCGGCGCAGGCAGTCCAGGCCCAACTCGACCGCGCCGAGACGGACCCATTCGCGCCCGCCGAGGATGCGCGAACGACGGGATTCGGTCTCGCCCTCGGTGGCGATGCCGATGCAGATCGTGCCGCCGAAATCGATGCGGTCGGGACCCTCGTCGAGATCGATCAACACCGCCAGCGCGTGGCTTGCCCTGCTCGCCCGCCGCATCGCCTTGGCGACGTTTTCGGCCGCCTCTTTCGTGACCTCGGCATCGGCGCCGGCAGCCGGTCCGAGCGCAGCCTGGATCTCGCCGAGGTCGCGGCTGACGAGGCCGCGGCGGAATACCGCCTCCGCTCCCGGCAATGGTGCGAGGCGCGAGGCGATCAGCCCGCTGGTGTACATCTCAACGACGGCAAGCGAACCCTGCGTTGCAGCGAGCCGGTCGAGGATGACCCCTTCGAGGGTGTCGTCGTCTTCGGCCAGGATGAAATTGCCGAGCCGCTTGCGTATCTCGGCGATCACCGGGCTGAGCTTGCGGGCGATGTCGTCGTCATTGGCGCCGCGCACAGTGACCTTGGTCTCGATCTGCGGGTAGTGGGCGCGAAAGCCGAGCTTGGCGCTGCCGTCGGACACCAGTTCCTCGACCCCGGCGAGCAAGGCATCGACATGGCTTTCGCCGAGCCCATAGGAGTGAAAGCGCTTCAACCGGATCGCGGTTGGCGCACCGCTGCGGGCGAGAAGCCTCGGGATGATCTGCTCTTCGAGCATGCGGCGCAGTTCGCGCGGCACGCCCGGGGTAAAGAAGAACCGCGCCTGGCCGATATCCATCGCAAAGCCGCAGGCCGTGCCGATCGGGTTGTCGAGGATCTCGGCGGTTGCCGGCAGCATCGCCTGCTTCTTGTTGTTGGGCGACATGACCCGGCTGCGCCGGCGAAAGAATTCCTCCATGCGCCCGAGCCAATCCTCGCTGAGCACCAGCTCGACCCCGGCGGCGCGGGCCGCGATCTCCTGCGACAGGTCATCGACCGTCGGCCCCAGCCCGCCATTGACGATCACCGCATCGGCCCGCTCGGCAGCATGAAGGAACGCCGCGAGCAGCGTTTCCCGATCGTCGCCGATGGTGGTGCCCCAGCGCACGCCGAGCCCGACATCCTCCAGCTTCTGGGTGATGTAGCTGAAATTGGTGTTGACGATCTTGCCGGTCAGCACCTCGTCGCCGGTGCAGATGATTTCGATTTGCATGCCCGGTTACGCCATGAAGTTGAGCTTGAGCCCAGGCTCGGGCCATTCCATCGCCGCGAGCTGGCCGGATGCCGACAGGGTGATGTAGGCGGTGCGCAGGTCCGGGCCGCCGAAGCAGATGTTGGTCGGGTAGACGTCGGGCATCTTGACCTGCCGCACCACCCGCCCGTCTGGCGCGATCACGGTAATATGGCCGGTCACCAAGGTGGCGACGCAGATATTGCCCGAGGCTTCGAGCGCGAGGCTGTCAAAGCGCTGGAACCCGGGCAGGCCGCACACGCAGCGGCCGCCGTAAGGCGCCGGGAACGGCTCGTGCCTGACCCTGCCGGGGGCGAGGATATCCCAGGCGAAGATCCGCGAGCTCTCGGTGTCGGCGACATAGACCGTCTTTTCGTCGGGCGACAGGCCGACCCCGTTCGGGCTGACGATCGGGTAGACGAGCTCGGTGACGCTCGACCCGTCCGGCAAGGCGTAATAGAGCCCGCCGTGGTCGCGGTGATGCGCGTAGCGCTTGCCGAGATCGGTGAAGTAGAAGCCGCCCTGCCGGTCGAAGACGATGTCGTTCGGCGCCGACAGTTTGTGGCCGTTGCATTCCGTGTAAAGCGTGCGCGTCTCGCCGGTCCGGGGGTCGATGCGCTGGATCGAGCCGTTTTTGTAATCGAGCGCCGGGCCGGTCGATAGAAAGCTCGGCGTGGTGTTGTAGACGGCGCCGCCGTTGTTGCAGACATAGAGCGCGCCGTCGGGCCCGGTGGCGACGCCGTTCGGCCCGCCGCCGGCCTTGCCGATTTCGGTCTTTTTTCCGTCCGGCGTGACGCGCGTCACCTTCCGCCCCGAAATCTCGCCGAGGATGACCGAGCCGTCGGCCATCCACACGGGTCCCTCGGGAAAGCCGAGACCGTCGGCGATGATCTTGATGTCGGCCATGTCGCTCCCTCCCCGGCTCAGGCGTTGACGCGCTGCATGATCGCGGCCCAGCGGTCGAGCGCCGGCAACGTCTTGTCGGCGCCTTCGCAGGGCAGCATCGCGACCCAGCGCTCGATCCCCATGTCGCGGTAGCGCTTGATCGCGTCGGCATCCTCGGCGCCGCCCATCAGCGTGATCGGCACGTCGGCCATCGTGCGCCCGGCCTCTGCCAGCATCTCCTTGAATTTCGGGAGGTGCTCGGCGATGTCGCCATACGGCGCGCGCCCGGCGATCGGCGCCCAGCCATTGCCGTAGCGCGCCGCCCGCCGTGCGGCATGCGGAAACGCGCCGCCGACGATCACCGGCAACGGCGTCTGCACCGGCTTCGGCCAGGTCATCATCGGCGGAAACGAGACGATGTCGCCGTGGTACTCGGGTTTCGACTTGGTCCAGATCTCGCGCATCGCCTCGACCTGCTCGCGCATCTTCTTGAAGCGGGTCGCGTAGACCGTACCGTGATCCTCCATCTCGTCCTGGTTCCAGCCGCCGCCGATGCCGAACAGGAACCGCCCCTTCGACACCTGGTCGAGCGAGGCGACGAGCTTGGCGAGCTGGATCGTGTCGCGCTGGATCACCAGGCACACGCCGGTCGCGACCCGCAGCGTCTTGGTGGCCGCCGCGGCCGCACTCAGCACGACAAACGGGTCCATCGCGTCGTAATACGGCTTCGGCAGGTCGCCGCCGCCGGGAAACGGCGTCTTGCGGCTGAGCGGAATGTGCGAATGCTCGGGCGCCCACAGCGACTCGAAGCCGCGCGCTTCCATCGCCTGGGCCAGCGCGATCGCCGGCATCGAATAGTCGGTATGGAACATCAAGACGCCGAAATGCATGACCGTACTCCCTGCCGTTGGTCGCGCCGGGATTGCCGCGGCGCCATTCCGGCGCCTCGCAATGACGGGGTCAGAGTGTCATTGCCAGCGGAGCGAAGCAATCTCGACCGATTGGCCGGTCGATCACGACGCCCGCAGATCGCCCCAGCTCGCGACCCGGGCGATGCGCACGGCGATGACCGGCAGGCCGTCGAGCCGCATCGTGCGCAATTGCGGGTAGCGCGCCCGGCAAAGCGCCTGGGCCTTTACGTGCTCGTCGCCGCCGGCGAGCAATTCGGCCGGGCCGCGCAGCATCACCCAGCCGAGCCGGGTCCAGTCCTCGTCGTAATGGTCGACGACGAAGGCGACCGCGGGGTTTTCGGCGATGTTGCGCTCGCGTTTCAACGGCACGGCGCGGTGCTTAGGCTTTTCGTCGATCGCGATGTACAGCGTGTCCTCGCCCAGCGCATAGCACACCGGCACGACATGCGGCGCGCCATTGCGGTCAGCGGTGGCGAGATGGCCGACGCGGTGACGGTCGAGAAACCGGCGCTGCATTTCGGTCAGCCCGGCTGCAGGCCCGTCTTGCGTCTTTCGAGACGCGCCCTGGCGGTCGCTCCTCAAGACGAAGTCCGATTGTGGCGGCTTCAAAAAGGGCTTTCCTCATCCTGAGGGAGCGGGCGCAGCCCGCGTCTTGAAGGACGCACGACCGCTTGGCCATCGAGAATATCGGCAACATCGCCCGATTGCCTATCGCTTTGCCGGGATCGTACGATGCTGCCGACAAACGTGCGGAGGGGGCGATGAGCGAGGCGGCGACGGCATCCCTGAGCCCGGAAACCGTATTGCGGGAGATGAAGGCAAACGGCGTCACCGACATCGTCTGGCTGCCCGACAGCGAGACCAACTGGCTCTTCCTGCTGATGCAGGCCGAACCGTCATTGCGCCTCGTCGGCGTCAGCCGCGAAGGCCATGCCTGCTCGGTTGCGGCTGGGCTCGCCGCCGGTGGAAAAAAGCCGATGATCCTCATTCAGAACACCGGGATGATGGAATCGGGGGATTCGATCCGCGGCTGGCTGTTGAGCCTCAACGTGCCGGTCGTGATGATGGTCGGCTATCGCGGCTGGACCCGCCACGGCATCACCACCGACACCGCGGCGACCTATACCGAACGCTTCATCAATGCGTTCGGGCTCGATTACTACCTCGTCGAGAGCGATGCGGACGCACCGCGCATCAGCCACGCCTTCGCCGAGGCGGAAAGGACCAGACGCCCGGTCGTCGTTTTGGTCGGCGACGAGTACCACGGGTTCAACCGATAATTTAATGGGAGC
>JASHNY010000085.1 GCA_030041385.1 Alphaproteobacteria bacterium
TGTGCACGGTCGAAGCGCCCTGCACCGAGGCGTTGACCGGCAGGTAGCCGATATTGTTCTGGTTGAGCCGCAATTTCAGCTTTTCTTCGAGGGGCAGTGCGTGGAACCGCCGGGAGGCGGCAAAGGCGCTCTCGATCACCGCCTCGTCGACGCCGTGACCCGCGGCGTAAAAGAACCCGACATGCTCGCAGGCATGCCGCACGGTCCTGGCCACGGCGGCGAGGGCGCCGGGCTCGCCGGCGAAACACGGGCCGAAATCGATGACCGGGATCAGCGCCGCCGCCGCGGCCTCGTCCTTGACCCCGTGCTCCTTGAACAGATGCATCGCGCCCTCCGTCTGCGGCGGAGACTATACCCCGCGGCGGGCGTCGCGCGGTACTCCGTCTGTCGCCGTCGCGGCGCATGCCGAGGCGGCGGCAGAGCGGAGCGGGGCCGCCGATGCGCAGTCGGGCGCAGGCCGGGTCAGCGCCTGGTGATGACGATTTCGAGATATTCGCCCGGCACCGCAGCGGTGCCGTCTCTCGCGAGGTTGTACTCGCCGACCAGGGCGAGAAGATCGTCCGTCAGCGCCGTTTGCGCCTTGGCGTCGAGGGCTTCAAAAGCCTTCAGCATCGGCCCGTAAAATGTCCTGAACACGTCGAGCCAATGGCGCGCCGACCGATAGCGAAACATGAACATGCGCGGATCGGCGGCGATCTCGCGCGCCCCTGCGTCGAACATCTCGTCGAGGCGCGCCTTGGTGCCCCACAAGACCGGCGACTTGACGCCCGCCGGCGGCGGCAGGTGCCGGCCGAGCGTCTTGAACACCTGGCCGATAAAGCCCTCCGGCGTCCAGTTGGACAGGCCGATCTTGCCGCCCGGCTTGCATACCCGCAGCAGCTCGGATGCCGCCTTGTCCTGATCCGGGGTGAACATCACGCCGAAGGTCGACATGACGACATCGAAGCTGGCATCGGGAAACGGCAGCGCCTCGGCGTCGGCCTCGCGGAAGGTGATGGTCAGCCCGTCCGCCGCGGCACGGGCACGGGCGCGTTCGAGCAGCGCCGGCACATAGTCGGTCGAGGTCACGTCGCACCAGCGCCGCGCCGCCGCCAGGGTGGCGTTGCCGTTGCCGGCGGCGACATCGAGCACCGCGCTGCCCGGCCGCAGATCGAGCGCCTCGCATAACTGCTCACCGACGATCTGCAAAGTCGTGCCGACCACCGCGTAATCGCCGGCGGACCACGCGCCGTGCTGGCGTGCCTTGACGGCAGCCAGGTCGGGCCGAGCCGGGATATTGCCTTGTGTCGCAGCTGTCTGAGACATCGTTGCCTCCCAGGATTGACCAGCAACAAGGCTTGCGAGGATGCGCCGTCGGGTTCGGCAAGGCCTTAAGCCCAGCTTGATTTTGTCTTTAGCTATCCCTGATTATGGCGCGAGGTGCGGAAGAGGCGTGTGGACAACCGGCGCTTGGGGCAGGCCGTGCCACTTCAGTTCGAGGATTTCGTGCTGGATGCGGACCGCCGCGAATTGCGGCGGGCAGGCGCGCTGATCCCGGTCGAGCCCCAGGTTTTCGATGTCATCAATTACCTGTTGCACGAACGCGCGCGGGTCGTCACCAAGGACGATCTGTTCGACGCGGTGTGGAACGGCCGCATCGTTTCCGAATCCACCCTGACCACCCGGATCAACGCCGCGCGGCGGGCACTGAATGACAGCGGCGAGGAACAGCGGCTGATCCGCACGATCGCGCGCAAGGGGTTCCGCTTCGTCGGCCTCGTCCACAGCGCGCCCGCCGCCGAGCCGGCAAGCGATGAGCCCGGCGCTGCGGCGGCCGAGCGGCCGGCGATCGCCGTGCTGCCCTTCACCAACATGAGCGGCGACCCCGAGCAGGAATATTTCTCGGACGGGATCAGCGAAGACCTCATCACCGCGCTGTCAAAGCTGCGCTGGTTTCTCGTGATCGCCCGCAACTCGTCGTTCATCTACAAGGGAAAATCCGTCCACATGCGCGAGATCGCCGACGCTCTCGGGGTCCGCTACGTGGTCGAAGGCAGCGTGCGCAAGAGCGGCAGCCGTGTGCGCATCACCGCGCAGCTCAACGACGCGGTCACCGGCAGCCACATCTGGGCCGAGCGCTATGACCGCGCTCTCGCCGATGTCTTTGCGGTGCAGGACGAGATCACCGAACACATCGTCTCCAACATCGAGCCGCACCTGTACGCGGCAGAAAACTTTCGCGCCCAGCGCAAGGCGCCGGACAATCTCGACGCCTGGGACCTGGTGATGCGGGCGCTGGGGCATTACTGGCGGGTCACCCGGGCGGACAATCTCGTCGCCCAGGCGCTGCTGGAAAAGGCGATCTCGATCGATCCGGCCTATGGTCAGGCGCTCGGCGTGCTGGCCACCAGCTACATGTTTACCGCGCACATGGGCTGGATGGACATGGCGGCGGCCATGCCGCTCGCCGAAAGCGCCGCGCTGGCGGCGATCCGCGCCGACAGCGAAGACCCGTGGGCGCATCACGCGCTGGGCCATGTTTATCTGTTCGCCCACCGCTTCGACGATTCGCTGGCGGAGTTTGAAGTGGCGCTGGGCCTCAACCCGAACTTTGCGCTGGCCCAGGGCTTCTATGGCCTGTCGCTGTCATATAGCGGGCGCTGGCAGGATGCCGAGCGGGCCGCGCGACGGGCCTTGCGGCTCAGCCCGCGCGATCCGTATGCGGCGGTCTACAGCGGGATTTTGGCGTGGGCGCGGTTTCTTGCCGGCGATTACGAGGCGGCCATAAGGCTGTCGCGCGAGGCCTTGCGCCAGCGTAGCGATTTTGTCGGAGCGCACCGGGTGCTCACGGCTGCAGCGGCGATGGCCGGCCACCTCGACCTCGCGCGGGACGCGCTGCGCGATTGCCGTCGCGCGCAGCCGAACATCTCGCTCGAATGGATCGCGCGTCACATGCCGATCAAGGGCGACGCCGATCGCGAGCACTACCTGGAAGGGTTTCGCCGCGCCGGCCTCGACCGGGCGGGCGGCAAGGCAGGGCCGCTCCACTGAAGAGGCTGACGGCGCGGCGCCGTCTTGCTGTCCCTGCCGCGCTGGCGGTGCAAAAATCGCGGAAAAGGGGATGGTGGATGAGGGACGGTGCCGCGGCGGCGCCGGCGGTTGATATCAGCCTGCGACGGCCTGCTGGTAGGCCTTAAGCCTTTCGATGCGGGCCGCCTCTCTTGCGGCGCTGTAGTCGCGCAACTGGGCGCGGTCCGATTCGCCGACATTGGCATGGGTGGGGACGACGCACGCGGTCGGGCAGCGGGTCACCCCCTTGCTGCGGAGGAAAGCGGCCACCGCCGCGTCGTACTGGGCCTCGGTCATTTGCGGTCTCCCGCCTACTGTGCCTGGCTAGTCATAACGCCGCAGTGGTTAACGAGGGGTAAGAGCAAAACCGCTCAAAAAAATTCCTTTGGTACCGCCGCCGCGGCCCTCCCCCGCCGATATGGCTTTCCGGCGGTTTTCAACGTTATAGTTGTTCGAACGCGGACAGGATGAGGACCGGGCCTTGGCCCATCCGGAATTCGCCGTTCGGTTCTGGGGCGTCCGCGGCAGTATCGCCTGCCCCGGCCCCGATACCGTTCGCTATGGCGGCAACACCTCCTGCGTCGAAATACGCTGCGGCGATCGTCTGCTGGTGTTCGACGGGGGCTCGGGCCTGCGCCCGTTTGGCCGCTACCTCGCCCGGCAGGGCAAGCCGGTCGATATCGACCTGTTCTACAGCCATACCCACCTCGACCACGTCGTCGGACTGCCGTTCTTCGCCCCGTGCTATGACGCCCGCAGCGAACTGCGCCTGTGGGCGGGCCACCTGAAGCCCGAGACCGGGATCGAGGCGGTGCTGTGCCGGATGATGTCGGCGCCGCTGTTTCCGGTTCCGGTCGGCATCTTCAAGGCCAAGCTCAGCTTTCACGATTTCCATGCCGGCGATACGCTGGCGCCGCACCCCGGGATCGCGCTTCACACCGCACCGCTCAACCACCCGAACGGCGCCACCGGCTATCGTATCGAGTACGGTGGCAAGGTCGTCGCCTACATCACCGATACCGAGCACCGGCCCGGGCGGCGAGACCGCAACGTGATGCGGCTGGTCGATCATGCCGACGTCATGATCTACGATGCGACCTATACCGACGACGAATTCCCGGCGCATCGCGACTGGGGCCACTCGACCTGGCAGGAAGCGGTGCGCATCGCCAATGCGGCGCGGGCGCGCCGGCTGGTACTGTTCCACCATGACCCGGGCCACGACGATGCGGCGATGGACGTGATTGCCGCCGCCGCCGATGACGAGCGCCGCGGTACGATCGTCGCCCGCGAGGGGCTGGTGCTGCATCCGTAAGGAGTGAGGGCGCTCAAATGTGACGCGTGGCGGCCGGGTGCGGAGAGTCTCGGCGACATGACGATGCCCGACAGCACGACGGATATCGCACGAACAACGGCCGCGCCCGCCGCGTCGCGGTGGCGTCCGCACATTCGCGCCTTGATCGCGCTGGCGATCGTGGTGGTCGGCATCGCCGGCTATTTCGGGGTCGGCGCGGTCGCCGCCTATACCTCCGATGCCTATGTCCGCTCGGACCTCGTCGCGGTCGCGCCCGAGGTCGCCGGCATCGTCGAAACCGTGCTGGTGCGAAACAACCAGAAAATTGCCGCCGGCGACCCGATCGCGGTCATCGACCCGCAGCCCTATCAGCTCGACGTCAATCTCAAGCGGCAGCAGATCGCCAGCCTCGAAGCCGCGGTCGCGGTCAGGAGCGAGGCGCAGGTCTCCGACGCGGCAAGCCGCGACGCGGCCGCCGCCGCGCTGCGCCTCGCACAACAGCAATTCGGCCGGGTCAGGGCCTTGGCCGGCAACCAGTACATGTCGCAGGCCGACCTCGACAAGGCCGCCGACCAGTTGCGCGCCGCACACGATCTGTTGGCCGTGCGGCAGGCGCAGTCGCAGGTCGATGACCGCCAGATCGCCGCAGCGCGCGCCCAGGTCATGGTCGCCCGCACCGAATTGGCGCTTGCCGAATACCGGCTCTCCCGCACCCGGCTCAGCGCCCCGGTCGGCGGCTATATCAACAACCTGACCTTGCGGCCGGGCACTTATGCGCGGGTCGGCGAGCCTCTCGTTGGCATCGTCGACGGTTCGCGCTGGCGCGTCGTCGCCAATTTCAAGGAGGACGTCGCCGCTGCGACGACGCCTGGCCAGCGCGTCTGGGTGTGGCTAGGCAGCGACCCGTGGCATGTTTTCCCCGGGCATGTGCAAGGCACCGGGCGCGGCATCGCCCGGCAACGGGTGCGCGAGGGGCTGCTGCCCTATGTCGCGCCGACGACCGATTGGATCCGGCTGCGCCGCCGCTTGCAGGTGACGATCCTGCTCGATCCGCCGGTTCCCATCCGGGGCCTGTTCATGGGTGCCGACGCGCGCGTCTTCTTTTTCCGCTGAGCGCCGGCGGATGCCCGCTCTCCTTGATCGCCTGGCCGCCGACCTCGCCGACGACGTGCGCACCCTGTCGTTGACCGGGCCGCGTTCCAACCCGGCGCTGAGGACCGCGCTCTCCGCGGTAGCGGCGACGCTGATCGCGTTCCTGCTGCATCTCAACAATCCCTGGTGGGCGGGAATCACCTGCATCGCGATCGTGCAGCACGACAGGGCGGCGACACTGGCGCGCAGCGTCGACCGCGTGCTCGGCACTGCCGTCGGCGCGCTGATCGGCTATCTCGCCGCGGCGGTGGTTGCCGACCACCTGGTGTTCCTGACGATCGCGGCGGGATGCACCGGCTTCGCCATCTACGGGCAGGAACGCGCCGAGCATGGTTATGCGCTGCTGCTGGGCGGGATGACCGTGATCCTGATCATGTTCGGCACGCTGGCACAGCCCGGGGCCGCGCTCGACCTCGCAGTCTATCGCGGCATCGAGATCGCCGTCGGCGTCGTCGTCGCCTGCGCCGTCGATTATGCGGTGGCCGACCCGGCCGTGTTGCAGGCTGCCGCCGCGCCCAGGCCGGGGGTGTGGACGCGGCCGATCGACCGCGAGCTCGCGGTCGTCGCGGCAACCGGCGGCATCGCCATCGCGCTCATTCCGCTGATCTGGAACACGCTGGATTTGCCGGCGCTGAGCCAGACCCCGATTTCGGCCTTCGTGATCTTGACGGCGATGCGCCGGGAGCCGGTGTGGAAGGCGGTGACCCGTGCGGCCGGGTGCTTTTTCGGCGGCGCCTACGCCCTCGCGGCGCTGCATTTCGTCGGCGGATCGTTCATCCCGTGGCTGGCGGCGTTCGCGGTGGGGCTCTACCTGTCCGCCCATGTTCTGCAGGGCAATTCCGATGCCTCCTATGTCGGGCACCAGGCCGCGATCGCGATCATCATTGCGATGGTCCAGGGCCAGGGGCCGTCGGCCAGCATCCTGCCGGCGATCGACCGCCTGGTCGGCGTGTTCGGCGGGGTTGTAGTCGTGTCGATCTGCCAGCCGCTGATCGCGCCGCTGATCCACCGGCTGATCGCGCCGCCCCAGTAGGGGATCGGATTGGGGCTCAGTGATACGGGTCGGCGGCGTCGCGCAATCCGTCGCCAAAGAAGTTGAACGCCAGCACGGTCACGATCACCGGCACGACCGGTGCCATCAGCCACGGGTAGAGCGCGACGACGCTGATGTTCTGCGCCTCGTTCAGCAATACGCCCCAACTCGTGATCGGGGCGCGCAGCCCAAGGCCGAGAAACGACAGCGCGGTCTCGCCGAGGATCATGCCGGGGATCATCAGCGTCGCCGAGGCGATCAGGTGGCTCATGAAGCTTGGCAACAGGTGCCGCCCGATGATCCGCGTCGGGCTCGCCCCCATCAATACCGCCGCAGTGCAGAAATCCTCCTCGCGCAGAGCGAGGAGCTTGGAGCGCACGGCGCGCGCGAGGTGGGTCCACTCGATCGTGCCGAGGATGATCGTAATGCCGAAATAGACGAGGATCGGGCTCCACGTCACCGGCAGGATCGCCGACAGCGCCATCCACAGCGGCAGGTGCGGGAACGACTGGATCACCTCGATCGCACGCTGGATCAATATGTCGGTCCAGCCGCCGTAATAGCCGGCGATGCCGCCGACGACGATGCCGAGGGTGAAGCTGACGGCGACGCCGATCAGCCCGACCGTCAACGAAATGCGCGCGCCGTAAATGATGCGCGACAGCATATCGCGGCCGAGCCGATCGGTGCCGAGCAGGAAAAGCTGGCCGCCTTTCGCCGGGCAGGCGAGGTGGAAATCGCCGGGGATCAGGCCCCAGTACGAATACGGGTCGCCGCTGCAGAAAAACCTCAGCGGCTGGCGCTTGTTCGGGTCTGGCGTATAGACCCGGCGCAGTTGGCTCATGTCGAGCTTGTAGTCTGTGCCATAGACATACGGCCAGACCAGGTGGCCGCGGTCGAACAAATGGAGCTGCTGCGGCGGGGCGTAGATGAAATCGGTGTTGCGCGTGTCGAGGGCATAGGGAGCGAGCATCTCGCAGAACAGGATCGCGACGTAGGCCGCCAGCAGGATCGCCCCCGACGCGACCGCGACCCGGTGCCGGCGCAGCCGCCACCACATCATCCGCCACTGCGACGCCCGGTAGAAGCGCTCCTGCGCCGGGGTCATCTCCTCGATCGACTGGGGATCGAACGGCGCCGGCGAGACGTAATGCGGCAGCCGCGTTGCGGGGTTGAGATCGAGCTCGCTCATCCCTGCCGCCCCGCTTGCAGCCGGATGCGCGGGTCGAGCGCGGCCAGCGCCAGATCCGATAGGAACACGCCGATCACGGTCAGGAACGCCATGAACATCAGGAACGAGCCGGCCAGATACATGTCCTGGCTGCGCAGGGCGTCGAGCAGCATCGGGCCGGTCGTCGGCAACGACATGACGACGGAGACGATCGCCGCCCCCGAGATCACCTGCGGCAACAGCGAACCGATATCCGAGATGAACGGGTTGAGCGCCATCCGCAGCGGGTACTTGAACAGCGTCTTGAGCGGGTGCAGCCCCTTGGCGCGGGCGGTGACGACGTACTGCTTCTGCAATTCGTCGAGCAGGTTGGCGCGTAGCCTTCGGATCATCGCCGCGGTGCCGGCGGCGCCGATGACGACGACCGGAACCCAGATATGGGCCGCGACCGAGGCCAGTTTGCCCCACGTCCACGGCTGGCCCATGTAGTGCGGGTCCATCAGCCCGCCGATCGAGATGCCGAAATAGACGTGGGTGGCATAGACCAGAACCAGGGCGAGCAGGAAGCTCGGGGTCGCAAGCCCGATAAACCCGACGAAGGTCAGCAGGTAATCGCCCAGGCTGTACTGGTGCGTGGCCGAGTACACCCCGATCGGAAACGCCACCGCATAGGTAAAGAGGATCGTGGTGAAGGAGACCAGGAAGGTCATGAACAGGCGGTCGCCGACGACCTGGGTGACCGGCATGTCGTAGGCGAACGAATACCCCATGTTGCCGTGCAACATCCCGAACGCCCATACCAGGTACTGCCGCCACAGCGGCTGGTCGAAGCCGTATTCGGCCCTGAGGAAGGCGATCTTGGCGAGGTTCGCGTGCTCGCCCTGGCTCTGCAGTTCGGCAATGTAGGTCGAGAAATAATCGCCCGGCGGCAGATTGATGATCGTAAAGATCACGATGCTGATCGCGATCAGCGTCGGGATCATCACCAGGATGCGGCGGACGAGATAGCCGAGCATCGTCCCGCGATCTTCCGCTAATGCTCGGGCGTCTGCAACGATGCCGAGGTGGTGCCCTCCTTGCCGAACCAGAACCCGTCGGGCTTGTAGATGCCGAAATGCGCTCCCGGGTCCCAGTTGTAGATCCCCTGGTTCGGCACGTTGTGCACACGCTCGTTAACCACGACCGGCTGCAGCACGCCGGCGACGAGGCCGATCGAAAACACCGCCTGGGCGTAGATGTGCAGCATCTGGTGCCAGATTTCCGCCTGCACGGCATCGGAGGTGGCCGATAGCCACTTGCCGTAGAGGTCTTTGAGCTTGATCGCGTCGGGCAGGTCGGGCGCCTGCCCCGCCTCGCCCTTGGTTTCCATGTACTCGCCCCATTTCGGCCATTCGAGCTGCTGCTGGCTGGTCGGGGCGAAGTCGGAAGGCGGCATCTGGGCGGTGGGGATGCCGTTGTCGATGCCGTTGTCGAGCGACATCTGCGCCGCGCCCTCGAACACGCGCTCGCGGAACAGGGTCAATTGCTCGGGCCGCGAATAGAGCTGGACCCCGATATGCCGCCACGAATCGCGGATCAGCTGCAGGATGTCGGATTTCTCGCTCGATTCGCCCGAATCCTCGACGATGATGTCGCAGGAACGCCCGTCCGGCAGCGTGCGGATGCCGTCGCCCTCGCGCTTCAGCCCCAGTTCGTCGAGCAGCCGGTTGGCCTGGGCGGGATCGTAATGCGCCCAGGCGTCGCGGTATTCCGGCCGGAACAGCGGGCTCTGCGGCAATACCGTGTTCTGCCCCTCGATCGCCAGGCCGAAATAGATCACCTGGTTGAGCTCGTGCCGGTTGATGCCGAGCGACAGGGCGCGGCGAAAGCGGACGTCGCGAAACAGCTTGCGCCAGACGGGGTCCGTGACGTTGAGGTTGGGGTACAGGGCAAACTGGCTGCCCGGGCCGGTGCGCCACAGCCGCACCCGGTAGTCGTTCTGCTGTTCGCCGGCTTTCAGAAAGGTGTAATCGTCGAAGCGCAGATAGCGCGCCTGCAGGTCGCTCTCGCCGGCGCCGGTCTTGGCCGGGATCAGCTTGGCGTCGGCGATCGTGAAGATGACCCGGTCGATGTAGGGCAGCTGATGGCCGGCGCCGTCGACGCGGTAATAATACGGGTTGCGCTCGAAGATGATGCGCTCGGCTGGCAGCTTCGTCTTCAATATCCACGGCTGCAATGACGGCAGGTCGGGATTGTCGTTGTGGTACTGCGCGTCGCGCTTGGTGTGAAGCGCGGCCCAGTTGCGCACGCCGGCCTTCTTGACCCGCGCCGCCAATGTCTCCTTGTCGGCGTATTTTGGATTGAACTTTTTCAGGTAGTGGGACGGCGCATAGATGAACAGCGGATAGGCCCCCGCCAGGGCCGGCAGGAACAGCGGGTTGGGCTGCGGCCAGGTGTAGCGGACGGTGCGCTCGTCGAGCACCTCGAATTGCGGCTTCTGGCCGTTCGGCTGCAGGGTCACCGGCAGTCCCGAGGGCGACAATTTGGGGTTGCCGGCGATGTCCTCGAACCAGTAGCGGAAATCCTCGCTGGTAAAGGGCTTGCCGTCCGACCATTTCATGCCGGCGCGCAGGTGCAGCGTAAAGCGGCGCCCGTCCTCGACATCGGCCGCGCGCAAAATGTCAGGCACGATCGCCAGGGCCGGGGTATAGGCGACGAGCCGGGCATAGCCGTAGACCACCATCAGCCGCGTGTCTTTCGGGCTTGCCATCAGCATGTGCAGCGTGCCGCCCGGATAGCCCAGCATTTCCAGCTCGGCCAGCGAGGGCTCGTGCGGGATGCGCTGGGAAACCGGCGGGAGCGCGCCACTGGCGACCTTGTCCGCCAATGACGGCGTCTCGACCAGCGCGGCATCCGCCGAGGCCGCCGGCAACACCAGGCCGAGCGCCATCCCGATAGTGAACTCGCGCCGGTTCATGCGCCGCCCGCTGGCGCCAGGCCGCGGCTCGCATGCCATTCCGCCGCGCTCTCGGGCGCCACGGCGGCATCGACGAAATGGCGCGGGGCGATTTCGACCAGGCGCGGCAGGCTGCCCGGCTCGCGCCGGAACGGGGGCGGCCACGCCGCCGGGTCCGACGCCTTGTCCTCCATCAGCCGGTGGAAATCGAGCCGGTGCGCCGGATCGGGGGCTGGCACCGCCGCCAGCAGCGCCTGGGTGTAGGGGTGCACCGGGTCGCGGAACAACACGCCGCGACCGGCGATCTCGACGATCCGCCCGGCGCACATCACGGCGATGCGGTCGGCGATGTAATCGACCACCGCCAGATTGTGCGAGATGAACAGATAGGTGAGGCCCAGCTTTTCCTTGAGGTCGATCAGCAGGTTCAGGATCTGCGCCTGGATCGACACGTCGAGCGCGGAGACCGGCTCGTCGCAGATGACCAGGTCGGGGCGCAGCGCGAGGGCCCGGGCGATGCCGATGCGTTGCCGCTGGCCGCCGGAAAAGCTGTGCGGGTAGCGGCGCAGGTGACGCCGGTCGAGCCCGACCAGGTTGGCCAGTTCATCGACCATGTCGCGACGCAGGCGGGGGGTGCCGACGCCGTGGATCAGCAGCGGCTCGGCGATGATGTCGAACACCGTCATTCGCGGATTGAGCGAACCGAAAGGGTCCTGGAAGATATACTGGACCTTGCGACGGAAATTTTTCAGCCCCTCGCCCTGCAGGGCCAGCACGTCGGTCTCGACGCCGTGGTCGTTGAAGGTGATGCGGCCGGCATCCGGCTTTTCCGCCCGCAGCAGCATCTTGCTCAGCGTGGTCTTGCCGCAGCCGCTTTCGCCGACAAGGCCGAGACACTCGCCGCGCGCGATGGCGAGGCTGACCCCGTCGACCGCGACGGCGCGCGTTTCCGCGGCGCCGCCGAATACCCCGCTCCGGCGCAGGGCAAAGCTTTTGCGCAGGCCGGCGCATTCGAGCAGGGTCCCGTTTGCCCCCGCCGGCCACACCGGCTTTTCCGCCATCAGGTGCGGCGCCTCGCCGGGCGCGATTTCGCGGATCGGCACCAGGCGCGCGCCCGGCTCCATGTCGAGCCGCGGCACCGCGCGCAGCAGCGCCTTCAGGTAGGGGTGGGTGCCGCGCCGGAAGATGTCGTCGAGCGTGCCGCTCTCCATCACCTCGCCGTGGTACATGACCACGATCTCTTCGGCGACGTTGGCGACAACGCCCAGATCGTGGGTGATCAGCAGCACGGCCATGCCGAGCTCCTGCTGCAATTCCACGATCAGCTTCAGAATCTGCGCCTGGATGGTCACGTCCAGCGCGGTCGTCGGCTCGTCGGCGATCAGCAGGGCGGGCCGGCAGACCAGCGCCATCGCGATCATCGCGCGCTGCCGCAACCCGCCCGAGAGTTCGAACGGATAGCTGCGCCATGCCCGCGCCGGGTCGGGAAAGCCGACGAGGCGCAGCATGTCCTGGGTCAGCTCCTTGGCTTCGGAGGCGCCGACCTCGCGGTGCAGGCGCAGCGCCTCGCCGACCTGGTTGCCGATCGTGTGCAGCGGCGACAGCGAGCTCATCGGCTCTTGGAAGATGATCGAGATGCGGCCGCCGCGGATCGCCCGCATCGCCGCCCCGTCGACCGGCAGGCCCGCCAGGTCGACGGGCGCGCCGGGATGGCGCGGGTCGTCGAACAGGATCTCGCCGCGGGTGATCTCGCCGTTGCGCGGCAGGATGCGCAGGATCGCCTGGCTGACGACCGATTTGCCGGACCCCGACTCGCCGACCAGCGCCACCGTCGAGGCCGGGCGCAGCCGCAACGAGACGCCCTTGACCGCGGCGATGAACCCCGCCGGCGTCGCGAACCGGACGTGCAGGTCGCGGATGCGGAGAAGATCGCTCACCGCCAGCTCCCGGCGTCGTGCGCGCGGATGCCGAGCGCCTGCAGATTGGCGAGCGTCGTCGGGCTCAATTCGAGCCCGCGCGCGAATGCCGTCGAAGCCGCCCGGCGGACTACCGCGTCGAACCCGCCGATGCGGCTGTCGAGGCGCAGTCGGGTGCCGCGCACCCCGAGTTCGAGCTGCATCCAGCCGGCACGCCGGTCGCGTCGCGTCGAGTAGTAGCCGAGCTTGAAGCGGTCGAGCGCGGTCCAGGCGATCGAGCGGGGCCACAGGCCGGACGCGCGCAACTCGGTCTCGCTCATCTCGATAAGGCAGCGGTGCCGCAATACCGTGCGCGCCGCGAACAGGGCGAAGATCGCGGCGAGGCTAGCCAGCACCACCCCGGACACCGTCGCCAGCGGCACCGAGCTCAGCAGGATCCCGGTCGGCACCAGCCCGGCCGCGGCGCGCAGGTAGTCGCCGGCCATTGCCGACGCGGGATAGGCGTGATGGGTGACGCCGGGTTCGGCATTCACGGTTTCGGCAGCGTCCGGGATCGTCGTCACGGCCGCAGCTCGCGAATGTCGGCCCAGCGCGCCGCCCGGTGCGCCCCGATCAGTTCCCGCAATTGCGCGAGGAATTCGGCTGCGGCGTCGTCCATGACCAGGTGGTGGCTCAGGATTCCCAGCGCCGCCGCGGGGTTGCCGACGCCGAGCCGGCGGCGGCGCAATTCGGCGAGGATGCCGCCCAGCGCGGCAGCGGTGCCGATAAAACCGCGATCGCCCTTCCAGGCGACAAGATCGGTGTTGACATCGACCGCCGCGGCTTCGCTCGTCGCCAGCGGCTCCGGGCGCGGCGCCATGACTGATAGCGAGGCGATCCCGGCAGGCGCCAGCAACGGCACAAACCCGGCGTCGAACCGGTTCCACGGCGGCACCAAGACCGGCAAGGCCCGAGCGCCGAACAATGCGGCCAGCCGTGCGCGCCCGGCAGCCAGATCGGCGGCCACGTCGCGCGGCGGGCGGCCGGGCGGGAATTCGCTCTTCTTTCCCGCCTTGGCATGGTTGACATGGCGCCAGCCGTGCTGCAGCACCGCGACCTGCGGCAGCGGGCCAAACGCCGCCGCCAGTTCCGTCTCGGCCGCCGCCGGGATCACCGCGAGCGCAAGCGGTGCGGTGCCGGCGATCGACAACAGCCGGGCGAGCGCTGGCGTCATCGCCACCGCATCGTCGTCCCGCCACCAGAACGCGGCGATCCGTCCAGCGTTTCCCCACCGATCGAGCTCGTTCACCAAATCGGGCCATTCGGCAGTCGCTGCCGCGTCGGGCTTCGCGACAAGGTTCATTGCGCGATCATACCGTCCCCGCCGCCCGATACCAAATCCCGGCGGTCGAGCAGCCGCGCGATAATTCGTGCCGAGCGGTGCGTGCCGCCGGCATCGATGGCCAGCGCAGCCGGTCGCCGCGCCGCGGCGCGCTCGATCGCCGCCGCCAGCGTCGCCGCCGTCAATTCGTCTTCGCGGACCAGCTCGGCGGCGCCGCACACAGCGAGATGTTCGGCACGCACCGGTTGCTCGGTCTCGCCCCCGGCCGAAAACGGAACCAGTACCGATGGCACCCGCGCCGCGACGAGATCGAGCACGGTATTGTACCCGGCCTGGCTGACCGAAACCCGGCAGCGCCGCAGCAGGGCCGGGAAATCAGCACGAAACCGCTCGACCGCGACGCCGCCCGGCGCTTCGCCCTGCAGCGCCGCAAATTCCGCTGCCGACAGGCTGGCGCCGGCGAGGAGACGCCACGGCGCCCCGGCGAGGCAGCCGAGGCGGCGCGCCGCCAGCGCCACGGCCATCAAGCGGCCGCCGGCGCCGCCGCCTCCCGCCGAAACCAGCACCTCGCCCGCGGATGCC
>JASHNY010000239.1 GCA_030041385.1 Alphaproteobacteria bacterium
GATGGCCGTGGTCGACGACCAATTGCGCGTGCATGGGATCGACGGCTTGCGCGTCATCGACGCCTCGGTGATGCCGGCGGTGACCTCGACCAACACTAACGCGCCGACGATCATGATCGCCGAAAAGGGCGCGGCGATGATCAAGGCGGCGGCACGCGAGCGACTGGCGGCGTAGGAGCGCGGCCGTCTCGGCCGCATGCGGGCGGGACGCCCGCGGTCCGGGGCGGCGTAGCCCTCACCCGCCTCGCGCCGGCGGTGCCGGCTCTCGGCCCCCTCTCCCGCATTGCGGGAGAGGGAAGGGACCCATCCCGCGAGGGATGGGAAGGGTGAGGGCAAAAGGGGGAGAGAAACGCGATGCAGGCGGATTACGTGATCGTCGGGGCCGGGTCGGCCGGGTGCGTGCTCGCCAACCGGCTGACCGAGGACCCCGCCGTTCGGGTCGTGCTGATCGAGGCCGGCGGCAAGGACTGGAACCCGCTCATTCACATCCCGGTCGGGTTCATGAAGCTGCTCGACCACAAACAGCTGACCTGGGGGTTCAAGGCCGAGGCCGACCCCGGCACCAATGGCCGCGCCATCGTCTATCCGCGCGGCCGGGTATTGGGCGGCTCGTCGTCGATCAACGGCCTCATCTACATCCGTGGCCAGCCCGAGGATTTCGACCACTGGGCGCAGCTCGGCAATCGCGGCTGGAGCTGGGACGATGTCTTGCCCTACTTCAAGCAGGCCGAGAACTGGCAGGGCGAAGATGCTGAGATTCATGGCACTCGCGGCTTTCTGACCACCTCGCCGATGAGCGAGCGGCCGGCGGCGTGCCAGGCGATCGTCGCCGCGGCGCAGGAGCTCGGCCTCGAATACCGGCCCGACGTCAACAACCTGCCGCCGGGCGCCGGGGATTCGATCGGCTGGTGCCAGCAGACCCGCGGCGGCCGCCGCCGCGCCAGCGCCGCGCGCACCTATCTGCGCCCCGCGGCAAAGCGGCCGAATTTGCAGATCGTCACCAAGGCGCTGGTCCACCGCGTGCTCTTCGACGGCAGGCGCGCGGTCGGGATCGAGTTTTCGCGGCAGAGCGGCGTCGAGCGGGCCGATGCGGCGCGCGAAGTGATCCTTGCCGCCGGCGCGGTCGGCTCGCCGCACCTGTTGCAATTGTCGGGCGTCGGCGGGCCCGAGGTATTGGCCAAGGCCGGCATCGCGGTGCATCACGCGCTGCCCGGCGTCGGGCAGAATTTCCAGGACCATTACATCGCGCGCATGTCGGCCGAGGTGCGCGGCGTCGAGACGCTGAACGAGCGCGGCCGCGGCCTCAGCTTTGCCAACGAGGTGTTGCGCTATGTGACCACCGGCACCGGCATGCTGACCTACAGCGCCTCACTGTGCGCCGCTTCGGTCAAGGTGCTGGAGGAATCGGCCACGCCCGACGTGCAGGTCGTCTTTGCGCCGGCAAGCTACAAGCCGGGCCTCATCCGCAAGCTCGACGACAAGCCCGGCATCACCGGCGGACCGTGGCAGATGCGCCCCTTGTCGCGCGGCTATGTGCTGGTGCGCTCACCCGACCCGCACGAGCAGCCGGCGATCAACCCGCGCTATCTCGCCGAGGAGGCCGACCGCCGCGCGATCGTCGGCGGGCTGAAATTCGTGCGCCGCCTGTTTGCCGCGCCGGCCCTGGCGAAACACGTCGTCGCCGAAACGATGCCGGGCGCGGACGTGCAGAGCGACGACGAATTGCTCGATTACGCGCGGGCGAACGGGTCCACGGTCTACCACGCGAGCTGCAGCTGCATGATGGGCCCAAATCCCAATTGCGTCGTCGACGGCGAATTGCGCGTGCACGGGCTTGACGGGCTGCGGGTCATCGACGCGTCGGTGATGCCGGCGGTGACCTCGACCAACACCAACGCGCCGACGATCATGATCGCCGAGAAGGGCGCGGCGATGATCAAGGCGGCGGCACGGGAGCGACTGGCGGCGTAGGAGCGCGGCCGTCTTGGCCGCGTGCGGGCGGGACCCCCGCGGTCCAGCGCGTCGGGTTACAGCACTGCCTCGGCGATGGCGCGCATCGCCGCCGCGTCGGCGCCGGCCAGAACCAGCGAGCCGATCCGCCGGTCGCGGGCGAGCGCCTGCCAGGCCTGAATCCGGTCAACGATCCGCGCCTTCGGCCCGACCAGCGAAATCTCGTCGATAAAATCGTCGGGCACCGCGGCCGCGGCCTCATTGCGGCGGCCGGCGAGAAAATGGTCCTGGATTTCTGCCGCTGCGGCCGCATAGCCGAGCCGCTTGGCAAGATCGTTGTAGAAATTGCGGTCGCGCGCGCCCATGCCGCCGATATAGAGCGCCAGGCCCGGGCGCAACGCGTCGCGGCATTTGTCGAGATCGTCGCCCATATTGACGCGCACATAGGGCGCCAGGTCGAAATCGCCGAGATCGGTGGCTTTGCCCGCGCGGGCGCGGCCGTCGCGGATCGGGCCCACGATCTCGTCGGATTTTTCCGGCGACATGAAATAGGGCAGGGCGCCGTCGGCGACCTCGCCGGCGGTGCGCAGCCCGGCCGGCGAATTGGGCGCGGTATAGATTTTGAGCGACGGGTCGCCGTGGACGATGCTTCTGAGCGGCTTGGCGAGCCCGCTGCGGCCCGGCCCGGTATAGGGGATGTCGTAATGCTCGCCGTGATATTCGAGCGGCCCCTTGCGTTCCAGCACCTGGCGGATGATGGCGATGTATTCCCGGGTGCGGGTCAGGGGCTTGCCGAACGGAACGCCGTGCCAGCCTTCGACGACCTGGGGCCCCGACGGCCCGACGCCGCACAGGAAGCGGTTGCCCGACAAGGCCTGCAAGGTCATCGCCGTCATCGCGGCGCAGGCGGGGGTGCGCGCCGGCATCTGCATGATGCCGGTGCCGGCCTTGATGCGGTTGGTGCGCGCCAATACCCAGGCAACCGGTGTCACCGCGTCGGTGCCGTAGGCTTCGCCCGCCCACACCGCATCGAAGCCGAGCCGCTCGGCCTCCCATACCAGGCCCATGTCGATGCCGCCCTGCTCGGGCGAAACCTTGAGCGCGATCGCCAGCCTCATTCCCGCCCCCCGTCGCCGATCCCGGTTAATACATGTGCTGGCCGCCGTTGACCGACAGGGTCGAGCCGGTGATGAAATCGGCCTCGTCGGCAACCAGGAACAGCACCGTGCGGGCGATGTCGTCGGCCTTGCCGAGGCGCCCGACCGGGATGCGGGCGACGATCTTTTCGAGAACGTCCGGGGGCACTCGCCGCACCATCTCGGTATCGACATAGCCGGGAGCGACGGCGTTGACGGTAATGCCGCGGCTCGCGGTTTCCTGCGCCAAGGCCTTGGTGAAGCCGTGAATGCCCGACTTGGCCGCCGCATAATTGACCTGGCCGTATTGCCCGGCCTGCCCGTTGATCGAGCCGATGTTGACGATGCGGCCAAAGCGGCGGTCGCGCATGCCCTCGATAACGGCGCGCGACATGTTAAAGCACGATGACAGGTTCGTCTGGATAACTGCCGCCCAGTGCTCGTAACTCATGCGCTGCATCGTCGCGTCGCGGGTGATGCCGGCATTGTTGACGAGGACCTCGATCGGCCCCAATTGCGCCTCGATCGCGGCGACGCCCTCGGCGCAGGCGGCGAAATCGGCGACATCGAATTTGAAGACCGGAATGCCGGTCTCGTTGTGAAACACCCGGGCGGTGTCGTCGTCGTTACCGTAATTCGCCGCGACCCGGTACCCCGCCTCGTTCAGCCGAACGGCGATGGCGCGGCCGATGCCGCGCGTTCCGCCGGTCACCACCGCCACTCTGGGCATGGCTCCCTCCCGTTTTCCAATCATCATACGCCCATCAGGACCGTCCCGTGGCAGGTCGGCGGGTCCGGCTGGCTGCGCCGCCCCCGGATCCGATCCGCGGGCCGGGCCCTCAAGGGTAGCCGAAGGCCGGCGCGCCTAGTCCCGCGCCAGGCACATCGCAATTCCCATGCCGCCGCCGATGCACAAGGTGGCGAGGCCCTTTTTCGCGTCGCGCTTCTGCATCTCGTAAAGCAGCGTCACCAGCACCCGCGCCCCGGAGGCGCCGATCGGGTGGCCGAGCGCGATCGCCCCGCCATTGACGTTGACCCGGTCGGTGTTCCAGCCGAGATCCTGGTTGACGGCGCAGGCCTGCGCCGCGAACGCTTCGTTGGCCTCGATCAGGTCGAGCTCGCCGGCCGACCAGCCCGCCCGCTTTAAGGCGAGCCGGCTCGCCGGGATCGGCCCGGTGCCCATGATCGCCGGATCGACGCCGGCGGTCGCCCACGAGACGATGCGGGCGAGCGGTTTGACGCCGCGCTTTGCCGCCGCCTCCGCGGTCATCAGCACCACTGCCGCGGCGCCGTCATTGATGCCCGAGGCGTTGCCGGCGGTCACGGTGCCGTTCTTGTCGAAGGCGGGGCGCAATTTGGCCAAGACCTCGACCGTGGTGCCGTGCTTGGGGTGCTCGTCGTCGGCGACGATCGCGTCGCCGCGGCGCGACGGCACCGTAACCGGCACGATCTCGTCCTTGAAGCGGCCCGATTTCTGCGCCGCCTCGGCCTTCTGCTGCGAGCGGGCCGCGAATGCGTCCTGCTGCTCGCGCGTGATCTGCCAGCGCTGCGCCACGTTTTCGGCGGTGTTGCCCATGTGATAGCCGTTGAAGGCATCCCACAGCCCATCCTTGATCATCGTGTCGACGAGCTCGCCGTCGCCCATCTTGACGCCGTTGCGCAAATGGATGCAGTGCGGCGCCTGGCTCATGCTTTCCTGGCCGCCGGCGACGACGATGTCGCTGTCGCCGTTGCGGATCGCCTGGTAGCCGAGCGCGACCGTGCGCAGCCCCGAGCCGCACAATTGGTTGACCCCGTAGGCCGTCGTCTCATAGGGGATGCCGGCGCCGATGGCGGCCTGGCGGGCCGGGTTCTGGCCTTCGCCGGCAGCCAAAATCTGGCCCAAAATCACCTCGGACACCTCCCTGGCATCGACGCCGGCGCGCTTCAGCGCTTCGACGATCGCGACCTCGCCGAGCTTGTGTGCCGGCAGGCTCGAAAGCCCGCCGTTGAACGTGCCGACCGGGGTGCGGGCGGCGCCGGCGATGACGATGTCGGTCATGAAGGCATCTCCTGGATGAGCCTGCGGCGGATATAGGCAGGAACTGTGACACTAAAAGCCGCGCCGGCCAATTCCAGCGCACCGGCACCTATCCGGCCGGGACGTGCGCGCACAGCCAGTCGGCTAGCGCCGGCCACAGGGCCTGCGGCGCCGCCGCCCCGGTCATCATGCCGATATGGCCGAGCGGCGGCCGCAACGTCTCGGCCCGCGGCAGCACGGCGGCCAACGGCTCGGCCGAGCCGGGCGGCACGATGCGGTCGCGGCTCGGCACGACGACGAGGGCGGGGCAGGCGAGGCGCTGCGGCAATACCGGCTCGCCGGCGACAAGCCATCGGCCGCGCGCCGGATCGTTGTCGCGATACCAGGATCGCGCGCATTCGCCGGCGACGCGGCGAGCCAGCGGCACGCCGTCGTTGATCCAGTCTTCGAGCGCGACGAACATGCGCGCCGCCTCGCCATCGGGATCGAGCTCGGCAAAGCGGCGGAACTTGCGCTCGGCCAGGAACGGGTCGAGCGCGAGGAACAGGGTCTGGATCACCGCGACCGGCACCGCAGCGAAGCCCGGCGGCAGCCAGTCTGCCGCAAGACCGAGCAATTCCGCCTGCGCCCGCCGCTCGGCGTGAAAATCCCATGGCGTCGCCAGCAGCATCAGGGCGGCGGCGTCGGCCGGGCGGCGCAAGGCCAGCGCCAGGGCCAGCAAACCGCCCATGCAATAGCCGATGATGCCGAGCGGCCCCGGCGCGAGCGCGCGAGCGGCGGCCGCGGCCGCATCGAGGCGGACCGCGATGTACTCGCCGAGGCCGAACCCGCGTTCGTCCGGCCCCGGCGCGTCCCAATCGACGACCAGCGGCCGCAGCCCGGCGGCAGCCAGGCGCCGCACGAAGCTGCGCTCGGGCAGCAGGTCGAGGACATAATGGCGGTTGACCAGCGACGGCACGACCAGCACCGCCGGGCCGGCACCGCCGCTGCCGTAATCGAGCAATCGCGTGCTGCCCTGCCGCCAGCGCACCGGCACCTCGTCCGGCGCCCGGCGATAGGGATGCCGGCGGTAGGTTTCGAGCCCGTCGAGGAGCCGCTTCGCCCGTTTCCGCAAGTCGCGGTCGAGCGCGGCGGCTACCGCGTCACGCCCCAGCCGGGCGATTTCTGGGGCGAGCGCGGCGAGCCGGTCGGCTTCGCTGCCGCTCGATCGCGGCCAGGCGCTCGTCCAGCCGGTCAACGCGGCGCGCGAGCTCAGCCACAGCATCGCCGCGCTCGCCAGATGCGCCGGCAACGGGCGCGGCGCCAGGCGCCGATCGAGCCCCGCCGTCATCGGCCGGCGCCGGCGCCAGGGCCGCGAACCAGCGCTGCATCGTCTCCGCCGCCTTCGGGTCGGACACCAGCGCCGTCAGATAATCCGCCCACAGCGCAAGAAAGCGGCCGGCGAGTTCTTCCGCCTCGGTCATCGCGGCCACTATAGGGCGCCGCGCAGCCGGATACAGCACGCCGTGCGGCCTGCCTGCGCGTTTGATGCGGCAGATATGCAAAATCGAGGTATTGTTGCACAGCAGCACATCCGCTGCGGCGGGGCACCAGGCGCATGAGCACTTCTACCGGCGATAAGCCGCGCGACTCCAAGCCGACCGTCATCAAGAAATACGCCAATCGTCGGCTCTACAATACGGCCACGAGCAGCTACGTGACCCTCGACGATCTGGCAAAACTGATCAAGGAGGGCGGCGAATTCGTCGTCCACGACGCGAAGACCGGCGAGGACCTGACCCGCTCGGTGTTGACCCAGATCATCGTCGAGCAGGAACAGAAGGGCGGTCAGAACCTGCTGCCGATCAACTTTCTGCGCCAGCTGATCAGCTTTTACGGCGACAGCATGCAGTTTCTGGTGCCGGGCTACCTGGAGCAGGCGATGCTCGCCTTTGCTCGCAACCAGGAGCAGATGCGCACCAATCTGCGCGCCACCTTCGGCATGTTTCCGTTCGGCCAGTTCGAGGAGATGGGCAAGCAGAACATCGCCCTGTTCGAGCGCGCGCTGAAGATGCTGTCGTCGTCCTATCAGGGCGAGGCCAAACCGGCCGCGGAGCCGCCGCCGGAACCGGAAGACCCGCGCCTCAAGCGGCTCGAAGCGCAGATCGACGCGTTGCGCCACCAGCTCGACGCGCTCGGCAAAAAGGGGGGCTGACCGCCCCCCCCTTTGGTCGCGCCGGATTCAGAGTGCGCTCAGCGCTGCTGCTGCCAGGACGGGATTTCGTGGACCAGGCCGGCATAGGGCTTCGCCCCGTTCGCCTTGGTCATGATCACGCCGGGCCGCTGCTGCGGCGCCATTGCCGGGGGCAGGTCGATCGTCGCGCCGGCGCCGCCGGTCGGGCCGCAATTGCCCGAGCTGTGGCGCACGACATGCGGGGCGCCGTTGCCGTTTTGCGTGATCTCCACGCTCTGCGTGCACACCCCGTTGCCCGACATCGTCGAGACGAACGAGAAGCCCTGGGTCCCGGGCGGCAGGTTGGCGAAATCGGTCTGCATCAGCGGCGCGTTAGCGAACGCCGCGGTCTGCTGCATCAGCGTCGCGGCCTGCCGGTCCATCGCCGCCGAGATGCGCTGCAATTCGGCGAACGGCGAATCGGGGCCGAACAATGACGGCAGCGGCGCCGCCTCCGCCACCGCGGCAGGGCCGTTCGCGAGGACGACCTGGGGCGGAACGTCGCCGGTGTAGCGGATCACATCGACGCCACCGCCGGGCAGCTGGACCGTCATCACGTGGACCTGCGGGCTCTGCGCGTGGGCCCAGCCGGAGAACCCGGCAACGGCAACGGCGGCAACCCCGGCCATCAGGGCAGTGCGAACAACTCGCATCACCAACTCCGCTGACTGTGAAGCGACCTTGCAAACATAGCACTAACCGCCCGGAATCGTTAGGCGCGCAAAGTCGCAGCACGACGATTTCCCAGTGCGCGGCGGTATGAAACCGGCGCTTTATGCGAGAAAACCGCGGCCGACATTCGCTAGACCGGGCACCATGGCCGCTCGAAGCTCGGCCGGCCGCAGTGGTAGCCCTGCAGAAAGCCGATCCCCTCGCGGCGCAGGATCGCGGCGTCCTCCTCGCTTTCGACCCCCTCGGCCACGGTGGCAAAGCCGAAGCCTTGCGCCAGCGCCAGCAAATGCCGCAGAAACGCCCGGTTGTCCGGGTTTGCCGCGAGCTTGCGAACGAGCGCGCCGTCGATCTTGACGAGATCGACCGGCAGGCTGTGAAGATGACGCAGCGAGGCATGCCCGGCGCCGAAATCGTCGAGCGCGACGCGGCAGCCGGCCGTGCGCAAGGCGCTGACGAACCGCGCCGATTCGGCAATGTCGTAAAGCGCCGCCGTCTCGGTGATCTCGATCACGATGCGCGCGGCCAGCGCCGGGTCGCTGCGCAGGCGCGAAGAGAGCGCGCGCAGCCACGGCCGGTCCGCCGCGGTAAGGCCCGAGATGTTGAAGCCGAGGGTAAAGCCGGCATGGGCGGCGAGTTCGTCGAGCGCGCGGTCGAGCACATACCGGTCGATCAGGCGGATCGCCCCGAGCTGCTCGACCGCCGGGATGAACTCGCCGGCGGCGAGGATGCTTCCGTCCTCCTCGCGCAGGTGCAACAGGCATTCGTAGTAGGCGACCGCGCCGTCCGCGGCGGCGACGACCGGCTGGAACGCGAAGGCAAGGCGGTTGTCCTTTACCGCGCGCCGCACCCTTTCGTCGATCGCGTGCCGCCGCCGGTCGCGCTCCCTTTCGTCCTCCGCCGGGGAGTGCACGTGGCGGCCGCCGCCGGCCCGCTTCGCCTCGGCCAGCGCCGCCTCGGCGCGGGTGATGACGTCGTAGGAGGTGGTGCCGCGCCGCGGAAACGAGGTGCTGCCGATCGAGATTGCCGCCGCCACCTTCCCGCTCGGCGTTGTCACCGGCGCCGAGCCAATCCGCGCCAGGATCTTCTCGGCCGTCGAACCGATATGCGCGGGCGCGCAGTGCGACAGCAGCACGCCAAAGCGGTCGCCGCCCAGCCGGCCGATGTGGTCGCTGGCGCGCAGGCACGAATCGAGCCGGCGGCCGATTTCGACCAGCACCGCATCGGCCGCCGCGGCGCCGAAACTGCTGTTGATGGCGGCCATGCCATCGACCCCGATCGACAGGAAGGCCGCGGCGTGGGCGCCACGCTGGGCGGCGAGGATGGCACGGTCGACCGCCTCGCGCAGCCGCGTCGCATTGTAGTGCCCGGTCAGCTCGTCGTAGCTCGCCGCCTGCTCGATGCGGCTGTGCTGCGCCTTGCGGTCGCCGACCGCCCGGATCACGCCGAGCATGCGGTGCGCGCGGCCCTGCGCATCGCGCTGGGCCTGGCCGCGCTCGTGCACCCAGGCAAACCCGCCGCCGCCGTCGCGCACGCGGTATTCGCAATCGAACGGGCCGCCGCCGTCGAGATGGGCGCCGAGCAGGCGCTGGCGCCGCGCCGAATCGTCGGGGTGGATACGCTCGGCAAAGGCGCGGCCGGTCGCGCACGCGGCGGCCGGGCAGCCCAGCACCGCGGGATGTCCCGACCAGTCGAGCCGGTCGTCGTCGAGATCCCAGGCATAGGCGGCATCGCCGGCCGCCTCCAATGCTCCGGCCGCGGCGCTCGGCCCCGGCTCGGCGCTGGTTGACATCGGCATCGTTTGGCTGATCCCCCGGCGAGCGGAAAGGCGCGAAAATTGCCCGCCCACCCGTTGAGGAACGCTTAAGTCGGCGCGGCGGAGGCGGCAGATCAGCTATTCGGCGTATGCGAAGCGAGAAACGGCAATACCGCCTGGTTGAACTCGCGCGCCCGCACCTGGGTGATGGCGTGGCCGCCACTGGGGAAGATCTTGACCTCGGCGGCCGGGATTCGCCGCGCCAGTTCCTCCGAGAAATAGACCGGCGTCACGATGTCGTCCTCGGCGCCGACGATCAGGGTCGGAGTCTTGATCCGCCCCAGCATCTCGGTGCGGTCGAAGGCGAGGATTGCGTCGATGCGACTCGCGGCGATTTCGGTCGGCGGAAACACGGCCAGGGTCTGCGCCTCGGCCTGGCGCAATTTTTCGTTGTTCCGGGCGACCCACCAGCTCGGGTACAGGTACAGCGTGTTGGCCTGGACATAGGCGCTCGGCCCCAGCCGCAGCAGGATGTCCTTGCGCATCCCGAACAGGCGTCGGAAATAGGCGTCGGGCTTGGTCCACGTCGCCGACAGGACGACGCTGGCCAGCCGCTTGGGGTGCTCGATCGCCAGGATCTGCGCGATCGCGCCGCCGGTCGAATGCCCGACCACGTGCGCGCGCTCGACTTCGAGCGCATCCATCAGGCCGATGACGTCCGCGGCCATGCGGTCGACCGTGTATCCGCTGCGGCTCGGGTCGCTCTGGCCGATCCCGCGATGGTCGTGGGTGATGACGTCGAACTGCTTGGCGAAAGTCGGCACCTGGTCGCGCCAGAACGAGGCGACACCGCCCAGCCCGGAGATGAGCAGGACCGGGAAGCCGATGCCTTCCCGCTCGTAATACATCGACCCGTCGCCGACCAGGATGCGTGTCATCGGCTTACCAACCAGTGCGGCCTCGTCGGTATCACCGGTAGAGGGAGGCTGTCAAACGCCAAGAGGCGACGCCCGGGAAGACCGGGTATGCGTTGGCGAAAGCGCCGCAATCCTGCCTCAAATTTGACACAGGGGCCGGGTTTCCTGCCCGGGAAGTCAATCGGTTGAGCGGAGCCGCGGCTGCTCGCGCAGGCATCGTTCGCAAACGCCATGCTACGGGAGGCGGTGTAGCCGGGGGCGGTTCCAGCAGATTGCAGCACCTTGCGGCGCCGCCCGGCGCCCCGCGGCCAGCCAACGTCAACGAGGGGAACGAGATGAAGGCCGCAGCAGATCAGGTTAACAGGGAGCCGCCGGTGCGGCATCGCCGGGCGGTCGGGGCGACCGGGGGAGCCCTCGCCGGCACGGCCGGGCCGGCACAGGAAGCGGCGGCGCGCCGGCCGACCGGGCGCACCCAGGACATCGACCGCCATGTCGGCGCCCGCGTCCGCGAGCGGCGCATCATGCTGGGGCTGACCCAGCAGCAGCTTGCCGATCTGCTCGGCGTCACCTACCAGCAGGCGCATAAATACGAGCGCGGCATCAACCGGGTCTCGGCCGGCCGGCTGTACGAGGTCGCGCAGGTGCTCAGCGTGCCGGTCGGCTATTTCTTCGACGGGTTGCGCGACGAGAATGCCCGCTCGATCAGCCCGCGCGAGCGCATGTGCCTGGAACTGGCGCGGAATTTCGCCCACATTCCGAACGCGAAGCACCAGGAGGCGCTGAGCCAGCTCGCCCGCGTCCTGGCCGCCGAGGAATAGGGCGGCGCCGGGCTGCGGCCCGGCTCAGAAGCGCATGCCGAGGCGGACGCCGAGATCGTTGAGGCTCTGGTTGTATTTTGCCAGCCCGCCGTTCGACACGTGGTCGAGGTGGAGCGAGACCTGGTAGACCGGGGTGATGCGGTAGCCGATATCGATTGCTTCGCGGAACAGCACGTTGGAGCCGAGGCTCTTGCGGTCGGACTCGGTCGAGTGGATTTTGCCGTTGTTGAAGCCCGGCCCGAAAAAATAGCTGAGAACGATGCCGTCGCCCGGCCGCAACAGATTGCTCGCGAGCTGCCAGCTCCAGGTGGCGCCGAAATAGGCCTGGTCGGTGGCGCCGGCGGTGTTGATTTCCAGCCCTACCGTCGGCCGCGGCTGCACCATCCAGCGCAGCACGGCGGGCACGTTGCTCGCCGCGGCATCGTCGATCGGCGATTGCAGGGTCAGCTCGGGGTTGATGTCGGCCCCGTGCTCCTTGCCCTGGAGCAGATGCACGTCATGCGCCAGGACGCCGATGTCGAATTCGCCGTAGGTGATGTTTTCGGCGCGGGCGCAGCACGGGGCCGCCAGCGCAGCCGCCGCGAGTCCCGTGACGGCCGCTTCGCGCCACGTCAATTTCATCTCTCGACCGCACTCCGCTGTCATGGATTTACCGGCTGCCGGCGCACTGCATATTACAGGCCGCCGGCGTTTGAACCAAAGAATTGAACCCCCAGGCGGACTCTCGCGCCATGTCAGGCTCGTGGGAACCCCTTGCCGCGGCTCACGCCGGTTGGATCAACGGAATCGGGCGGCCGGCGATCCCGATCGTTACCGGCAGGTGCCCGGCGATGTCGCCGTCGGCCTGCACCGGATCGTCGCCGCCGCCGAGGAGGGTTGCGCAACGGACCGCAAGGGTTGCCACGCCCGTCGCCCGCGGCAGCCGGCCCAGCAGCAAGGCTGCGGCATAGCGCAATGCCGACAGCCGGCCGCCGCCTTGCAGCAGCACGAGGTGAAGAACGGGTTCGGCAAGGCGGGCCGCGGGTGCAACCGGGAACCGGCCGGCATAGAGCGGCCCGGTGGTGGCGATCACCATCGCCGCGTGATGCTCGATCCCGTCCGCCCGCACCGTGATGTGGCGCGCGCGGTAGCGGATCAGGCACCGCAGAAACGCCCATGCAAACGCGGCTCGGCCGCCCTGCCGCTTCAGCCGCGGGTCGAGCGCGGCGACGATTTCGGCGTCGAACCCGCTGCTAAGGCTGGTCACGAACAGCCGGTCGCCGATGCGCCCCGGCCACATCGGCTGCGCCGGCGCCGTCGCGATCGTCTTCGCGCATTCCCGGGCGCGGCGCGGCATGCCGATTTCGGCGGCGAGCACGTTGGCGGTGCCCAAGGGCAGCACCGCAACCGGCCGCGGCGCCGCGGCGACGCCGTTGACCACCGCGGCGACGGTGCCGTCGCCGCCGGCTGCGACGATCACATCGAACTCGGGCTCGGCGGTGCGCGCGAGGCGCTCGGCGGCGCCCGGAACCATGCCGGCGTCGCGCACGGCCACGGTGCAGCCCAGCCGCCGCAGCGCCGCGGCGACCCGGTCGAGACGCCATCGGTGCGAGCGCACCCGGCCGGCGGACGGGTTGACGATGATCAGCACCCGCCGCACGGTCCGGCGCCCAGCGCCAGGCGCGCCTATGCCTTGACGAAGCGGTCGCCGGCGAGGCAGCGGCGGGCGGCGACGTTGCGGGTGTCGATGACGAGCGGGCAGTGGGCGGCGAGGAGGGTGTAATCGACCGCGTCGTGGTCGGTGCAAATGATCGCCGCGTCATAGCCGGCGAGCGCCACGGCGGTCAGCGGCACCGAGCGGCGGCCGGCAAACGCGGCATGCTCGCGGGTCGGCGGGATTTCCGCCACCAGCGGGTCGTGATAGGCGGTCCGCGCCCCGCGCCGCTCCAAAATCTCCATGATGCGGAAGGCCGGGCTCTCGCGGGTGTCGTCGACATTGGCCTTGT
>JASHNY010000172.1 GCA_030041385.1 Alphaproteobacteria bacterium
ATCGTGCGAAGCAGGCTCGCCGGGTTGACGCTGATCGAGTCGATGCCGAGGCCAGTGAGGAAGCGCGCGATCTCGGGGTAGTTCGCCGGAGCCTCGCCGCAGATCCCGACGTGGCGGTGATTGCGTCTGGCGCCCAGAACAGCCATGCGCAGCATCGCCAGCATGCCGGGGTCGCGCTCGTCGAAATCAAAGGCGACGATGTCCGAGTCGCGGTCGACACCGAGCGTCAACTGTGTCAGATCGTTGGACCCGATCGAAAACCCGTCGAACAACGCGGCGAAATTGTCGATGTCGATGACATTGTTCGGAATCTCGCACATCACGTAGATTTCGAGCCCGTTTTCGCCGCGCTTGAGGCCGTTCTCGGCCATCGCCTCGATGACGCGGCGTGCCTCCTCGACCCGGCGGCAGAACGGCACCATGATGCGCAGGTTGGCAAGGCCCATCGTCTCGCGCACGCGCTTCAGCGCCGCGCATTCGAGGGCGAAACCCTCCGCATAGGCCGGATGGCTGTAGCGCGCGGCGCCGCGGAAGCCGAGCATCGGGTTCGCTTCCTTAGGCTCGAACCCGGCGCCGCCGATCAGGCTGGAATATTCGTTGGTTTTGAAATCCGACAAGCGAACGATGACGGGCCTTGGATAGAATGCGGCGGCGATCGTTCCGACGCCTTCCGCGAGCCGTTCGATAAAGTAATCCGCCCGACGGCTGTAACCCCGCGTCAGCCGGTCGATGACGGTGCGCGCTTTCGCGGAAGCGACGCGTTCCGGGTGCACCAGCGCCATCGGATGGACACCGATATGTTCGCTGATGATGAACTCCATCCGGGCCAGCCCAACACCGTCATTCGGCAGCATCGCGGTATGAAATGCGAGTTCCGGATTGCCGAGATTGACCATGACCGCAGTGCGCGGTCGCGGAATCCGGTCGGCCGGAACACGGACAACGTCGAACGGCAATGCCCCCGCATACACCTTTCCCGTTTCACCGTCGGCGCAGGAGACGGTGACGGGCGTCCCCGCCGCGAGCTTTTCGGTCGCGCCTTCGGCGCCGACCACCGCGGGCACGCCGAGCTCGCGCGCGACAATCGCGGCATGGCAGGTGCGACCGCCGTGCGCCGTGACGATCGCGGCGGCGCCCTTCATGACGGGTTCCCAGTCGGGGCTGGTCGCTTCCGCAACCAGCACCTCGCCGGGACGAAAGCCGGCGAGGTCGCCGGCGCCGGCGATAACCCGCACCTTGCCGGACGCGATCTTTTCGCCGACCGCACGGCCCGATACCAGCACCGGCCCATCCGCCTTCATCGCATAGCTCTCGAAGGCGCCGGGCTGCTTTTGCGAGGCGACGGTTTCCGGCCGCGCCTGCACGATGTAAAGCCGGCCGTCTTCGCCGTCCTTGGCCCATTCGATGTCCATCGGCATCGGGTGGCCCGCGCGCCGCGAATAATGCGCCTCGATGCGCAGGGCGTCGTCCGCCAGCTCCAGCACCTCGGCATCGTCGATGCAGAAGCGCTCGCGCTCGCCGCGCCGGGTCGCGATGTTGCGCGTCGTGGGACCGGCGCGCCGGTGCGAATAAACCAGCCGCATCTGTTTGCCGCCGAGCGAGCGGCTCAAAACGGCGCGATGCCCCTGCGAAAAGCTCGGCTTGTGCACATAGAACTCGTCGGGATCGACCTTGCCCTGGACGACGTTCTCGCCGAGGCCCCAGGAGCCGGTGATAAACACCACGTCGCGAAACCCCGACTCGGTATCGAGCGTAAAAATCACCCCGCTCGCCGCGAGATCGGCGCGTACCATTTTCATGACCGCGACCGACAGCGCCACCCTGAAATGATCGAAGCCGTTGTCGGTTCGATAGACGATGGCCCGGTCGGTGAACAACGACGCAAAGCATTGGCGGCAGGCGTCAACGACCGCTTCGGCCCCGCGCACGTTCAGAAAGCTCTCATGCTGGCCGGCAAAGCTCGCATTCGGCAGGTCTTCCGCGGTCGCCGAACTGCGCACGGCGACGGCGACGCCCCTGCCGAATTTCGCTTCGAGCGCGCCGTAGGCGGCGATGATCTCCTGACGCAACGACGCGCCGCCGGTCGCCTCGTAAACGATGCCCCGGGCTGCGGCCGCACGGTCGGCGAGCAGCACCACGTCGCGGACATCGAAATCCATCAGGCGGCGCAACTCGGTCCATGCACCGGCGGTGTCGAGCGCCTCGCGATAGGCGGTGGCGGTCAGCGCGAACCCGTCCGGCACGCGCACGCCTTGCGGCCCGAGCGCCGAATAGAGTTCGCCAAGCGAGGCCGTCTTCCCGCCGACTTCCGGGACATCGTCGAGGCCGATCTCCGCGAAATGGCGGACATGAGTTCCGTTCGGCATTGGCCCCTCGCTCTTGCAGCGCCGAACAATTTGCGGAGAGCCCGCGCCGCCGGCCTTGACCTGGATCAAGGCGTCAGCCCAACCGGCGCGCTTTATTGGCGCAAGTCTAGAAGAGCGGGGTTTGAGGCATGTCGGTCACGATATTTCTCGCATTGCTGTGCGTTGCCGCCGCGATCGCCCGCTCGACCACCCGCCCCGAGCCGGTGCCGGTCAAGGTCGTGCGCCGCGATCGTCAATGACGTCCGCAGCGGCGGCGCAAACCTGGCGCGGCAACGGCAGCATGAAACTGTCTTTTCACGGCGCCGCGCGCAGCGTTACCGGCTCGTGTCACCTGGTTGAAGCCGCCGGTCGCCGCATCCTCGTCGATTGCGGCATGATCCAGGGCAGCAGAGATCTCGAAGAAGAGAACGCGACCGCATTCGGGTTTGAACCGCACGCGATCGACATCGTGCTGCTGACCCACGCCCATCTCGATCATTGCGGTCGTCTGCCGCTGCTGGTGAAGCGAGGTTTTCGGGGCGAGATCATCGCCACAGAGGCGACCCGCGACCTGGCGCGTCTGGTGCTGTTCGATGCGGCGCATCTTCAAGAGGAGGATACCCGCCGGCGACAGCGCGGCGCGCACCGGCGCGGTGTAGACGAAGTAGAGATGCCGCTGTTCACGCTGCTCGACGTATTCGACACCCTCGACCGCTTCGGCCGCCGCGCCGAATATGGCGCCACGATCGAGCTGGCGCCCGGCCTGCGGGTGCGTTTCTTCGATGCCGGTCATATCCTCGGCTCGGCGAGCGTTCTGATCGAGATCGATCAAGGAGACGAGCCGCGACGAGTGTTGTTTTCCGGCGATCTCGGCAATGCGGGGCGGCCGCTGCTCGCGCCGCCATCCGCCCCCGCCGAAGCCGACATCGTGGTGATGGAGTCGACTTACGGCGATCGTCGGCACCGGCCCTACGCCGCCTCGGTCGAAGAGCTTTGCGAGGCGATCGCCGCCACATTCCGCCGCGGCGGCAACGTGATCATCCCGACCTTCGCGCTCGAACGTGCGCAGGAAATTCTGTTTGCCTTGCGGCAGGGGATCGAGCAGAGCCGCTTGCCGCCGTCGATGGCCGTATTCCTCGATTCGCCGCTGGCGATCGGCGCGACGGAGATATTCCGGCGGCATCCTCGCCTCTACAGCGCCGAGGTCGCCGCGCTATTCGCGCATCACCGCGACCCGTTCAGCTTTGCCGGACTGCATTTTGTTCGCGAAGCCGCCGACTCGATCGCGATCAACCGTGTCACCGGCGGCGCCGTGATCATGGCGGGCTCCGGCATGTGCACGGGCGGGCGGGTTCGGCATCACCTGCGCCATAACTTGTGGCGTCCCGAAGCGAGCATCGTCTTTGTCGGCTTCGCCGCGAACGGCACTCTGGCGCGGCGGATCATCGACGGAGCGCGCCAAGTCGACTTGTTTGGCGAGGCGATTTCGGTGCGGGCGCAAATACATACGATCAACGGGTTTTCCGCCCATGCCGACCAGCAGGAGCTGATTGATTGGCGCGGCCGGATCGCGGGGGTCGAAAAGACGTTTCTGGTGCACGGCGAGGAAACCGTGATGTCCGTGCTGGCGGAGAAGCTTCCCGGTCCGGTCGAGATGCCGTACCAGCACCAGGCCTTCGCCCTGTAGCGCCGCAACCGGCCAGGCTGGACGCAAGGCAGCAAGCTTCGGTCACGCGGAACCGATCTCGCGCCGTGCGAGGTAGAGGCCGGGCAGCATCGGGAGCCAAAAGGTCAGGCCGCGCAAAATCAGCGTCGCTGTCAAGGCGGCTTCGATGGTGACCCCGAGCAGATGCAGCATCGCAGTGCCGGCGGCCTCGAACGTGCCCAGGCCGAGCGGTATCGGACCGAGCGTCGCCGCCACGGACGCCATGATAAAGCTGACAAAAGCCACCCAGAGATGGGGGCTCTGCCCCAGGCCCTGAAGCACCAGCCATAATGTCAGCGCGTCCATGACAAAGATCACGAATTCGAGCGACACCGTTTGCACGAGCAGACGCGGATCGCGGACGAGATCGGTCGGCGCGTCGGCAATCGCGCGCAACAGATGAGCGGCGCCCGGCAGGTGCCGCACCCAGCTTGTCAGCAGCGGCAACCCCCGGGCTTTCATCCACAGAACACCCGAGGGGATCGCGGCGACGACAATCACAAAAACCGCGACGACCGCGAATACCGCCGCATTGGCGCGGTGGTGCAGCCAAAGGATAGTGAGGCTGATGAGCACTGCCGTCACATAGGCCGCGAAATAGGAGACGAGGCCGACGAGCAGAACAGCCATCGCCGCATCGGCCGGAACGCCGCGGCGCGTTAAGGCACGTGT
>JASHNY010000173.1 GCA_030041385.1 Alphaproteobacteria bacterium
CACGCCGCAAGCGCGGCAACAGGAGGCTCGCCCGGCCCGGGATCAGGTGCCAGGTATTTGCAGATGCACAGCGAATCGCGCGCCGCCAGCGGCTGTTTCGGGCTGCCGCCGTTACCGGGATGGTAACGGCATCATGGCCGACAGTCCGCACGACCGCTCCAAGGCCGAACCCAGTACACGGCTGATGGCGAGCGCGCCCGGCGCGATCGACGGCGACGATGTCGTCGCCTATCTGCGGCGGCATCCGAATTTTTTCGACGACCGTCCAGAGGCGTTGCGGCTGTTGCGCTCGCCGTCACGCGCGATCGATGGCGGCGTCCTCGATTTCCAGCACTTCCTGTTGGAGCGGCAGCGCCGCGACCTGGCCCGGCTGGGCGCCGAACACAAGAGCCTGATCGTCACCAGCCGCGGCAACTTGGCGAGCCAGGGCCGGGTTCACAAGGCGGTGTTGGCGATCCTGGCGGCGACAAGCTTCGAGCAGTTGTTCCAGGTGGTGACAACCGACCTTGCGGTCCTGCTCGATGTCGATGTCGTGACCGTCGCGATCGAAAGCGGGGCGCTGGCGCCGTCGCGGCCGGCCTTGCGCGGCATTCACCTGCTGAAGCCGGGCGCCATCGATGCGCTGGTCGGCGCCGACAAGCCGGCCGCGTTCACGGCCGAGACCGCGGGCGACCCCGCCCTTTACGGCGCCGCGGCCGGTCTGGTGCGGTCGCAGGCGTTGTTGCGGCTCGGCTTCGGCAAGGCCAACCCGACCGGGCTGTTGTGCATCGGCACGCGCAAGCCGGGCCGGTTTCATCCCGGCATGGGCGGAGAATTGCTGGGCTTCCTGGCGCGGGCGCTCAGCATCACCATCGCGCAATGGCTGAAGCCGCGCTGACCTCAAAGCCGTTTCCGCCGCTGCCCGACCCGCTGCCGCCGACGCGCTTCAACGCCGCCGCGGATCTCGGCGCCGCGATCGGCCTGTGGACCGCGTGGCTGGTCGGCGAGCGCCGCGCCTCGCCGCATACCGTCGCCGCCTACGGGCGCGACCTTTCCGGATTTCTCGATTTTCTTGCCGGACATTGCGGCGAACAGCCCGACCTGGCGATGCTCGGCGGCCTGGCGGCCGCGGATTTCCGCGCCTATCTCGCCGCCCGCGCCGCGACCGGCATCGAGCGCACCTCGCTCGCCCGCGGTCTTTCGGTCGTGCGCGGGTTTCTGCGCTTTCTCGACCGGCGCGGTCTCGCTGGGAACGCCGCCCTTGCCGCCTTGCGCGCGCCGAAATTGCCGCGCAGCGTGCCGAAACCGCTGACCGTCGCGGACGCGATCGAGGCTGTCGACGCCGCCGCCGAATTGACCGCGAGCGCGTGGCAAGGCAAGCGCGACACCGCGGTCCTGGCCTTGCTGTACGGCTGCGGCCTGCGCTTGTCGGAAGCGCTCGGCCTCACTCGCGCCGCCGCGCCGCTGGGCGAGACGCTGGCGATCACCGGCAAGGGGCGCAAGCAGCGCCTGGTGCCGGTATTGCCCGCGGTGCGGTCCGCCATCGACGACTATCTCGCCGCCTGCCCGCACCGGCCCGCGCCCGACGGCCCGCTGTTTGTCGGCGCGCGCGGCGGGCCGCTGCACCCGCGGCTGGTGCAGCGGCAGATGGCGACGTTGCGCACTTATCTCGGTCTGCCCGAGACCGCCACGCCGCATGCCTTGCGGCACAGTTTTGCCACCCATCTGCTCGGCGGCGGCGGCGATTTGCGCGCGATCCAGGAACTGCTGGGTCACGCCAGCCTGTCCACCACCCAGCGCTACACCGGCGTCGATACCGAGCGGCTGCTCGCGGTCTACGACGCCGCCCACCCGCGCGCACGGGCAGCCGGCCGGGATGGTGACACCGGATCATAAAACACAATACATATGTATTATAATCCTATTGACTATTCAAATAGTGTATATTAGGACTTTTATACAGCGCCGATTTGCTGCCAGCTTGCGGGCGCTCGACAAATGCGGCTAAGCGGGGCCGATCCGGTAACGGCGGGGCGGCTCCAGGAGACGGAGAATGCCCACTCTTCCTTTCGCGCCGGAGGCCGGTGTCCTCTTGGCAGACCCGATTGCAACCGCGGCGATCGATCGCCTTCCGCACGCCAGCACCGCGGGCGAAGCGCCCGAGGCTGAAACCTGGCGGCCGCGGCACCGCCGCGCCCTGCCCGCCATCGGGCCTGGCGAATTGTGGCTTGTCGAATGGCCGCCGGGCCAGGCGCTCGGCGCCGCCGAGCAGAAATTGATCGAAGCGGCCAATGTCGTCGTCTATGACCGCAGCCTCGCCGCAGCCGTTGCCGCGGCGCTGCCGCTCGGCGGCTATGCGGAGCCCGCACTGGGCGAAGCGGCAATCGACCGCTGCGTGCGGTTCGCGCGCGACGGATGGAGCGTCGTCCGCCTGATCGGGGCCGGAACGCAGCGAGGCGGGGGCGAAATCCGGGCGTTCGCGGCGCGGCTACGGGGGCGTGGGATCGCTGACGAGCCGACGGTCCGGCTGTTTGCCGATTCGGGCGATAGCGCCGGGATGGATGAGGCCAGCTTGCGCGACCTCGACGCGATTCTGGAAGGCGAGCGCGATCATCGATTGATCGTCGCGTTCTCCGGCGTGGCAGCCGGCGGCGTCAGCCCGCTGGGCGCCGTCGTTGCCAACGGTCTTGCCGGCTAGCGAGGTCTGGGTAGCAGCGACGCAGCCGAGAACCGCGCCGGCGGCAACGAAGATCAAACACAGCACGGCCCAGCGCGCGAGCCCGGTGAGGCACCAGGCGCGGCGTGCGATCTGTGGTAGTGCAGGATTCGATGCGGTGCTCATGGCGTTCTCGCGGCCATCTCTCCGCTAGTGTTGCCGACAGAAGGTTAACGACCCGTTGGCGAGCCGCGGACCGCGACATCCGCCTGCCTTGACAGCCACCCGGCTTCCCGATGAACTCGGCCGCGACAGGGGTCGCGAACCGGGAGAGCGGAGATGCCGCCGACAGGTCTCAAAGAGGCAGCAGCCGCGCCGGGCAAGCCCCCTGCCCGACAGATCGACTATCGGATGCGGGTGCGCGCGCTGGCGCCCGCGCTGGCCGCCTCCGCGGCCGAGATCGACCGCGAGCGCGAATTGCCGGCGAGCCTCGTCGAGGCGCTGATCGAGGCGGGGCTTTTCCGGCTGCTGCTGCCCCATTCGCTCGGCGGCGCCGAATTGTTGCCGGCGCAGTACGTGCCGGTCGTCGAGGACATCGCCGCCATCGACGCCAGCGCGGCGTGGTGCATCAACCAGAATTCGGGGTGCTCGATGACCGCGGCCTATCTGGCGCCGGCTGCGGCAAAGGCGATTTTCGGCGGGCCGCGCGGAATCCTCGCCTGGGGCCCCGGGCCCGGCGAGGCGCGCGCGGCGCCGGGCGGCTACCGGGTTACCGCGACCTGGGCGTTCGCCAGCGGCAGCCACCACGCCAGCTGGCTCGGCTGCCATGTTCCGGTCGTCGAGGCCGACGGGAAGCCGCGGCTGGACCAAGCCGGCGACCCGATCGTGCGCACGATGCTGTTCCCGAAGAGCAGCACCAAGTTCACCGACATCTGGCATACGCTCGGCCTGCGCGGCACCGGCAGCGACCAGTTTGCGGTGACCGATCTGTTCGTGCCCGAGGAGTTTTCGCTCCATGCCCCGTCGCGCGGCGGCGACGCGGTGCGCCGCGAACAGGGGCTCCTTTATTGCTTCAGCAATCTCTTGCTGTACGCGGCGGGGTTCGGCGGGGTCGCGATGGGGATTGCCCGCAGCACGCTCGCCGCCTTCATCGAACTGGCGCGCGACAAGATCCCGCGCGGGGCGCGCGTGACGATGCGCGACAACCATATGACGCAGTTCCAGGTCGCCCATGCCGAGGCGCGCCTCGCTTCGGCGCGCGGCTACCTGCTGCAATCGCTCGAAACGGCGACGGCGGCGGCGGCCCAGCGCGGCCACCTGACGCTCGACGAGCGCATGACGATCCGGCTCGCCGCCAGCTTTGCGATCGAGCAATCGGTCGAGGTCGTCGATATGCTCTACCAGGCCGCCGGAGCCACGGCCATCTTCAATATCAACCCGTTCGAGCGGCGCTTTCGCGACGTCCATACCGTGGCTCAACAGCTCCAGGGCCGGCAGGAGCATTTCGAGACCGTCGGCCAGCACCTGATGGGGCTCGAGGCCGATACAAGCTGGCTATAGCCGAGGCGAAGGCGGAAGCCGTTTCCCGCCGCAGCGGTCAAGGCGCCTCCAGCCACCGCGCCGCCCGGATATTTCCGGCCTGCGCCGCCAGCCGCATCCAATAACGTGCTTGCGACATGTCGCGCGGCAGGTTGGGACCGCCGCTGGCGTAAAGCCGTGCGATGACGAAGTAGACATCGATGGCGTATTCGGGTTCGGCGGCGACGAAGCGGCGATACCAGAGCACCGCCCGGGCGTAGTCTTCAGGAACGCCGAGACCTCGTGAATATGCCTCTGCCAGCATGATCTCGGCGCCGGAATTCCCTTGGTCGGAGGCCTGGTCGAACAGACGCGAGGCATCGGTGTAGTCGAGCCGGCTGCTGTCTTCGAGGCCCTGCATGTAAAGTTCCTGCGCAGTCCCCGGCTGCCGGGCCGCCGGCGTCGGCGCAAGCACCGTCACGGGCACGGCCGAGGCGGGATCGGCCTGAACCGGCCGCACCGGAAATTTGGCCAGCGACATGGCGCCGAGCAGGCTGGGAATGCAACTCTGCGCCGGCGCGGCGCCGGCGCGCAGGACAAGCGCCGACGCCATCAGCACTGCCGACAGGCGACGCCGTGACGAACCCCCGGCCATGTGCGGTCAACTCGTTCGCCGCTGCCCGATGGTGGCGACAGGAACGCTACAGTTGCCTTAGCCGGCCGGCACCTTGGCCTTTCGGCTGGTTGGGGCGCCAAAAACGGCGGCGGCATGCAACTTTCAGGTTGGGCCGGGTGGGCTCACGGCGACGCCATGTCGCCCTTGAGGCTCGGCTGATAGCCCTGGCGCGGGTATTCCTCCCAGTATTGGCGAAACCCGTGCGCGCTGGCCTCGTGGTGGGGGTGGGCGCGCAATCGGGCGACATCGATGTCGATGCCGAGGCCGGGCGCAGTCGGCAAATCGATCCAGCCGCCGTCGCGCTTTAGGCCAGGCGCCGCGATCTCGCCGCAGACCGGCTCGAAATTCACGAAATACTCGGTGATCTTGAAGTTCGGGATGACCGCGGAGACGTGCACGGTCGCGGCCAAGCCGACGAGCGGCGAATTGTAGTTGTGCGGCGACATCACCACCGCTTGCGGCTGCGCCATCACCGCAATGTCCATCAAGGCCGAGATGCCGCCGATCGCGCAGATATCGGGGTTGAGAATGTCGGCGGCGCGGCGCGACAGGCACTCGAAAAACGATTCCTTGGTGTAAAGCGCCTCGCCGGTGACGATCGGGATCGCCACCTTGTCGCGCACCTCGGCCAAGAGCGCCAGATTGTCGGCGAGGCACGGCTCCTCGTACCATTCGATGCCGAGGTTTTCGAGGCGGCGGCCGATGCGCACCGCGTGCTGCGGCGCAAAGCGGCGATGCGCCTCGACCAGTATCTCGAAATCCGGCCCCAGCGCCTCGCGCATCGCGGCGACATAGTCGATCGCGAAATCCTCGTCGCGGCGATCGACATGGGTTCGCCACGGCCCGGGGAACGGGTCGAACTTGGCGGCGGTAAACCCCATCGCCTTGATCTTCTTGGCCCGTTCGACGCCGTCTGCGATCGTCGAGCGCCCGGCCCAGCCATTGGCGTAGACCCGGATTTTCTCGCGCGAGGCGCCGCCCAACAGGTTGTAGACCGGCAATCCGGCGATTTTACCGATGATGTCCCACGAGGCGATCTCGATCGCGCTCCACGCCGACAAGAGTTCCATCGAGCCGCGCTTGATCGCGAAATCGTCGAACATGACCTGCCCGGTGTGGCGGATCTGGAACACGGCGCGGCCGATCACCTGCACCGCCATCTTTTCGATCAATGCGGCGATGACCTCTTCGCGGCCGTGCGTGACATAGGCCTCGCCCCAGCCATGCATGCCGTCTTCGGTCTCGACCCGACACAGCAAGAGGTCTTTCGAGCTGCCGGTGCCGAGGATGAAGCTTTCGATGCGGGCGATTTTCATCAATGCCTCCGTCATTGCGGGCGGAGCGAAGCAATCTCGTTCCGGGAGCGCTCCGTCGAGATTGCGTCGTCGCTGCGCTCCTCGCAATGACAGCGTTGTGGCGCTACGCCGACTTTACCCCCGCGCCGCGATGAACCAGAGATACCAGGAGCGGCCAAAGCCCGCGTCTCGAAGGACGCACCAGCCTGTTTCTGCGACAAACCTCCTCATCCTGAGGAGTGCCCGGAGGGGTCGCGTCTCGAAGCCTCATCCTGAGGAGCGGGCAACGCCCGCGTCTCGAAGGACGCTTGTGCCCAACCGCAGTGCGTCCTTCGACTGCTCGCTGCGCTCGCGCTCAGGATGAGGGGCGCTGGTGACGCCGTTCTCCATCCAACCTCATCCTGAGGAGACCGCGAAGCGGTCGTCTCGAAGGACGCATTGGTGCCGGTCACAGGCTCCGCGCGACGTCGAGGAATTCGCGGATCTTGGCGGGATCCTTGTCGCCGGGGCGGCGCTCGACGCCAGAGGAAACATCGACCGCGCGGGCCCCCGAGACGCGCACCGCGTCGGGCAATAGCGAAGCGGTCAGGCCGCCCGACAGCATCCACGGGCGGCGCCAGGCATGGCCGGCGATCAGGCGCCAATCGAAGGCGAGGCCGTTGCCGCCGGGCAACGCATCAGGGCGCTGCGGCGGCTTGGCGTCGAACAGCAGGATGTCTGCGGCCTCTTCATAAAGCGCCGCCGCGGCGACATCGTCCGGCCCGGCGATCGCCACCGCCTTCATGACCGGCAGGCTGAAGCGGGACTTCACCGCCGCGACGCGGTCGGGGCCTTCATGGCCGTGAAACTGCAGCAGGTCGAGCGGAGCGACGGCGAGCGCTGCGGCGAGCGCCGCATCGTCGGCATCGACAAACAGCCCGACCCGCCGGATCCCCGCCGGGACCGCGCGGCACAATTCGGCCGCCCGCTCCGGCGTCACCGCCCTGGGGCTCGGCGGGTAGAACACGAAGCCGACATAGGCGGCGCCGCCCGCCACCGCGGCGGCGACCCCGGCCTCGCTCGACAACCCGCAAATCTTGGCCGCGACGCTCATGCGCGCAATATGGGCTGGAACCGCCGGTCCGTCACCGGTCGAGGGGGTGCGCTTCCGGCGCGGCGATCTCGGCGTCTCCGCGCCGAATCGTGCGCGCCGTTTCGAGCTCGCGTTCGAGCGCGGCGATGCGGCGGGCGGATTGGCGCGCCTCGCGGCGCCAGTGGCGCCCGGCGAGCCAGGCGGCGACCTCCCCGGCGAGGAAGCCGACCAGCAATGCGCCGATGATGACAAGGTAGAGCGGGATCGCGACCATGTCCGGCAGCGGCCACAACCCGAGCGAAACCGTGCCGCGGTTGGAGATCGCGAACACTGCCAGGACCACGGCCAGGACGAGCAGCGCCGCCCGCCACAAAATCCTCATGCGAATGCCCCGTCAGGGCGGCGCGGAGGCGGGATTCCGCGGCGAGGCGATGGTGCCAAGGCGGGCTCGTGGCCGCCGCCGTCGCCGCGCAACGGCCGCCTTCCCTCTAGGCCGAGTGGTTCAGCCGATCGCGAAGCTGCTTGCCGGTCTTGAAAAACGGAACGTGCTTTTCGGCAACCTTGACGCTGTCGCCGGTGCGCGGGTTGCGCCCGAGGCGGGCATCGCGGCGCTTTACCGAAAAGGCGCCGAAGCCGCGGAGCTCGACCCGGTCGCCACGCGACAGCGCGGTCGCGATCTCGTCGAAGATCGCGGTGACGATCACCTCGACATCGCGCTGGTAAAGATGCGGATTCGCCTCCGCCAGTTTCTGAACGAGCTCCGATTTCGTCATCGCGATCGTCGCCCCCACAGGCGCTTGGAGAGGCGGTTACCGTGCCAAACCCATCGGCAAGCGTCAAGCAACCGCAATCGGTAAAAAGCTAGAGCGTGGTCCGTTCGTGTTGAAACGCCCGTACCCGTCGTCATGCCCGGACTTGATCCGGGCATCTCCGAAACGTGCTGACCCGCTTGACTGGTGCCCCAGATGGCCGGGTCACCCCCGGACGACCGCCCTGCGGGCGTTCCGGGGCCGGCCATGACGATTGATGCGGTCTGATCGGATACCGCCCTAGCGGCGACTTGCAGCGGCCCCGTCGAGCCGAGGCCGCTGCGGCCGCTCGGGGTCAGCCCCCGCTCCTCGGTCAGCCCTTCTCTTCCGCCTCGGCGTCGGCGCCGCCCTGGCGCCGGCGGATTGCCGCGCCGAGAATGTCGCCGAGGCTGGCGCCGGAATCGGATGAGCCGAACTCGGCCATCGCCCGCTTCTCCTCGTCGACCTCGCGCGCCTTGATCGACATCGTCACCTTGCGGGTAGCGCGGTCGATTGCGGTGACCTTGGCATCGACCCGCTCGCCGATCGCAAAACGGTCCGGGCGCTGCTCGCTGCGGTCGCGCGACAATTCGGATTTGCGGATGAAGGCGGGCACGCCGTCGGCCAATGTAACCTCGATGCCGTTGTCGCCGATCCCCGAGATCGTCCCGGTGACGACATCGCCCTTCTTGAGCTTGGTCATGCCCTCTTCGAAGGGGTCGGCCTCGAGCTGCTTGATGCCGAGCGAGATGCGCTCTTTCTCGATATCGACGTCGAGCACCTTGACCCGGACGGTCTGGCCCTTGCGATAGTCCTGCATCGCCTCTTCGCCGGGGCGGTTCCAGTCGATGTCGGTCAGGTGGACCATGCCGTCGATGTCGCCGGGCAATCCGACGAACAGGCCGAACTCGGTCGAGTTGCGCACCTCGCCTTCGAGCACGCTGCCGACCGGGTGCTCCTCGACAAAGGTTTCCCACGGATTGGCGAGGGTCTGCTTGAGGCCGAGGCTGATGCGGCGCTTCTGCGGATCGACATCGAGCACCATCACCTCGACCTCCTGGCTGGTCGAGACGATCTTGCCCGGATGCACGTTTTTCTTGGTCCAGCTCATCTCCGACACGTGGACGAGGCCCTCGACTCCCGGCTCCAGTTCGACGAAGGCGCCGTAATCGGTGATGTTGGTAACCCGGCCCTTGAACTTGGCGCCGGCCGGGTATTTGAGCTCGACGCCCTCCCACGGGTCGGCTTCGAGCTGCTTCATGCCCAATGAGATGCGCTGCGTCTCGGGATTGAAGCGGATCACCTGAACCTTGACGTTCTGGCCGATATTGAGCGCCTCGGACGGGTGGTTGATGCGGCGCCAGGCGATATCGGTCACGTGCAGCAAGCCATCGACCCCGCCGAGATCGACGAAGGCGCCGTAATCGGTGATGTTCTTGACGACGCCGTTGAGGATCTGGCCCTCCTTGAGGCTGGCGACCAGTTCCGAGCGCTGCTCGGCGCGGCTTTCCTCGAGCACGGCGCGGCGTGAGACGACGATATTGCCGCGCGAGCGGTCCATCTTGAGAATCTGGAACGGCTGCGGCGAACCGAGGAGCGGGGCGATGTCGCGCACCGGGCGGATATCGACCTGGCTGCCCGGCAGAAACGCCACCGCGCCCGACAGATCGACGGTGAAGCCGCCCTTGACCCGGCCGAAGATCACGCCGGTGACGCGCTCGTTGGCCTGGAAATTCTTTTCAAGCTGGGTCCACGCCTCTTCGCGGCGCGCCTTTTCGCGCGACAATTGCGCTTCGCCGTTCTTGTCTTCCATCCGTTCGAGGAAGACCTCGACCATGTCGCCGACATGGACCGCCGGCTCGTTGCCGCCCGCGGCGAATTCCTTGAGCGGCACCCGCCCTTCCGATTTGAGCCCGACATCGATCAGCGCGGCGTCGTTCTCGACCGCGATCACGCGGCCCTTGACGACGGTGCCTTCGAGCCCGCTGCGCACCCCGAGCGATTCGTCGAGCAGGGCGGCAAAATTTTCCTTTATCGGCGTATCGTGCGTTTCCGTGACGGCCATTCCGTATCCTCGATCCCGCCTTGGTGAGGCCGCCGCGCCGGGATCGGAGCGAGGCGGGCGGCCGGCAGGGGAGTCGGGTGCGGCCGCGTTGACCCGGTCCGGCAGCGGCGAGGCAGCGCCGCCGGCATCTCAATGCCCGGCGGCAAGCGCGCGCGTGACGAGTTTGGAAGCCTGCTCGAGCACCGCGTCGGGGTCGAGCCTCGTGGTGTCGATTTCGATGGCGTCAGGCGCCGCCGCGAGCGGGGCGACCCGACGCAAGCTGTCGCGCGCGTCGCGTTCCTCGATGTCCTGCAGGACCGCCTCGTATATAGCCGGCGCGCCGCTTTCCCGCAACTCCTTGACCCGGCGACGGGCCCGTTCCGCGGCGCTGGCCGTGACGTAAAGCTTCACCGCGGCGTCCGGGCACACCACGGTGCCGATGTCGCGCCCGTCGAGCACGGCGCCTCGGGCCGGTTTCGGCGGGTGCGCCGCGAACTCGCGCTGAAAGGCCAGCAGCGCCGCGCGCACCTCGGGAATGCCCGCCACGACAGACGCCGCATTCCCCACCGCCTCGTCCCTGAGCCCCGGATCGGCAAGCAGCGCAAAGTCGAGCCTCCGAGCCGCCGCCGCCGCGACCTCCGCATCCGCCGGGTTACCCCCGCCGCGCAGCACGATGGCCGCCGTCGCCCGATAGAGCCGGCCGGTGTCGAGATGCGCCAGGCCGAAGCGCCGCGCCAGCGCCGCCGCCAGCGTGCCCTTGCCCGACCCGGCGGGCCCATCGATCGCGATGACGAGGGGCCGGCGGTTCACCGCGCCTCGGCAAAATGCGCGCCGAGGCTGGCCATCAGCGGCACGAAGTCGGGGAAGCTGGTGGCGATCGTGCGCGCGTCGTCGATCGCCACCGGCGCCGCTGTGGCCAGCCCCAGCACCAGGAACGCCATCGCGATGCGGTGGTCGAGCCGGGTCGCGATCGTCGCGCCGCCCGCCGGCGGACTCCCGCTGCCGGTGACGATCAAATCGTCGCCTTCGACCGCGACGGTGGCGCCGCACGCGGCGAGCCCTTGGGCGATGCCGGAAAGCCGATCGCTCTCCTTGACGCGAAGCTCCGCGAGGCCGCGCATCACCGTGCGGCCCTCTGCGCAGGCGGCCACCATCGCCAGCACCGGGTATTCGTCGATCATCGTCGGCGCGCGCGCGGCCGGGATGTCGGCGCCCTTGAGCCGGCCGGCGCGGACGCGCAAATCGGCGACCGGCTCGCCGCCGTCGATGCGCTCGTTGACCCGGGCGATGTCGGCACCCATCTCGGCGAGGCTGTCGAGCAGGCCGGTGCGCGACGGGTTGACCCCGACCCCGGTCAACATCACTTCCGATCCAGGCACCAAGAGCGCCGCGACCAGCGGGAACGCCGCCGAGGACGGGTCGCCCGGCACGCTGATCGGCGCCGCGGCCAATTCGGGTTGTCCCACGACCGTAATCAGCCTGCCGCCGTCGGGATGCGGCTCGACCCGCACGGTCGCGCCGAAATGGCCGAGCATCCGCTCGGTATGATCTCGCGTCACTTCCGGCTCGATCACGCTGGTCTCACCCGGGGTGTTGAGCCCGGCCAACAACACCGCGGATTTGACCTGCGCCGACGGCACCGGCAGGCGGTAGGTTTGCGGCACCGGGTCGCGCGCGCCGGTGACCGCGAGCGGCAAGCGGCCGCCTTCGCGGGTCACGAAGCGGGCGCCGAAGCGCGAGAGCGGGTCGATGACCCGCCGCATCGGCCGCTCGCGCAGCGAGGCGTCGCCGGTGACGAACGCGGTCAGGTCGTGAGTGGCGAGGATGCCGAGCAGCAGCCGCGCCGCGGTGCCGGAATTGCCCAGATCGATCAGGTCCGCCGGCTCCGCCAAGCCGCCGATGCCGACCCCGTCGACCCGCCAGCGCCGCTCGCCGACCCGCTCGACCGCCGCGCCAAGCGCGCGCAACGCCGCCGCGGTCGCCAATACGTCCTCGCCTTCCAGCAGCCCGTCGATCTCGGTGCGCCCGACCGCGAGCGCCCCCAGCATCAGCGCACGGTGCGAGACCGACTTGTCGCCGGGAATCCGCACCGTGCCGGAAAGCGGCCGCAGCGGGCGGCTGGCGGCCATCGACAGGGCGGCGCGGGAGGGCTGGTCGTCGGGCATCGCATCAATCCTTGCCGGCCGGAAAAAGGCGGCCCATATGCCGGCTCCGGGCACCCTCTGCGCCACGCGGCGCTTGGCGCCGGCGTTTGCTTTTGACAGGCTGCGCCGGCTGTGGCAATGGCGCAGCGAAAGTCCGGACACGGTCGAAGACTACCGAGGAGCCAGCGGTGGCAAAACCCGAATGGGGCACCAAGCGGATCTGCCCGAGTTGCGGTACGCGTTACTACGATCTGATGCGCGAGCAGGTCATCTGCCCGCGCTGCAATACGCCCTTCGATCCCGAAGCCTTCCTCAAGGCGCGGCGGTCGCGGCCGGCGGTTCCGGTCGAGAAGGAGGTCGAGCCGGTCGGGACCGAGGAGCTCGATGCCGATCTCGAAACCGAAGAGGTTGAGGAGACCGAGGACGAAGAGGAAGAGGAGGCGGTGCCGATCGCCGATGCCGACGAGGAAGAGGAGGAGATGATCGAAGACGCCTCCGAGCTCGGCGAAGACGAGGACGATATGGCCGAGGTCATCGACAATGTCGAAGAGGAGGAGAGCTGAGGCGGCGCCGGCAGCGTCCGCCGCGGCCAAGCCGCCAGCAGGGGAATGACGGCGGCCGCGGCCGCGCGGCCGCTCACGGCTTGCCGCCGCCCCCGGGCGGCGAATTTTTCCCTTGCTGCGGCGGCCTTGCGTTTCTAATTTCCCGGCCCACACGCGGAACCGCGCGGGGCCATAGCTCAGCTGGGAGAGCGCTACAATGGCATTGTAGAGGTCACCGGTTCGATCCCGGTTGGCTCCACCAATCTGGCAAAGGGCCTAACCCGCAACGGTTAGGCCCTTTGGCTTTCCGCGGCGGTGCCGTTCACCGGCGCGAAGCGTGGCTTCTCGCTCGGCCGTCCGGCCCGCGCCGGGCCGAGAGTTTCCCGCTTTCCCTGGTCCCCGGATGGCCCCTGCGGGCGTCCCGGGGGCGGCCAAAGCAGGAGGAGAATCGATTCTGTATAACGGACGTCGCGCTAGGCCTCGCTGGCGCCGGCGCCGGCCAAGGCGCGCACCCGCACCTCGTCCTTGGCCAGTTCCTGGGCCGGGCCGGAATGGATCATCTGGCCGTCGTTCAGCACATAGACGCGGTCGGCCACT
>JASHNY010000174.1 GCA_030041385.1 Alphaproteobacteria bacterium
TGGTTTTCTCGAAATCTTGATAAGATGTAAGAGGGTGAGGAGTAAACCGAAGATAGTTTCCTACTGTAGTGTTTATTCGGTGAATTTCGTCTCGCGCATCTGCTAGAAGCAAGCGAGGCCCCATGAAAGGGCTATTGAAGGGATTGCTGTCGGGCACTAGGTGGTCTTACACACAAATGGACCAAACAGGGTAGAGATGCCCATGCGAAACGAGAAAGGCAACACCGAAAAACCGCTTGTGGTTGAATCCGAACCGGGTTGGGAGGAGCGTTTCTAGCGCGGCCTACAGCGCGCGCTCACACCCCGCACGAGCCGGTCCGCAAGACCAAGGAACGGCCAGCAAATAGAGGTCGGGTTCATAAGGGACGGACGCGGAGCTAGTCGGTATACGGGTCCAAGCTCCGCTGCGGCGACCGTCGCATCAAAAGCGCGCCGGGCTGTTTCGTTCCTGGATGGTGAGATCTGGCGTCTCGCTCGGCGGCCATCGAGCAAACCCGTCATTCCGGGGCGCTGCACCGCAGCGCGCCCGGAACCCATGAACACCGGCCGTTCCGATCGTGTCGGGGGTAATCGCCCTTTCTGGCGCCGCCCGCGGGCATGGATTCCGGGCTCGGCCCTGCGGCCGCCCCGGAATGACGAGGCAACCCCAAATTCAAACCGAGACACTGCCCAAGGCCGCTGTGAGCAGACCGCGAAAGCGGTGATCCGGCAGTCGAGCCGTCGGAGACGCTGCTACCGCCGGCGGATACCCCCTGACACACCGCCCTTTCACACCCCCAGCATCGCGGTGACCTGGTCGAGGGTGCGGATGCGCGCGTACATTTTCATCGCCTTGTCGAGGCTGTAGGCGTGGGCGGCGGCGTCGCTGCCCCAGCAGCATTCGCGCACGACGATGGCGGCGAGGTCGAGGTTGAAGGCCTCGCGCACGCTGGTCTCGACCCCGCGATTGGTGGCGCCGCCGCCGATGACGATCGTGTCGCGCCGCAGCATGTGCAGCAGTTCGGCGACCCCGGTGCCGTAAAAGGCGCTCGGCCGGCGCTTCAAAAAGACGTAATCCGCCGGGCCGGGGGCGATCTCGTCGGGAAAGCCGGCCCCTTCGCTGCCCTCGATGCCGTTGGTCAGCGGCGGCACGCCGGTTTCCGCCGACAGATCGGTCGGCAACAGCACGACATCGGCACCGTCGGCGCGGCTCACGGGCGTCGTGTAGATGATCGGCATCCCGGCCGTCCGCGCCGCTGCGATCATCCGCACCCAGGAATCGAGCACCGGCCGCATCGCCGCCCGCCGCGCCGGATCGGCCGGGGTCAGCGCGCGCCGGCAGACATCGTAGGCGATCAGCGCCGCCCGGCGCGGATCGAGGCGTTCGGCTTCGGCCATCATCGCGCTCCTTTCACATACGCCGCCGCGCTGCGGCCCGCGATGCGGCCGAACACGCCGCCCGCCATCAACCCGGTGCCGCTCGCGTAGTTGTGATAGTAGAGCCCGCCGACGATCTCGCCGGCGGCAAACAGGCCGGGGATCGGCCGGCCCGCCGCATCCTCGACCTCGGTATCGTTGGAAATCTTGAGCCCGCCGAAGGTGAAGGTGACGCCGGCGGTCACCGCATAGGCCTCGTAAGGCGGCGTATCGAGGCGCTGCGCCCAGTTGCTCTTGTCGATCGCCAGGCCCTTGGTGCACAGCCCGTCATGGATGTTGGGGTTGAACGGCACATCGGGGCGCGGCGCGGCGTTGAATTCGCGCACCGTGTCGAGAAACCCTCTGGCGTCCACGCCTTCCAGCCTGCCGGCCAGTTCCTCCCAGGTATCGGCCTTTTCCTTGGTGGTGCGCGGCAGCCGGTATTCGTCGCGCAACAGGTGGGTCGTCTTCTGGTCGAAAATCTGCCAGGCGAACAGGTTGGGCTGGTTCAGGATTTCGCGGCCGTATCTGGCGTAGGTGTAGGAGTGGAAATCGAGGCCTTCGTCGAGAAAGCGCTTGCCCAGCGCGTTGACGACGATGCCGAACGGATAGCCGTGCTTCTGGAAGCGGTCGCCGACATCGAGGTCGCCGAACGGCGGGGCGTTCAAATCCCACGCCACCGCGTGGCAGCCCGACCAGTGCCCGGCCGGCGCCGCGCCGATATCGAGCGCCATCTTGAGGCCCTGCCCGGTGTTGTAGCGGGTGCCGCGGACCTTGGCCAAATCCCAGTTGGGGCCGAGATAGCGGGCGCGCATCTCGGCATTGGCCTCGAACCCGCCGCAGGCGAGCACCACCGCCTTCGCCCGCACATCGACGAGGCGGCCCTGGTGGCGGACCCGCACCCCCTCGACGCCGCGGTCGCCCTGCAACAGCGCCACCGCCGGGGTCTCGTAATAGACCGGGATGCCCTCGCGTTCGCGGCGCGCGTGCAGGGCCTTCATCAATTCCTTGCCGCCGCCCCAGATGTGGCAGGCGAGCCCGCCCCAGAACTTGAACTTGCCATCGACCCGGAACGCCTGGCGGCCGAGCCCGAGCTGAAACCGCACGCCTTTCTCGCGCATCCACACGCCGGTGTCGAAGCTGCGGGTGATCAGGATTTCGGTGAGGTCCGGGTCGGAGCGGTACTCGGTGAGCCGGCCGACATCGTCGTAATACTGCTCTTCCGTATAGGTGCCGACATCGACATTGGCGAGCTCGTGCTCGCTGATGTCGGGAATGAGCCGGGCGAGGTCGTCGAACCCGTGATAGACGACGCGAAAGGCGCCGCCGGTAAAGGCCGAGTTGCCGGCGCGCGCCGCCTCGGGCGCGATCTCGACCATCAGCACCGAGGCACCGTTTTCCGCCGCCGACAAGGCCGCGCAGGTCGCCGCGTTGCCGGCCCCGACCACGATCACGTCCCGCTCGGCGATTTCCATCGTTTGCTCCTCGCTGATCCGGGCGAAGCGTCGCAAACCGGCCGGAGAGCGTCAACCGAAGCGGCGAGCGAGGGCTCAGATGCCGCGATCCGGGGATTGACCGGCGCCGCCGAACGGTATCCCATTTCCCGGGACTGCGAGGGAGGGTCCGCCCGCGATGAGCATTCG
>JASHNY010000175.1 GCA_030041385.1 Alphaproteobacteria bacterium
CTGGCACGAGGCCCGCGCCAAGGCGGAAGCGGAGGGGCTGCTGATGATGGCCAACCCGCTGCACTGCGCGGTCGGGCGCAAGCCGCGCTAGTGTGCGGAATCCGAAATTCGCCATGTCTTGGGGTGAGGCTGAGCGCGAATTTCGGATTCGACAGCACACGGGGCTATTTTGAAAAAAGCTGGTGGTCCAATCCAGACGAGTGAATCCCGACCGTCATTCCGGGGCGGCCCAAAGGGCCGAGCCCGGAACCCATGTTCCAGAGGCCGGTGTTCATGGGTTCCGGACTCGCCGCTGCGCGGCGCTCCGGAATGACGCGAGTGACGGGTTTCAAATGTCAGATTCCAACCACTGGTGTGACCTTGGATTTGAAGTTCGCAAACGCCGCCGCCACCAAACCCGTGCGAACTTCAAATCCGCCACAGTAGCGCTCGATCCATTTGGATTGGAGCATAATCAAGATAATCGCCTCCCCCCGGCTTGACCCGGGGGTCTACGTCTTCAATCTGGAGAGCCGGAACAAAAAGACGTAGATGCCCGGACCAGGTCCGCGCATGACGAAGGGTGACGGTGTTTCAACATAACCGGGCCACGCGCTAGCGCAGCGGCTCGGCTTCCTCAAAGGCCGCAAGGCTCTGTTCGATCACTTCCTGCGGCAGGTCGCGGGTGATGAACACGATGCGCGTGCGGTGATCCTCGCTCGGCCATTCCGGCAGCAGGACCGGCGGGTGAAACAGGTGCTGGACGCCGTGCAATACGACCGGCTGGCCGGGCCGGTCGGCGATGGCGACGATCGCCTTCACCCGCAACAGATCGTCGCCGCGCATCGACGCGAGCGCATCGAACCATGCCGACAACGCTGCCCACGACATCGGCTTCTCGCGGACGAGGCAAAAGGCGCGGATGCGGTCGTCGTGCCGGTTCACGTCATGGCCGCCATGAGAATGGCCATGGCCGGCGTGGTCGTGATCCTCTACGGCGAAGGCTTCGTCGTTGAGCCAACGCTGAACCTCGAGCGATTTCGTCGCCGGGTCGAACAGGCCGAGTTCGAACAATACCGCCGGATCGACCGCCCCTTTCGTCACCGGCAGCGGCACCGCGCCGGGGTTCAGCGCCGCCAGCCGCGCGGTGAGCGCCGCCAGCGCGCCCTCCTCGGCAAGGTCCGTCTTGGTCAACAGCAGCCGGTCGGCGATCGCCGCCTGCTTCAGCGCTTCAGAATGGCGGTCGAGCGTGCCGGCGCCGTTGACCGCATCGACCGTTGTCACCACCCCGTCGAGCATGTAGCGCTCGGCGACGATCGGGTCCGACATCAGCGCGTGCAACACCGGCGCGGGATCGGCGAGGCCGGTCGTCTCGATCACGACGCGGCGGAATTCCGGCACCCTGCCCTTGGCACGGCCGACGAACAAATTGGTCAACGTATCCGCGATATCGCCGCGCACCGTGCAGCACAGGCAGCCGCTGTTCAGCAACACCACGTCCTCGGTCGCCCGCTCGACCAGCAGGTGATCGAGGCCGATCTCGCCGAACTCGTTGATGATCACGGCGGTCGCGGCCATGCCCGGCTGCTTCAGCACGTGGTTCAGCACGGTGGTCTTGCCGCTGCCGAGAAACCCGGTCAGCACGGTTACCGGAATGCGCGAGGCGGCGTCGATCGCCGGCATTGGGCCCGGCCTTTCCGATTCGCCGCAGGATTGCGGCCTAGCGGGCAGCCTCGGCCGGCACTGTCCGCAGCGTCGCCCAAAGGAAGACGAGGATCCAGCCGATTAGCGTCCACCCGAACAGGATATTGACCACCGCCAGCCGTTGCCGGTACGGATGGTCGCGCCCGTAGGCAAGGATGGTCGGGAGCAGATAGAGGATGACGATCACAGCCAGAAGAATGGCGGTGGCCGCAGTTTCGGGCATGACGCCTCCGTTGCCGAGCACGAGGCGGCCGGCAGGCCCGGCCGTTCGCCGCTTTATGATAGCGCGCAAACCATAATACGGCCGTAATCGGGAAACGCCAACTAGACCGGCCGGATGCCGCGGCCGCGGGAACGTCTGGCGCCGCCGCTGCCTATCATTGAGCGGGGCGCCGTACCGCAGCCGGCGGGCGGCCGTTTTCTGCCGCAGGCTGTTGGGGATACCGATGTACACTTGGTTTTACTGGACCGGCATGGCCACGTTGGCGATCTGGGTGGCGTGCTCCGCCTATTTCACATTGCACGGGATCTGACGGGGCGGGGCAGCATGCCTAGACCCCCAGATGACGGTGCAACAGCTCGGGCTGGTCGCGCACCGCGGCGGCGGTCAACTCTTCGACCATGTGGCCGTTGTTGATGATGTAGACGCGGTCGGCGAGGCTCATCGCCGCCGAAATGTTCTGTTCGACGACGACGATGGTCTGGCCTGCCTCGGCAAGCATGCGGCAGGTGGCCAGCAGGTCGCGCACGATGATCGGCGCCAGCCCCTCGAACGGCTCGTCGAGCAGGATGATCTTGGGGTCGCGCACTAGGGCGCGGGCGATCGCCAGCATCTGCTGCTCGCCGCCCGACAAATCGGTGCCGCGGCTGCGGCGGCGCTCCTTGAGGCGCGGAAAGATTTCCCACACGCGGTCGAGCTTCCAGCGCGATTTCGCCGTGAGCCCGGCCAGCAGCAAATTCTCTTCGACATTGAGGCTGCCGAAGATGCGGCGGTCCTCCGGCACCAGCTGCAGGCCGAGCGCGGCGACCGCATGCGGCGGCAGCCCCAGGGTCGCGGTGCCGTCGAGCACGATCCGGCCGGAGCGCGGGCGGACCTCGCCGATCAGGCTTTTCAGCGTCGTGCTCTTGCCGGCGCCGTTGCGGCCCAGCAGGGCGACGACCTCGTGCCGCTCGACGTACAGCGATATGTCGAACAGGATGTGGCTGTCGCCGTAATAGCTGTTGATTTTGTCGACTTCGAGCAGCGCGGTCATGCCGCCGCCACCCCGCCGAGATAGGCCTCCTGCACCAGGCTGTTGCGCTGGATCTCGCCCGGCGTCCCTTCGGCCAACAGCGCGCCCTCGTGCAATACGGTGATGCGCTCGGCCAGCTCGAACACCGCGTCCATGTCGTGCTCGACCACGACCAGGGTGCGGCCGCGGCGGATGTTTTTCAGCAACTGCACGGTTTCCGCCCGCTCCTGCGGGCTCATGCCGGCGAGCGGCTCGTCGAGCAGCAGCAATGACGGCGAGGCGGCAAGCGCCAGCGCGATCTCCAGCCGGCGCTTTTCGCCATAGGCAAGGCGCGCCACCGGCACGTCGGCCCGGCCGCCGAGGCCGACCAGCGCCAAGGTGCTCTCGACCTGCATGTCGAGGCCCGGCACGCGATCGATCCGCCGCAGCAGGTCGAGCGAAAACCGGCCGCGCCGCTCGGCCAGCGCCGCGATCACGATGTTCTCGCGCAGGGTCAGCCGGGCGAAGAGCTGGTTGACCTGGTAGCTCTTGGTCAATCCGAGCTGGCACACCGCGTCGACATTCATGCCGGTGATGTCGCGGCCGTGAAAAATGATGCGGCCCGAACTCGGCGCCATCTCGCAGGTCAGCATCTTGAAGAACGTGCTCTTGCCGGCGCCGTTAGGACCGATGATGCCGCGCAATTCGCCCTGCTCGACGGCGAAATCGATATTGCGGTTGGCGATGATGCCGCCGAACGATTTGGTGATGCCGCGCGCCTCCAGGACCGGGCCGGAAAACGGCTGCTCCTGGCGCCGGCGCGAGGGGCCGACGCTGGCGAGCGCGGCGCCCGCATCCGTCGCCGGCCCCGTGTCGGCGATTGCCGGCTGGCGCCGCGCGGCGACCAGGCCAGCGAGGTCGCGCAAGCCGCCGATCAGACCGCGCCGCAAAAAGCACACCAGCAGGACGAAAACCAGGCCCAGCACCAGCTTCCAGGCAGCGCCGAGATGAAACGTCGTCTGCAGGAAATCGCGCAGATAGAGCCATACCGTGGCGCCGAGCAGCGGCCCGAACAAGGTGCCGCCGCCGCCGATCGCGGTCTGCATCACGAGCTGGCCCGAGGTGTCGAAGGTGAACGCGTCGGGCGGCATGAACCCTTGCAGCACGCCGAGCAAGCCGCCGGCAAACCCCGCATAGGCGGCGGCGATCACGAACGCGGTCAATTTGTAGAAACCGACCGCGTGGCCGACCGCCCGCGCCCGCTGCGGGTTGTCGCGGATCGCGCTGAAGATGGCGCCGACCGGCGAGCGCACGATGCGAAGGGCGAGCACGATGCCGATGAAATAGAACACGGCCATAAATGCGTACATCGAGACGCCGGTGCCGACGTGATAGGAGAAATGGCCCAGCGTGAAACGCGGCGTCGGCACGCCCGGCAACCCGTTCTCGCCGCCGGTCCAGGCGGAAAGCGGGTTGTTTTCGAGGAAGAAGAACATCTCGGCGATGGCGACCGTGATCATTGCGAAATAGATGCCGGTGCGCCGCAATGCGACGATGCCGACCGCGATGCCGGCGATCGCCGCACCGATCGTGCCGATGACCAGCGCCAGCATCACGCTCGACATCAGATTGTTGGTCAGCAGGTAGGCGGCGACGAACCCGCCGGTGCCGTAAAACGCCGACTGGCCGAACGACAACAGGCCGGTGTAGCCGTAGAGAATATCGAAACCGATCCCGAACAGGCCCCAGACCAGAATCTGGTCGACGGTATTGGGCGCGAAACCGAGATGCGGCAGGATGAACGGCGCGGCAACGAGACCGAGCGCGGTCAGTCCCTCGACCAAAAACGGGCGGTGGCTCAGCATCGGCCGCCCGCCTATTCGCGGCTCGGCATGCCGAGCAGGCCCTGCGGCCGCAACATCAGCACCAGCGTCATCACGGCAAACAGCATGACCTCGGAATAGGCCGGGTCGATCATCGAGGTCAGGCTGAGGATTTCCCCCGAAATCAGCCCGCCGAGGATCGCCCCGGGAAACGAGCCGACCCCGCCGATCACGACGACGACAAAGGTCTCGACCAGGATCGAATCTCCCATATCGGGGGTCAGCGACACCACCGGCGCGTTGATGATGCCGGCAAACCCGGCCGCCATCGCGCCGATGCCGAACACCACCATGAACACGCGGTAGACGTTGATGCCGAGCATTCCGACCATGCCCGAATCCTCGATCCCGGCGCGCACGATCATGCCGAGCCGGGTGCGGTAGAGGACCAGGTAAAGCACCGCCAGCGCCGCCGCGGCGATCACGGTCACGACGATGCGATAGGTCGGGTAGATCAGAAACCCCATCGGGGTCACCCCCATCGCCCAGGACGGCGGCAACACCGTCTTCGACAGGCTGCCGAAGCCGAGCCGCACCAACTCGACGATGACGATGCCGATGCCGAAGGTGACGAGCAGCTGGTCTTCCGGCGGACGGCTGTAGAAATGGCGAACCACGACGAGCTCCAGGAGCCCGCCGACCACAATCAGGAACGCCGCCCCGACGATTACCGCGATCGTGAACGAGCCGGTCGCATGGTAGGCCACATAGCCCGCATAACCGCCGAGCATGAACATGGCGCCATGCGCCAGGTTCAACACGCCGAGCGTGCCGTAGATGATCGTCAAGCCCGAACTGATCAGCGCCAGCAGCGCGCCCGAAGCGAGCCCGTTGAACAGTTGCGAGACGAAATTAGGCCAGGTGATCATGGCGTATCAGGCCGGGATACCATTCCAACGGTGGGTTTCGCGCGGCCCGGCCTCGTCATGTCATTCCGGGGACCTCGCGACGCGAGGAAACCCGGAACCCAGCAACACGATCCTGTCAATACGATATTCATACGTCGGTGTTCGTCGATTCCGGGCGCGCCGTTTCACGACGCCCCGGAATGACCTTAGCGGGGTACGAACGCGCCTCCGATCAGGTGTACTCGCCGAGGTGGCAGCCGAATGCGTCCGGCGCCTGCATCAGCGGCGCGCCCGGCACCACCTCGAGCACTTCCCAGTAATCGTCGGGGGTCTTCATCGCGCTCGGCGCCTTGCCGCGCACGATGATGACCGGCCGCACGAGCTGGTGATCGGCGGCGCGCCAATACACCTCGCCGACCGTCGAATCGATGTGCCGGCCGGCCTCGTAGGCCTTGATCACCGCCGGCGGGTAGAAGGTGCCGGCGTGCTCGCAGGCGTCGGCCCACATCGCGAACTGCATGTAGGCGTTGTTGGCGCCCCATTCCGGCTTGTAGCCATATGCCTTCTGGAATGCTGCGACGAACGCCTTGGCGACCGGATAGCGGTCTTCGAGGGTCCACCAGAAATCGGTGGCGGCATAGACCCCCGCGGTGATCTTGGGCCCGACCTGTTTGGCGATGAACGGGGTCTGGTACGGAATGATCAGCTTCATCTTGTTGAAGATGCCGAACTGCTCGGCCTGCTGGGTCGACAATACGGCGTCGTGGCCCCAGTTGATGTTCAACAGGAAATCGGCGCCGGAATTGGCGACGTTGAGCAGATAGGAGCTGTAGTCCGGAGCGCCGAGCGGGGCGACCTGGTTGGTTGCGGTGGTCCACCCGCCGTTCTTGGCCAGGTAGTCCTCGACCGATTTCTGCACGGTGTGGCCGTAGGTGTAATCAGGCGTGAGATAGGCGGCCTTCTTGTTTTTGCCGAACTGCTTCAGCAATAGCGGCCCGATCGCGGCCGCCGCGGTCTGGCCATAGAAGCTCTGGCGGAAGCCGTAGCGCACGCAGTCCTTGCCGGTGGTGTCGTTGGAACCGGAGACGCCGGCGACATAGAGCACCTTTTCGCGCTGCGCCAATTTGTTGAGCGCCACCGCGACCGCGCTCGAGGTCGAGCCGGTCATCAGGATCGCCTTGTTGTCGGCAATAAAGCGCGACTGCGCCTGCACCGCGCTGTTGGGTTTGGCCTCGGAATCGGCGACGCCGTATTTGACCTCCTTGCCGAGCACGCCCTTCGTCGTTTTCGGCGAGATCATCTTGATCACCGGGTCGCCGCTGTTCAGGTGCTCGACCGCGAGCTTGTAGCCCTTCAATTCGTCTTCGCCGGAATCCGCATAGGTGCCGGTCAGCGGCACGGTGATGCCAATGAACACCGACGAGCCCGACGACCCGGCCGGCCAGGTGCCGAGCGGCGGCTCGTTAGCGGCGCGGGCGAAGCGCGGCAACGCCGCGGCGGCGATCAGCGTCCCGCCGGCCTTGAGCATCGACCGCCGAGTCGTCCTCACCGTGATGTCGGACTGCATGGCTCCCCCTCCCCTTTTGCCGGCCGGCGCATTCGCCCGCGGGCGTGCAAATCACATAACAGCTGTTGCGGCTCCCGCGGATTGCCCCGGGGCCGCATGCACAGCTTTTGGGCAGATAGTACCGTATGGATCCGGTTCGGGCCATTAGACTTTCTGCCGATACCACGCCGGCGGGAGGCCGCGCCGGCACCTCGCGCAAGAGGCACCAGAGCAGCGGCCCAGGGGTGATCCGGACCGGTTATGTACTCGCCCAATGCGGGCATGACCGCTGATGACCAGAGGTTGATCAAGGCCGCGCTGCCTGCTACCGAACCCATTCGGCCGGGTCGATAACGGAAACCGCGCACCAAGGCAATGCCGTCGGGCAGACTTGTTACCAATCCGGCGAATAAGGGCTTGCGACAGCATCGACCCCGGAGCGCCGCGGCGCCCGCCGATGTCAGCCCTGGGCCAGGCCCAACACGGCCCGCACCGTTCCCGCCAGCTCGTCGCTGCGGTAGGGCTTGCGGATCAGCGGTGCGGAATCGCGAGCCGGGCCGTGGCCGTGTTCGCGCACATGGCCGTAGCCGGTCGTGAACAATACCTTCAGGCCGGGCCGCCGGCGGCGGGCATGCTCGGCCAGGTCGTAGCCGGTCATGCCGCTGGGCAGCCCGAGATCGGTCAGCAGCAGGTCGAAATGCCGGCCGGAATCGATGAGCGCCAGCGCCGACGGGCCGTCGCCGGCATCGCTGACGCGATAGCCAAGGCCCACCAGCCGCCGCATCGTCACCCGCCGCAGCGCGGCGTTGTCGTCGACCAGCAGGATCGATTCGCCGCCGGTCGGCAACGGCGCGGCCGCCTTTGCCGGCGCGGCCGTGGCGCCGGCGCTCTCCTCCGGCGCGCGCGGCAGGTAAAGGCGCACGGTGGTGCCGATTCCGACCTCGCTGTAGATGCTCAGATGCCCGCCCGACTGCTTGGCGAACCCATAGATCATGCTGAGGCCGAGGCCGGTGCCCTTGCCCGGCTCCTTGGTCGTAAAAAACGGCTCCATCGCGCGCTCGGCAATATCCGCCGGCATGCCGCTGCCGGTGTCGGTCATCGCCAGCATCACGTAGTCGCCGGGCACGACCTCGGGGTGCAATGCCGCGTAGGAATCATCGAGCGCGACATTGGCGGTCTCGATCGTCAATGTGCCGCCGTTCGGCATCGCGTCGCGAGCGTTGATCGCGAGGTTCAAAAGGGCGTCCTCGATCTGCGAGGGATCGACCCGGGTGTGCCACAGCCCGTCACCGAGCACGGTGGCGATGTCAATGCCCTCGCCGAGCGTGCGCTGAAGGATCGCGACGATCCGCGGCAACCGCTCGTTCAATTCGACCACCTGCGCCGACAGCGGCAATTGCCGGGCGAAGGCGAGCAGCCGGTGGGTCAGATCGGCGCCGTGCAGGGCGCTGTTGAGGATTTCGGTGGTCAGTTCGCTCAGCACCCGGTCGCCGCGGACGGTATCGAGCAGCAGGTCGACATTGGCCACGATCACGCCGAGCAGATTGTTGAAATCATGGGCGATGCCGCCGGTCAGCTGGCCCATCGCCTCCATCTTTTGGGCCTGGCGCAATTGCTGTTCGATGCGGCGGCGCTCGGCCCGGCCGGCGGCCTCGCGCAGTTCCCGCTCGATTGCGGGAATGAGGCGCATGAACCTGCCCTTTGCCATGAAATCGTGGGCGCCGGCGCGCATCGCCTCGACCGCGACTTCCTCGCCGACGGTACCCGAGACGATCAGGAACGGCAGGTCGAGCCCGGCCTCCTGCACCACCTTCAGCGCCGCCGGCGCGTCGAAGGCGGGCATCGACCAGTCGGAGATCACCACATCCCATTTCCGTTCGAGTGCGGCGCGCATCGCCGGCGCCGTGTCGACACGGGCGAACACCGGGTCGAGCCCGCCGCGGCGCAGTTCGCGCAGCAGCAGTTCGGCGTCGTCCTCGCGGTCTTCGACGATCAATACGCGGATCGGCGCGGTCATGGCGCCTCGCCGCCCGCGGGCGCGCGCTCGTTAAGCAGCAGCCAATAGAGGCCGAGCTGGCGCGCCGCGTCGGCGAACTGGGCGAAATCGACCGGCTTGCGCACATAGGAATTGGCGCCGAGATCGTAGCTGCCGATGATGTCCTTCTGCTCGCGGCTGGTGGTCAATACGATCACCGGCAGGCGCCGCGTGATTTCGCTGGCGCGAATGCGGCGCAACACGTCGAGGCCGCTGAGCTTCGGCAATTTGAGGTCGAGCAATACCGCGTGCGGCAGCGGCTCGCACCGGCGCGCGGCGTGGCGGCCGGTCGCAAACAGGTATTCGAGCGCCTCCTCGCCGTCGCGGACGACGGCCAGCGTGTTGATCACGTTGCTCCGGGCGAAGGCGCGGCGGGTCAATTCGACATCGTCCGGATTGTCTTCGACAAGCAGCAGCGTGTGTGCGTCGGCGGTCATGGCCTACCCCGTCTCGCCAAGCGTCCAGTAAAACGTTGCGCCCTTGCCGATCTCGGCCTCGGCCCAGGCCCGCCCGCCGTGGCGATCGACGATGCGCTGCACCGTCGCCAGCCCGATCCCGGTGCCGGGAAATTCGCTTTCGCTGTGCAGGCGCTGGAACGGCGCGAACAGGCGGTGCGCATAGGTCATGTCGAACCCGGCGCCGTTGTCGCGCACCGCATAGACGCGGCCGCCGTCGCCGGGCGCCGCGAACAGCTCGATCGCCGGGTCGGCGGTATTGGCCGTGAACTTCCAGGCGTTGCCGAGCAGGTTTTCC
>JASHNY010000176.1 GCA_030041385.1 Alphaproteobacteria bacterium
GCGCCGGGGCCGATGCCGCGACACGGGCGGCAGGACGCATCGCGGCTGGGGCAGCCGGGGCAGCCGCGGCGGGAGCCGGCGTCGTCGCCGCCAGTTTCGGTGCGTCCGGGCGCCGCAGCATCGACGATTTCTGCTCCAGCCGGTTGATCTGCGCCTTCAACGCATCGCGCTCCGCCGCTGCCTTGTCGCGCTCGGCCTGCAATTGCTCGAGCCGCCGCTGCGACTCGTCGAGCGTCGCCCGCGCCGCCGATTTATGCGTCTGCTCCGTTGCAAGGTCGGCCTCGGCCTTGCTGAGGCGCGCCATCAGCGTGACCCGCTGCGCCTCGGTCAGACGCAGCTGCCGCTGGCTCTGGTCCAGCGCTCGGGTCAATTGCGAAATCCGGTCGCCTTTCGACGACGCCGCCTGCTCGGTCGCGACCAGCTTGCGCTCGACCGCGTTGCGCTGCTGCTGGTGCGTCCGGGCCTCTTCGTTCACGGCGGCAAGCTGGCCCTGCGCCGCGCCCAGCCGGTCGCGCAGTCGGCCCAACTCGTCCTGCAGCGCGACATTGGCGTTTTCGGCATGCGTTGCCGCCGCCCGCTCATCGGCGAGCAGCAGCGAGTAATGGAAGTAGCCGAGCCCGAGCAACGCGAGCACGGCAACTGAAATGCCAGCGACCGCCACCGGCGCCGCAACCTTACGGCGATGTCGCAAGAGGTATATTGTCGAATTAGCGAAACGGGCGACGAATCGCTTTTCAGGGGAGATCCGACCTCCCCGGCGCAAAATATCGGTAATCATCTCCCCCCGCATCGTCTGCGCAGTACGAGCTGCGCGCACGCCAAACCAGAGGCCGCCAGTTCCCTCGGAGCGCCGCGCGGTCCGCAAGGCAGGGCAATACCATTACCCCAATTGTGTCAGCCTAGCGACGCTGCCGAGACCGCGCAACAGCGAATGTTATCATTTGTTACAAAAGGTCATGGTAAATCCCGCTGATCGTTACCGTTGCGCGAGATCGGCCCAATTGCCGGCCAGTCGCCGGGACCTGCCGAAAACAGTCGACGCATCGGCAATTGCGTTTATGCCGACAAGTGTCGCACAGGCGATCGATCTATACTGATGCGGCCGGATCGCAACAGATGCCGAACTCGTGTTTTGCTGGCAGTTACCCATGGTCTGGCGACAGCTATGCAACAATAACTGTTGCTGGATCGCCACAGGTACCGGCGGCTACAGCACCACCGGCGATTCGGCCGGCTGCTTGGCGGCGCCGAACTGGGTCCGGTGATAGTCGGCGAAGACGCCACCGCGACCGAGCAGCTCGGCGGGGCTGCCCTGTTCGGCGATGCCGCCGTCGCGCAATACGATGACGCGGTCGCAGCGGCGTATCGTCGACAGGCGGTGGGCGATGATGAAGGTGGTGCGGCCGCGCATCAGCCGCTCGACCCCTTCCATCACCAGGGACTCGGTCTCGACGTCGAGCGCCGAGGTCGGCTCGTCGAGCACCAGGATCGGCGCATCGCGCAACAATGCCCGGGCGATCGTGATGCGCTGCTTCTCGCCCTCCGACAACGCGACACCGCCCTCGCCGAGAATGGTTTCGTAGCCGTCGGGAAGGGCCGCGATGCGGTCGTGGATGCAGGCGAGCCGCGCGGCCTCCTCGATCGCGGCATTGTCTGCGCCGGGCCGGCCATAGGCGATATTGTCGCGCACCGACAGCGGAAAGATCAGCGGCGGCTGCAATACCATGCCGATCTGGGCGCGCAGCGACTTCAGCGCGTATTCGCGCAGGTCGATGCCGTCGATCTCGACCGCGCCGCTCGACGGGTCGAAAAACCGCGCCAGCAGGCCGAGCAAGGTGGTCTTGCCGGCGCCGGTAGGGCCGACGATCGCCACCGTGCCGCCGGCCGGCACCGAGAAGTCGATCCCGCTCAACACCGGCGCGTCCTCGCCATAGCGGAAACCGACCTGCCGCCAGCGGATTTCGCCGCGCGCTCCGCCTGCAGGAAATTCGCGCCAGCCGTCCTTGAGGTCGGCCTCGGTGTCGAGCACTTCGAACACGCGGCGGGCGCCGGCCTGGGCGCCGGCGATCAAGCCCCAGCTCTGGGTGATCTGGTTGATCGGCACGTAAAGCTGGGCCAGGTACGAGACGAAGACGATCAACTGCCCAAGCGACAATTGCCCCGACAAGACCGCGCGGGCGCCGGCATAGACGACGAGGGCGGTACCGGCGGCAATGACCAGGTTGACCACCGACGAGTACAATGTCTGCCAGGTGTAAAGGTGCAGGGTTGCGCGCAGGCTTTCGCGGCTGGCGCCCATGAAGCGGTGATGCTCGTCCGTCTCCTTGGCGAAGGCCTGCACCACCCTGATCGCGGCCATGCCCCATTGCACGAGCGAATAGACCCGGCTCTCGCGCTCGCGCACCTCGCCGGCGATCGTGACGATCTTGTGGTTGAAAGCCGAGATCAGCACGAACAACACCGGCACGACGGTCAAGGCGAGCACGGTCAGCAGCGGGTCGAGCGGAAACAAGACCAGCAGCATCCCGCTGAGCAGGATGATCGCCGACAGGATCGGCAATATCCCGTTCATCACCATCGTCTGCACGGCGAAACTGTCGGCGGTGATGCGGTACAGCAGGTCGCCGACGCGCTGCCGACCGTGATAGGCCAGCGACAGGCGCTGCAGGTGCGCGTAGAGCGCGCCGCGCAGGTCGTTGACCATGCTCTGGCCGACGCGGATCGTCGTGTAGTTGTGCCACAGGGTCAGCCCGCCGCTGCCGAGATAAGCGACGACCATCGCCAGGCACGCCGCGATCAGCAGCGAGCCCCGGCCCCACGCCGCGACTGCCGCCACGCCGATCGGCTTGCCGCCGAGCACGTTGTCGATGACGACCTTCAGCGGCCACGGCTTGACCAATTCGAAGCCGGCGATCAGGAACACCTGGGCCAAGGCCCAGGCCACCCGCCAGCGGTAGGCCGCAAGATAGGGCAGCAGTTTGCGCAGCATCGGCGGCGGCTCGTCGCGTCGCCTGCTCAGGCGATGCGCGGCTTGCCGGTCGCCAGCGGCGCCCGGCCGACCGGATCGATCGGGACCAGCCCGGCCGACTCGGCCGCCTGTTGCGCCAATCGCCGCAAGCGGCCGGCGAGCGCGATCATCCGCCACGCGAGAGCGCCGCATGCGGCGAGGCCGCCAGCGGCCAGCACCACCGCTGCGCCCGGCCAGCCCGTGACCAGCGCCACCGCCGCGGCGACATAAATGGCGGGCACCGTGCGCGCGAGTTCGGGCAGCCGGGGCACGCAGCGCAGCCGCAACACCCGCTTCATGCCGCCGTGGTTCTCGGTGCAGACGAGAATGCGGGCGCGGTCCAGGAGCCCGCGGGCGATCTCGATATCCCAGCCGCCCCAGCCGCTGTCGGGGATCACCGCGTAATGCCGCGCCCGCACCGCTTCCATGACGGCGCCCAGCAGGACCTCCTTCTCGTCGCCTTGCTCGCTCCAATACGACAGCGCAAACCCGAACTCGCGCCACGACGGCGGCGGGGCGGGTTCGGTCGCGGCCGGCTCCGGCGGCACCGCCCACAGCGTCTTGAGCCGCCATTTGAGCCGCTCGTACCCGCGCAGCAGCGGCCCGAGATAGATCAAGAGGGCAACCAGCGCGCGCGCCTTGAGCCCGGTGAAGCGCGGGTCGATCCGGGCATTGAGCGCGCCGGCGATGCAGATCGCCCAGGTCAGCACCAGCGGCGCGGTCAGCAGCCAGTACCAGCCGCCGGCGATGATCCCGGCCAAGGCGAGAACCGGTGCTGCGGCACCCCACTCGAACGTCATCGGCAGGTGCTGCGCCAGCGATGCCGGCGGCTCGTACAGCGTCTGGAACAGGCCGCGCCCGAACACGCCGAAATGGATCCGCGCGCGCCGCGTCAGCCGCAGCGCGTTCGCCAGATCGCCATAGATGCGGCCTCGCCACATGGCCTGGCCGAACCGGTTGAAGCGCTGCGGATGCTTGGCGCAAACAAGCGCCTCGGCCTTGCCGTAGCCGCGCTGCTGGCCGATATAGGCTCGCACCGTGTTGCGGCGGAAATGCCAGACCGTAGCGGCGGCGCAAAACCCGATCGTGTAGCCGGCGTCCTGGAACCGCCAGCACATGTCGACATCGTCGCCGGCGGCTCTGAACACCGGATCGAACCCGCCCAGGCCGAGCAGCACGTCGCGCCGAAACGCCATGTTGCAGCCGGCGATATGTTCGGCCACCTCGTCATCGAGCAGCACATGGGTCGGCCCGCCGGGCGACACCGCGACCGCAGCGGGGACGAGGCTGGGCTCGGGCGGCGGGAAGTTCGGCCCGCCGCACGCCGCCAGCGCGCTGCGCTCCATCTTGGCCACGAGATAGAGGAGCCAGTCGGGATCGGCGACGCAATCGCTGTCGGTATAGGCGACGATCTCGCCGGTCGCCGCCGCGGCGCCGACATTGCGCGCCGCCGACAACCCCTTGTTCTCCTGATTGATGATGCGGCAATAGGGATAGCGGCGGCAGATTTCGAGGGTGCCGTCGCGCGAGCCGTCGTTGACGACGATGACCTCGTAATCCGGGTAGTTCATGTGCTCGAGCGAGGCGAGGCACTGGTCCATCGTGCGCTCGGCATTGTAGGCGCAGACCACGACCGAGACGCGCGGGGTGCGCGGCAATGCCGGCGGAATCGGCCCGCGGTAGACGCGCGCGACCTCGTGCAATGACGGCTTCGCCCGCCGCTCCCGATCGACGAGGCCGAAGGCCCAATCCTCGATCGGGTGGCCGCCGGTGAACCACTCGTCGGTCCAGGCGAAAACGAAGGTGCCGGCGACCCCGGCGGAAAAGGCGGCTTCGACCTGCCACGAGAGCAATTCGGCCTGCGCCGCCTCGCCCGCGCGCATCGAATCGGCGCCGAACTCGGTCAATACCAGCGGCTTGTCCAGTGCCAGATTGTGCAGCCGGGCGACATAGCGGCGAAACGCGGTCTCGTCGTGGAGATAGACGTTGAAGCAGAAGAAATCGGTGAAATCGATCGTCAGGTATTCGGTCGACGGGAAGTTGGCGTAGCCGATCAGCGCCCCCGGATGCTCGGCCTTGACCAGGGCGCAGAGCCCAGCCAGGAAGCTTCGCACCGCAGCGGCGCCGTGCCAGCGCACGATGTCGGGCGGGATTTCGTTACCGATCAGATAGGCAAAAATCGCCGGATGGCGATTGCAGGCCCGCACCCCCGCCGCCACCGCCTGGCGCGCCTGCGCCTTGCTCGCCGCGCTCGTCAGAAAGGCGGTGTGCTGCGACCACGGCAAGCCGACCAGCACCTTGAGCCCGGCCGCGTGCGCCGCGTCGAGCAGCCACAGCGGCGGCACGGTAAAGACGCGCACCGTGTTGACCCCGGCCTCCCGCATCAGCGCAAAGTCGCGCGCCGCCGCGTCGAGTTCGGGAAACGGCGCGCCGTGGCTGCCGGTCGCGAACGGCCCGTAGGTGACGCCTTTGACAAAGTGCTTCTGCGCGCCGGCGCGAAAGAACTTGCCGTCGATCCGAATATCCTGCGCCGCGGCGACAAATCC
>JASHNY010000177.1 GCA_030041385.1 Alphaproteobacteria bacterium
GGTCAAAATTCGCGCCTCGCAGATCAACGGCTGCGCCCGTTGCCTTCACATGCACACCACGGATGCGCGCCAGCAGGGCGAAAGCGAAGAGCGAATCTACCTGCTCGATGCCTGGCGCGAGTCGCCGCTCTACAGCGAACGCGAGCGCGCTGCGCTCGGATGGACCGAGGCGCTGACCCTGGTCGCCGACACGCACGCGCCGGACGACGCGCATCGCGCGCTGCAGGCGCACTTCACCGAGGAAGAGCAGGTGAAGCTGACCCTGCTGATCGTCACCATCAACGGATGGAACCGGGTCCTGGTCGGCTTTCGCGCGATCCACCCCGTCGGCGGAATGGTTCCGCTGGCCCGCACCGAGCCGGCGACTGCGCTGACGGCTTGAGGCTGGCCGCGCACTTGTTGCACTGTGCGCCATCGCCAGCCGCGTCGGTGGAGAGAAGGGATGAAGGTCGGTTTTGTCGGGCTCGGGATCATGGGCCATCCAATGGCCCTCAACCTGTTGAAGGGTGGGCACGAATTGTTCGTTTACGGCAAGCGAACCCTGCCGGCGCCGGTGCGCGAAGCCGGCGCCACGGTGTGCGATACGCTGAAATCGATCGCCGAGCGCGCCGAAGTCATCGTCATCATGGTTCCCGACACGCCGGATGTGCGCGACGTGTTGTTCTCGGCCGACGGCATCGCGGCCGGCCTTTCGGCGGGCAAGACCGTCGTCGACATGAGCTCGATCTCGCCGATCGAAACCAAGGAATTCGCCGCCGAGATCGCCGAGAAGGGCTGCGACTACGTCGATGCGCCGGTGTCGGGCGGCGAGGTCGGGGCGCGCGCGGCCAGCCTGACGATCATGGTCGGCGGCTCGCAAAAGGCGTTCGACCGGGTCAAGCCGTTATTCGAGTTGATGGGCAAGAACATCACCCTGGTCGGCGAGGTCGGCGCCGGGCAGACCACCAAGGTCGCGAACCAGATCATCGTCGCGTTGACGATCGAGGCGGTCGGCGAGGCGCTGTTGTTTGCCTCCAAGGCAGGCGCCGACCCGGCCAAGGTGCGCCAGGCGTTGATGGGCGGTTTCGCCTCCTCTCGCATCCTCGAAGTGCACGGCGAGCGCATGATCAAGCGCACGTTCGACCCCGGCTTCCGCATCGAACTGCATCAGAAGGACCTGAACCTGGCGCTGTCGGGCGCGCGGGCGCTCGGCCTGTCGTTGCCCAACACGGCAACGACGCAGGAATTGTTCAACGCCGCCACCCCGCTCGGCGGCAAGGGTTGGGACCATTCCGGCCTGGTGCGGGTGCTCGAACACCTCGCCGGTCACAAGGTGGCCAAGGATTAGCGCGTGGTCCGTTTACGTTGAAGCACCTTTACCCTTCGTCATCCCCGGACTTGATCCGGGGACCGCGGGAGGCGGCTTCACGGGCGGCGGCTCAATCTTCGGCGATCCTGCGCTAGCGGCCGAGCACCCGGTCGAGCAGCTTGATCGCGTTGTCGGCGCCGGGCGGCTTTTCCGCCTCGGCGGCGGCGAGATCGGCGTAGAGCCGGGCGATCGCCGCGTAGATGTCGCGAGACGGCGGGCTGGCGCCGAGGAACTCGGAGATCTCCTCCATCTCGCCGACCCAGCGATAGGCCTTGTCGTACATGCCGGGGATGCTGGAGCGGAACCGCTTCAGCAGGTCGGGCTGGCTTGCCGACAATTCGGCGATCAACGCCTCGCCGCAGCCGAACCTGGCGGCGCCGAGCAGCATCGCCGCAGCGATCGCGGTCGTGCCCTTGGTGATCCCGGCATAGGACATCTTGAGGCCCGAGGCGGCGCCGACCGGCCCGTCGATCGTGCGCCAATCGAGCCCGTAATCGCGCAACACCCGCGTCTTTTCCACCGCCGGGCCGGAGGCGTAGATCGCCGGGCCCCGGTATCCTTCGCGCGGCGGGCCACCGATGATGCCGCCATCGACAAAGGCGGCGCCGGTCGGCGCGACGACCGCCGCGATCTGATGCGCGGTCTGCGGGCTGACCGCGTTGCAATCGACATAGACCGGCTTCTCGGCAAGCGCAGCCAGCGCCGGCGCCATCCGGCGCGCGAGATTGACGGCCTCGTCCGGCGGCAGGATCGACAGGAAAAAATCGGCGCCGTCGAGCAGCGCGGCCTCGTCCGCGGCGGCGATCATCCCCGCGGCGCGCGCCCGCTCGGCGCTCGCTGCGCTGCGTCCGCCAAGCAGCGTGCGCACCTCGGCGCCGTGTTCATGCAGGCGGCGGCCGACCCCCGCCCCCATCTTGCCCTGCGCCACAACGGCCACGACGATGCCCATGCGATACCTCGATCGATTGGTTGGGCGAGTCTACACGCCGGGGCTGCCGGGGCAACCGGCGTCCTTCGACTGCTCGCTTCGCGAGCGCTCAGGATGAGGAGAACAGCAGACGGCATCCGCAAACGGTCCTCATCCTGAGCCGGCGCGCAGCGCCGTGTCGAAGGACGCACAGACGGAAATCCAGCCCTACGCCGCCTTTTTGCGCACCCCGGCGATCACCTGCTGCAGCGCGGCGATGCCGATACGGTGGCAGAAATCGCCGAAGCCTTCGCCCTCGGCCCTCGACGCCGCATACAGCGCAAACAAGGGGTCGAGCACGTCGGCGATCTCGCCGAGGCGGATGCGGTTGGCGACCTCCTCGTTCATCCGCGTGCCTTCGAAGTCGCCGCCGACATAGATCGAATAAAATCCCGGCATCCGGCCGACGATGCCGATATCGCCGGTATAGGGCCGGGCGCAGCCGTTGGGGCAGCCGGTGATGCGGATCGACAGCCGTTCGCGTTCGATCCCCCAGCGCGCCAGCCGCGCCCCGATCGCGCCGATGACCTCGCCGTGCACGCGCTCGGCTTCGGTCAAGGCCAGGCCGCAGGTCGGCAAGGCCGGGCACGCCAGCGCCCAGCGCTCGGCCGGCAACAGATCCTCGGCGAGGACGACGTTGTGCTCGCGCAGGATCGCGGTGATCGCATCGCGGTTTTCGGGCGCGATCTCGCTGAGGATGATGTCCTGACTCGGCATCAGGATCGGGTCGCAGCCGAAGCGCACGACGACCTCGCGCAAAGCCGTGCGCAGCCGTACCCCGCCGCCGTCGACGATGCGCCCGCTGACGATCGGGATGCCGAGAAACAGCCTGCCGTCGCCCTGCTCGTGCCAGCCGAGATGGTCGGGCACCTGAAACGCCGGCATGTCGCGGCACGGCGCCAGCTCCTTGCCGAGCATCCGCCCCATCTCGGCCCGCGCCCACTCTTCGCCGCGCTCGGCGATGACGTATTTGAGCCGGGCATGGCGGCGGTTGCTGCGGTCGCCGTAATCGCGATGCAATCCCACCGCCGCTTTCGCCGCCGCGAGCAGATCGTCCGGCTCGACAAAGGCCACCGGCGTTGCCAGGCGCGGATAGGTCGCGGGGTTGTTGTGGGTCATGCCATGGCTGCCGCCGAGCAGGAAATTGTAGCCGGCAAGGCGCTTGCCCTGCGCAGCGTCCTCCCACAGCGCGACGATCGCGACGTCGTTGGTCAACACGTCGATCGTGTTGTCTTCGGGCACGGCGACGCCAAACTTGAACTTCCGCGGCAGATAGCGGTCGCCGTAAAGCAGGTCGGGCGGCTCCGGGCCGTCTGTGGCCTCATTCCACTTCTCGCCATCGACCCAGATCTCGTGATAGGCGCCCGATGTCGGCAATAATTCGCGCGACAGCAGCCGCGCGTCGGCTTCGAGACGCCGGTACACATCGTTGCGGATCGGCGCCGGCGAGGTCGTCACCGTGCGCACGACATCGCCGCACGCCGACAGCGTGGTGAGCAGCGCCCGGTTGATCCCACCGATCACCGCCTTGAGCCCCGGCTTGACGACGCCGTGAAACTGGATGCTCGACCGCGTCGTGACCCTGAGCGAACCATTGCCGTGGCGGTCGGCCAGCTCGTCGAGGGTGAGATATTGCGCCGCCGTCAGGCGCCCGCCGGGGATGCGCACGCGGACCATGAACTGCCACGCCTTTGCATCGCCGCGCTGCTTGCGCTCGGTCGCGCTGTCGCGGTCGTATCCCTGATAAATCCCGTGGAATTTGAGCAGCGAATAGCCTTCCTTGTCGAACGGCTCATCGACATTCGCCAGGTCGCGGGCGAGGTGGCCGCGCAACTGCCGGCTCTGCTGCTTGATCGCCTCGGGCTTGGAAATGTTGTCGAGATCGGCCACGTCGCACCCTGCCAGCGCTGCAGCGAGGCAAATACTCGCCGCCGAACGTGGTTCAGTTAATTACAACACGTTCTACACGTCAAATTAATAATAGAACGGACTAGGTATGTTAATCTGGATTCTATCCGACCCGCAGCAGTTCGCCGATCCGGTCTGCCGCCTTCAACCCGTGTCCGGTCAATACCGCGACGGTCGTCTCGCCCGGGCGGATCGTGCCGTCGCGCAGCAGATGGGTCAGGGCCGCGCCCGCCGTCGCCGCGGTGGGCTCGACGTACAATCCGAGTCGGCCGAGCGCCGCGAGGGCATCGGCGATTTCCGGCTCGGGCACCGCGACCACCCCGCCCTGCGATTTACGCAATGCAGCCAGCACTCGGGCGGTGCGTACCGGGCGCATGGTGGCAATGCCGTCGGCGACGGTGTCCTTCGGCGTGAACGGCACGTAATCCGCCGCTCCCGCCGCCCAGGCCACGGCAAGCGCGGCGCAATTCTCGGCTTGCACCGCGAACAGCCGCGGACGCCGGGCGATCTCGCCGCCGCGTTCGAGCGCATCGAAGCCGCGCTCGAGCCCGAGGATGTTGCTGCCGTAGCCGGTCGGCACCAGGATGTTGTCTGGAACGCGGAAGCCGAGCTGCTCCCACAGCTCGAACGCCAGCGTCTGCGTGCCCTCGATGAAATACGGATGCCAGTTGTGGCTGGCGTAAAAGCTGCGGCCGGCCTCGGCCTCGGCCAGCGCCGCCGCGGTCACATCCTGCCGCGTTCCTGGAATGCCGACGACTTCGGCGCCGGAGGCGGCAATCTGCACGATCTTGCCGCGCGGCGCCGCCGCTGGCACGAAGATGCGGCAGGGAATCCCGGCCGCAGCGGCGTAGGTCGCGATCGAGGCGCCGGCATTGCCCGAGGAATCCTCGTGGATCGGCCCGATCCCGATCTCCGCCAGGTGATTGATCATTAGCGCCGTGCCGCGGTCCTTGAACGACCCGGTCGGCATCTGGCTTTCGAGCTTGAACCGCACCTCCGCGCCGCCCCATCGCCGGGTGACCAGCGGTGTCCAGCCCTCGCCGAGCGAAACCAGCGGCGGTGCGGACAGCATCAGCGCGGCCCGATAGCGCCACAGCGACGCCTCGCCCGCCGCAATCATATCGCGGCGGAGCCCCGGCCCGGGTTCGAGGTCCAGCGGGCCGCCGCACACGCAGCGCCACAGCTTCCGGTCTGCGGGATAAGTCGCGCCGCAACCCGGGCAGCGATAAGCCGCCATCTCAGGCGCCTCCGCACATGTGCTCGGAATCGGGCAGGGTCCAGGACTGGCGCGTGCGCTCGTTTGTCGTCTTGTACATGCGGCCGCGGTCGTCGCCCGGCGGACAGTGCTGGGGGATGGACACGAGACACATCACCACCGGGTCACCGGGGCGCGAGGCTTCGACCGCGGGGACCGTCACGTAGTCGACCTGATAGCCGCCATTGGCGAACACCACCGCGCTCCCCGAATCCGGGACCGCCGCGTGGGTGGCGCTGTCCATCAGCCGGGCTTCGACCGACTTGATCGTCGTGCGCGTGCACTGTCCGATCCTGGTCGGCAGCGAGTCCGCCACCGCCGGCGGCCCGAGGGCGATTACGATCGCCACCACCGCCAACGACAGCGTCGCTAATCGGCGCTCCATCATCGTCCCTGCCCTTTTGCCGAAGGCGGCGCGGCGCCCGTCCGGGAATAGCTACAGCCGCCGCTCGGGCCTGCCAAGCCCGGTCGCGGGGTCGCCGGCGCGGGATCGCCGGCGCGCGGCAAGTCGCTCGCCATCGCCGGCAACATGCCGCATCATCGGGGCGCTCGCCGTACCGCAGGCAAGGATGCGAATGGATGATCCGGGTGGGTTCGTTGCTGTCACTGTTCTGCCTTGCGCTCGCCGCGGCGCCGGCTGCCGCCGCCATGGTCGGGGCGAGCGTGTTCGACCGTTGTAAGGTCTGCCACACGGTTGCCGCCGGCGCGCCGAGCACGGTCGGGCCCAACCTGCACGGCGTGTTCGGACGCAAGGCCGGCAGCCTCGCCGGCTTTGCCTATTCGCCGGCGATGAAGCATTCGAGCATCGTGTGGAACGACGACACGCTGCCAAAATTCCTGCGCGATCCGCAGAAATTCATTCCCGGCAACCGGATGGGGTTTCCCGGCATCAGCGATGAACGACAGCTCGCCGGCCTGCTCACCTATCTGAAACAGGTGACGCAATAGCCAAAACAAGGAGGCATGGTGGCTGAGGCGCAGCTGATCGACGGGCAGGCGCTGGCGACGGCGCTGCGCAGCCGCGTCGCCGACGCGGTGGCGATGCTGACCGCCCGCCATGGCGTGACCCCCGGTCTCGCCGCCGTGCTCGTCGGCGACGACCCGGCGAGCCGGATCTATGTCCGCAACAAGCAGCGCGCCTGCGCCGCCGCCGGCATCGGCTCGTTCGAACACGAGTTGCCCGGCGATGCGAGCGAGGCGGAGGTGCTCGGCCTCATCGGCACGCTGCGCGGCGACGAGCGGGTCGACGGCATCATCGTCCAATTGCCGTTGCCGCGGCAGATCGACCCGCGCCGGGTCATCGACGCGGTCGGCCCCGACAAGGACGTGGACGGGTTTCATCCGCTCAATATCGGGCGGCTGTGGATTGGCGAACCGACGGTCGTGCCATGCACCGCGGAAGGCTGCATGATGCTGATCCGGTCGGTGCGCCGCGACCTCGCCGGCAGCAGTGCGGTGGTGGTCGGGCGCTCGTCTGTGGTCGGCCGGCCGTTGGCCGCCTTGCTGCTCGACGCCGACTGCACGGTCACCCTCGCCCATTCTAAAACCCGCGGCCTGCCCGCGCTGTGCCGGCGCGCCGACCTGCTGATCGCGGCAGCCGGGCGCCCGCTGCTGGTCAAGGCATCGTGGATCAAGCCGGGCGCGACGGTGATCGATGTCGGCATCAACCGGGTTCCGATCGGCGGTACCGTTCGTCTCGTCGGCGATGTCGATACGGCGGCGGCGATGCAGGTCGCCGGCGCAATCACGCCGGTTCCGGGCGGGGTCGGGCCGATGACCATCGCGTGTCTGCTGCGCAATGCGGTACTGGCGGCCTGCCGTCGTCGCGGCCTGCCCGACCCGGAGGCGCTGGCGGCGCTTCCACCCGTGATGGAACCGCCCCCGCCGGATGGTTGTTGTGCTCGGTGACCTGTTCCGAAAGGGAGTAAACGGTCATGTCGAGTAGAATGGTGTTGGCTCTGAGCTTTGCGGCGGCCTGTCTGATGGCAATGCCGGTTGCCTTTGCCCAGCCCGCGGATCAGATGATCACCAATGGCCCGCAAGCAGACCCGGGCGATAATTCATCGCAATGGTCGGCCACGCGCAACGTTCGCGAGAGCGAGAACTACGATCGCATGTTGGAGACCAACAGCGGCTTCCGCATGGCGCGGATGAGGAAGGAGTGCGGGCCGATCACCGATCCGCAGCTCCACGCCAGCTGTATGGCCAGCTTCAACCAGGACGCGCCGCACGAATACGGCTCTTCGACCCCGCCGCACCGGGTCTATCACAACATGGGCGCGGGCGGCGATTAGGCCGATAGGCCGCCGCCCGAGGGGCATAGCGGGGCCGCGTGCGCGGCCCTGCCCCCGCAGTTATCCGGCCAGCACGTAGCGTTCGATCGCCGCGGCCCAACCGCCGTCTTCATTCGATCCGGTCGTCGCCGATGCCGCTGCCTTGACCGCATCGGCGCCATTGCCCATGGCGATCGAAAACCCAGCCTTGGCGAACATTTGAAGGTCGTTTTCCATGTCGCCGAGCACCGCGATCTCATTTGCGGCAAGGCCGAGCCGGGCAGCCAGCACCTCGACGATGCGGCCCTTGTCGATGCCGGGAGGGGTTACGTCGCAGTAATAGGGTTGCGAGCGCGCCGCGGTGACACGCCCGGCGAGTACCTCGCGCAACGTGTGCTCGACCCGGGCGACGAGGTCGTAATCGTCGCTCGGCCCGACGATCTTGCCGACCGCGCGGAAATGGCTGTCGTCGAACGCCGGAACCACGGTAGGCGCGGTGTTGATCGTGTGGATTTCGTGGTCGACATGGGCGCCGTGGCGGTTGGTCACGACCCATTCGTCGCCGACGAACACCCAGCAGTCGATGCCGTTCTGGTGAAAGATGTCGACCGCCTGCCGGGCGATGTCAGGCGGGATCGATTTCTGCTCGACGACGGTGAAGTCGGTTTCGACGATCGCGCCCGCGTTGTAGCCGCCGATCGGCAATTTGAGCTGCAGCGGCCCGATCATCATGCGCAGACCGAAGGGCGGCCGGCTGCTGCAGATCGAAAACCCGATGCCGCGCGCGTGCAATTTGTGCACGGCCTCGACCGTGCTCGGCAACAGCGCTTTTTCCTTCGTCACCAGCGTGCCGTCGACGTCAGAGATAACGAGCTTGATCGTCATGGCAGCTTCCTTTCGGCGGGGGTCATCACCGCGACTCCACTGGTCGAGGCCATCACCACGGCAGTGCTGCGCCCGACAAACAATCCGCTCTCGAACACGCCGACGATCATTTCGATCCGGCGCTCCAGCCGTTGCGGATCGGCGATCGGCCCGAACGCGCAGTCGAGGATGTAATTGCCGCCGTCGGTGATGAACTGATGATCTTCTGTGGCAAGGCGCAGTTTGGGGGTAGAGCCGAGCCGGCCGAGCGCGGCCGCGGTCGCCTGCCAGCCGAACTGGGCGACTTCGACCGGGACCGGCGTATGCGTGCCGAGCCGCGGCACGAGCTTGTCGTGATCGACGACGATGACCAGCCGGTCGCTCGCCGCGGCGACGATCTTTTCGCGCAACAGCGCGCCGCCGAGCCCCTTGATCAGGTTCAGCGTGCCTTCTTCGACCTCGTCGGCGCCGTCGATCGTCAAGTCGATGCGCTGGTGCTCGGCAAAGCTTTCGAGGCGAATGCCAAGCTGGCGCGCCTGGGCGGCGCTGCGTTCCGAAGTCGGGATGGCGAGGATGTCGAGGCCGGCAGCGACGCGCGCGCCCAACGCCTCGATCACGAAGGCGGCGGTCGAACCCGTTCCGAGCCCGAGGATCATGCCGCTTTCGACGAAGTCGATCGCCCGCAGCGCCGCCGCCCGCTTCAGGGCGTCGCGATCCATGGTCATTCTTCGCCACGCGCCGCGCGATCGACAAACCAGATCAATTCGCCGACCGGCCGCACCCGCGCCGACGGCAGTTCGGCGTTGCCGCCGAGAGCCCCGCGCAACGCCGCCTGCTTGTCGGCGCCGGCAACAAGAAACGCCGCCGAGCGGCAGCTTTCGAGCGCCGGATAGGTCAGCGTCACCCGCGGCACGTGCGGGCTCAGCCCCGGTTCGGGCACCTCGGTGACCCAGCGCCGCCGCTCCTCCAGCGCCGGCTTGCCGGGAAACAGCGAGGCGGTATGCCCGTCCGGCCCGAGCCCCAGCAGCATGACGTCGAACAGCGGCCGCGCCGGGTCGAGCGTATCGGCGCCGTAATAGGCTCTGAGCGCGTTCTCGTAGGCGCGGGCCGCATCCGCCGGCGAACCCTTGCACTCGATGCCGTGGATGTTCGCCGCAGGCACCGGCGCTCGGGCCAGCATCGCCTCGTGCGCCATGCCGTAATTGCTGTCGGGGTGATCCCACGGAACGAAGCGTTCGTCGCCCCAGAACCAGTGGATGCGCTGCCATGGCAACAGGTCGCGCCACGGCGCCCCGGCCAGCAGCTGATAGAGCCGCTTCGGTGTCGAACCGCCCGACAGGCACACCGAAAACCGCGCGCCGCTGTGACCGGCGAGATCGGCGATCCATTGCGCGACCCGTGCCGCGAGAGCGGCCGGATCGGGCGAGATATCGATGCGCGCGCTCATCCCCCTAACCCCTCAGGCCGGGCGGGCCGAGTTGCGGATGGCGGCGATCGCGGCGCGATAATCGGGAGCACCGAACACCGCCGAGCCGGCGACGATCGCCGTCGCGCCGGCCTCGATCACCTGCCACGCCGTCTTTCCGCTCATCCCGCCATCGACCTCGATAATCGGGCCATGACCGCGAGCCTCGCACAGCGCATGGAGCTCGCGGACCTTGCCGACCATCGACGGCAGGAACGCCTGGCCGCCAAACCCTGGGTTGACCGTCATGACCAGCACAATGTCGCACAGATCGAGCACCTCTTCGATCATTACCAGCGGCGTCGCCGGGTTCAGAACCACGCCCGCCTTTTTCCCGAGGTCGCGGATCTGCGACAGGGTGCGGTGCAGATGAATCGTCGAGTTCGGCTCGCAATGCACGAGCAAGTGATCGGCTCCGGCCGCGGCGAAGGCGTCGATCAGCCGCTCGGGCTCGACCACCATCAGATGCACGTCGAGCGGCTTTGCCGTCGCCCGCCGCACCGCCTCGACGACGACCGGGCCGATCGTCAGGTTCGGCACGAAGCGGCCGTCCATCACATCGACATGAATCCAGTCTCCACCGGCTTCGTCGGCGGCGCGCACCTCGTCCGCGAGCCGGCCGAAATCCGCCGACAGGATCGACGGCGCGACGATCAGCGGGCGGTCCATCCCGGTCGGCCTTTCGGCTCAGGCGATCGGCCGCCACTGGCGGCCGCTGCGCCACAGCAATTCCTCGGCCGCATCCGGGCCGACGCTGCCGGCCGGGTAGAAGGGCAGCGGCACATCCTTGGCGCGCTGCCACAAATCCAGAATCGGCTGCACGATTTCCCAGCCGGCCTCGACCCCGTCAGCGCGGTTGAACAGCATGGCGTCGCCGACCATGCAGTCGTAGACGAGGGTTTCGTAACCGGTGCTGGGCGCGGTGCGGAAATAGTCGCTGTAGCGGAAATCCATCCGCACCGCGCCGAGCTGGATCTCCGTCCCCGGATGCTTGGCGCCGAATTGCAGCGAGATGCCCTCGTTCGGCTGAATCTGCAGCGCCAGCACATTGGGATTCAGCGTATCGACCCCGGTGTCGCGGAACAGCGCGAACGGCACATTCTTGAACTGGATCGCGATCTCGGTCGAGCGCCGGGTCAGCGACTTGCCGGTGCGCAGGTAGAACGGCACGCCGGCCCAGCGCCAGTTGTCGATGCCGAGGCGCAGGGCGACATAGGTCTCGGTATTGCTCTGCGGGTTGACCCCCTCCTCCTCGCGGTAGGCGCGCACTGGGTGGCCGACGACGCTGCCGGCGGCGTATTGCCCGCGCACGACGTTGCGGCGAACATCGTCTTCCTCGAACGGGATGATCGCCCCGAGCACCTTGGTCTTTTCGGTGCGCACCGCATCGGCGGCAAACGAGTTCGGCGGCTCCATCGCGGTAAGGCTCAACAATTGGAAGACATGGTTCGGCACCATGTCGCGCAACGCGCCGGTCGCCTCGTAGAACGCGGCGCGGTGCTCGACCCCGACCGTCTCGGCCACCGAAATCTGCACGTGATCGATATGGTCGCGGCTCCACAGCGGCTCGAAGATGCCGTTGGCAAAGCGCAACACCATGATGTTCTGAACCGTTTCCTTGCCGAGGAAATGGTCCATCCGGTAGATCTGCGACTCGTCGAGCGTCTTGAGAATCTGGGCGTTGAGCGCCCGCGCCGAGGCAAGGTCGCTGCCGAACGGCTTCTCGATGATCGCCCGGCGCCAGCCGCCGCCCTCCTCATTGGCGAGGCCGGCGGCGCCGAGATGGTCGACGATCGGCCCGAAGAGGCGGCTGCCAACCGCAAGGTAGAACAGCACATTGCCGTTGGTGTTGTGCTCCTTGGCCGTCGTCTCGAGCAGTTTGCCGAGTTCGCTGTAAGTCTTGTTGTCGAGCAGGTCGCCAGACAGGTGGTACATCCGGGCGGCGATGAATTCCCATGCTTCAGCGTCGAACGGCTCGGTCGTGCCGCCCATCGCCGTGTCGGAAACGAACCTTCTGACCCCTTCGGCCAGGTAGTCGCGGAACGCATCGGTCGATTGTTCGGCGCGATCGACCCCGATCAGGGCGAATTGCTTGGCGAGCAGTCCGGCCTTTGCCAAATTGTAGAGCGCCGGCATCAACAGGCGCTTGGTCAGGTCGCCGCTGGAGCCGAAGATGACCATCGTGCAGGGCGGCGCCGTCGCGCCGCGCCGCCGCGCGATATCCCGCTCGCTGCCATTGTTGACGGCTGCCATGGCTCAGCCCTTCGGTTCCTGGTGGCCGCCGAATTCCTTGCGCATCGCCGACAGGATTTTCTCGGCATAGGTGTTCTGCTGGCGCGAGCGGAAGCGGGTGTAGAGCGCCGCCGACAAGACCTCGGCCGGCACCGCTTCCTCGATTGCGGCGTTGATGGTCCAGCGCCCCTCGCCCGAATCCTCGACATGCCCGGTAAATTCGCCAAGGCTCTCGTCGTGCGCCAGCGCGATCGCGGTCAGGTCGAGGAGCCATGAGGCGATGACGCTGCCGCGCCGCCACACCTCGGCGATATCGGCAAGGTTGAGGTTGTAGCGGCGATTTTCCGGCACTGCCTTGGAGGCGACGTTTTTCAACACGTCGAAACCCTCGGCATAGGCCTGCATGACCCCGTATTCGATGCCGTTATGCACCATCTTGACGAAATGCCCGGCGCCCGGCGGGCCGCAATAGATGTAGCCCTGTTCGGCCCGGGGGTCGCGCCCGTCGCGACCGGGGGTGCGGTCGATCGTGCCGCGCCCCGGGGCCAATGTCTTGAAGATCGGATCGAGGTGCTCGAAGGCGCCCTTGTCGCCGCCGATCATCATGCAATAGCCGCGCTCCAGCCCCCACACGCCGCCGCTGGTGCCGACATCGAGATAGCGGATGCCCTTCGCCGTCAGCAGGTCGGCATGGCGGATGTCGTCGTGATAGAACGAGTTGCCGCCGTCGATGACGATGTCGCCGCGCGACAGCAGGTTGCTGAGCTCGACGATCGTGTCGTGGGTGATCTCCCCCGCCGGGAGCATGACCCAGACCGCCCGCGGCGCCTCCAGATGCTTGACGAAATCGGCAAGATCGGCGCTCGGCGTGGCGCCCTCGCTCTGCAATCCGCGCACGGCGTCGGCGCTGCGGTCGTAGACGACGCAGCTATGCCCGTGGCGCATCAGCCGGCGCACGATATTGCCGCCCATCCGGCCCAGCCCGATCATCCCGAGTTGCATCAGAACCCTCCCGTTGACTGAGTTGCCGCGAGCATTACTGCAGGGCTTCCTGAAGCGCGCGCCCGAGCGTGTCGAGCCCCGTGGCGAGATCGCCGCTCAGGTGCACGCGCAGGGCGCGCCGCCCGCGCTCGGCCAAGACGCCGAAATCCCCCCGCGCCTGCGCCGCCTTGACCACGCCGAACGTGTAGTTCTGGCCCGGCACCGGCAGGTCGGCCGGGTCGGCGCAGGTGATCTGCAGAAACACGCCGCTGTTGGGGCCGCCCTTATAGGCCTGGCCGGTCGAATGCAGGAAGCGCGGGCCGAACCCGAGGCAGGTGGCAACCCGCTTGCCGTCGCGGATGCGTCGCCGCATCCCCTGCAGCGCCTCGATATGTGCGGCGCTGCGGGCGATATAGGCGAGCAGCGCGACATAATCGCCGGCGCCGGCGCGCGCGAGGTGCGCCTTGAGGACGGCGGCGAGGCTCGTCGCCTGCGGCTTCAATGCCGCCTCGTTCTTCGGGTCGGCAAACAACGCGACGCCGTCGCCGGTGAAAAACGGCGTCTCCGGCGGCAGTTTCCCGCTTTCCTCGTAAGCCGCGGTCAGTTCGCGGGTCTTGACCTTTTGCGCCTCCACGTCGGGCTGGTCGAACGGGTTGATGCCGATCAACGAGCCGGCGACGGCGGTCGCCATCTCCCAGCGGAAAAATTCCTGACCGAGCTGCATCGGGTCGCCGACCGTGATGCGCACGACGGGCTGGCCCGCCGCTTCCAGCGCCGCGACCGCACGCTCCTGTTCCCCATCCTGGTCGGAGGCCAGGCGCAGATAGGCGAACAGCCGGTCGTCGCCATAGACCTGCGGCGGCCCCAGCGGCTCGGCATCGACCGGCACGATGCCCTTGCCGAGCTTGCCGGTCGATTCGGCGAGAAGCTGCTCCAGCCATGCCCCGAAATCGGCGATGCCCTCGGAGGCGATCACGGTGACCTTGTCGCGGCCCTGGCGCTGGCACGTGCCCATGATCGCGCCCAGAATCACGCCGGGATTTTCCGCCGGCGGCGCGCTCGGCGCACAGCTCCGCACCATCTCGGCGGTGCTTTCGAGAAAGGCGCGCGGGTCGATGCCGATCGCCGCGGCCGGCACCATGCCGAAATTCGACAGCACCGAATAGCGCCCGCCGATGCTCGGCACGCCGTGGAAAATCTGGCGAAACCCTTCCTGCCGGGCGAGCCGCTCGAGCGACGAGCCGGCGTCCGTGATCGCGACGAACCGCTTGGCCGCGTCGGCGCCGACCGCCTCCTTGGCACGCTCGAAGAAATATTGCTTGAAGATGTTGGGTTCGAGCGTGCTGCCCGATTTGCTCGAAACCAGGAACAGCGTGTTTCTCAGGTCGATCTTGTGCTCGAACGACTTGATTTGCGCCGGATCGGTCGAGTCGAGCACGTGCAGTTTCGGAAAGCCCGGCTTTGAGCCGAAGGTCTCGGCAAAGACCTCGGGGCCGAGGCTCGACCCGCCCATGCCCAGCAGCAGCACATCGCTGAACCCGGCGCTGCGCACGTCCCTGGCGAAGTTTTCGAGCGCGCCGACGCCTTTCGCCTGCTCGTCGACAACGTTGAGCCAGCCGACCCATTTCGCCTCGTCGGTCTCGGTCCACAGCGACGCATCGGCCTGCCACAGGCGCCTGATCTTGCCGCCTTTGCGCCAATCCTCGATGGCCTCGCCGACCGCCTTGTCAATGGCTTCGGGCAATTTGCAGGACATCGAGTTGAGCTTGTGCCCGAGCACCGCCCGGCGCTTTTTCTGGACCGCGGCGTAGAGCTGGTCTGCCGCGTCGGCGAACAGCCGTACCCCGTCGGTGACGAGCCGGTCGGTGATCTCGTCGATCGCGATGCCCGCTTTCGCCAGATCCGCCATCACCGCCTCGGCGCCGGCAACATTGTCTTCGAGACTGGCCCGCGGCCGACCGTGATCGCGAAACGCATCCATCGTCGCCGGCGGTATCGTGTTGACGGTGTCGGAGCCGATCAGTTCGTCGACATAGAGAACGTCGCTGTAGGCCTTGTTCTTGGTGCCGGTGCTGGCCCACAGCAGGCGCTGGGTCTGGGCGCCCTGCTGCGCCAGGCGCTGCCAGCGCTCGCCGTTGTAGATACCGCCGTAGCGCCGGTAGGCGAGCTTGGCGTTGGCGATCGCGACCTTGCCCTTAAGGGCTTCGAGCCGGCTCTTCTCGTCGCCTTCGGCGGCGGCGATCTTGCGGTCGAGCGCCTCGTCAACCAGCGTGTCGATGCGGCTGACGAAGAAGCTGGCGACGCTCGCCACCCGGTGCGGATCGCCGCCGCGGGAAACAAGGTCTTCCAGCCCGGCGATGTATGCGTCGGCGACCTCGCCGTAAACCTGTTGCGAGAACAGCAAGGTGACGTTGACGTTGATGCCTTCGCCGATCAGCGTGCGGATCGCCGGGATGCCGGGCCTGGTGCCGGGCACCTTGATCATCAGGTTGCGCCGGTCGACCTCGTGCCACAGGCGCCGCGCCTCTTCGATCGTGCCGTGCGTGTCCATCGCCAGGTAGGGCGAGACTTCGAGGCTGATATAGCCGTCGCGGCGCTGCGTCTGCTCGTAGACGGAGCCGAGCTGGTCGGCGCCTTCGCGAATGTCGTGTATCGCAAGATCCTCGAACAGCGCGCCGGGATCGAGATCGCCGTTGGCCTGCGCCGCCGCGATCAATTCGTCGTAATCGTCACCATGGCCGATCGCCTTTTCAAAGATCGACGGGTTCGACGTGACGCCGCGCAGCCCGTCCTCGGCGATGAGCCGCCGGAGTTCGCCGCTTTTCAGCAGTTCGCGGCTGACGAAGTCGAGCCAAACCGATTGCCCGTATTCGTTCAACTCCTTCAGCGGATTGGCCATGGCTTCACCTCCTTGCGGGCGAGCTGCGGCTGGGCAGCCGCACACGTTCTCCCCTGTTAACCCGAAATTTGCCAGCAGTTCCTTGCGCAGCAGCCCGCTGCGCGAAAATGTGCCGGCCGCCGCGCGCCGGTTGCTGCCGACACGCGATCATGACGCCAGGCGGCGACAGGGCGATGACAAGGACATCGTTCGCCGTCCCGGGGGCCACCCGCGGTGCCGGTGCGGCCAACCGTTTTGGTCTCGATCGCATTGTGGGGATTCGGGCGCGCCGGCGCAACCGGGGCCGCGCGCGGCCTGCTAACCGCCGACACTCGCTTCCTGTTTGCGGCCGGCGACGCATTCTTGGACGCGGCGCGCCCCGCAGCGTCGCCTCCACGCCGTCTCCCGGGCGATTTGACACCAGCGCATCGGCATAGATTTCAGGAACCTCATGCGCCCGTTGATTGTTGAGAGGGCGCGGTCACCGGCACGACATAGGAGGTTGCCGCCATGCGGCTGATCATCCTGATCATCCTGATCCTGCTGCTGATCGGCGCGTTGCCGACCTGGCCCTACAGCGGCGGCTGGGGCTATTACCCGTCGGGCGGGCTCGGCATCCTGATCATTATCGTGATCATCCTGCTGCTGTTATGACGCTCGCCTGCCGCCATTGACAGGGCTCGGTTTCCTCCCGCACCTTTTTTGCCGAAACGTGGCGGGAGACGGGCGATGGATGGCGACGGCGGCGGGCTGGTGCTTTACGAATGCCGCGACAAGATCGCGACGATCACGCTGAACCGGCCGGACAAGCTCAACGCCGTCAGCGACGAGGTCGTCGTACACTTGGCCGACGCGCTGAACCGCTTCGACCTCGATCCCGACGCCGAGGTCGCAATCATCAACGGCAAAGGCCGCGCCTTTTCCACCGGTGCCGATGTGCGCCAGCGCCAGCTGCGCAGCCGCGAGGAGTTCGAGCGGCTTGGCGGGCCGCAGGGCCGCGGCAGCCATTCGGCCGACCTGTTGACCCGCGCGGTCAACTGGAAGCCGGTCATCGCCGCGGTACACGGCTACGTGATGGGGTTGTCGCTCGGCCTCACGCTCGAATGCGACCTGATCGTCGCCGCCGAGGGCACCCGGTTCCAGCTGACCGAAACCTCGCGCGGGCTCGGCGCCTCGCGCTACTGGGCCCTGTTCCATTTCCGCGGCGCCGGCGCCTTCGGCGACGAGATCGCCTTTACCGGGCGGTTCTTCACCGCCGAGGAAGGGTTCAAGGCCGGGCTGTTCAACCGGCTCGCGCCCGAAGGCAAGCATCTCGACGTGGCCCGCGAGCTGGCCGCCGAGGTCGCCAAGAACCCGCCGCTCAGCATTCGCACCACGGTGCGCACCCGGCGCTGGTACCTGGAGCGGCTGACCCGTGAGGCGCAATTCTTCGCGGCGCCGTTCAAATTGTACCTGACCGAGGATTTTCACGAAGCCGCCCTCGCCTTCGCCGAAAAGCGGCAGCCGCGCGGGTTCAAGGGGCGGTGATGGTCGCTAATCGGAGCGCGGGCGTCCCGCCCGCAGCGGCGGGGGCGGCCGCGGCCCGATGACCAGCCGTCCCAACCACCCGCTCGCCGGGGTGGTCGTCCTCGATTTCGGCCAGGTCTACCAGGGCCCCTATGCGACGATGCTGATGGCCAAGGCCGGGGCCGACGTCATCAAGATCGAGCCGCCGCAGGGCGAGCCGCTGCGCCGGCGGGCGCCGCCCGGCAAAAGCACGACCTTTCCGATCGCGATGCTGAACGGCAACAAGCGCGCGATCACGCTCAACCTCAAGGACAAGCGCGGCGTCGATTTGCTCTTCCGGCTGGCGCGGCAGGGCGACGTATTGCTGGAAAACTTCGCCCCCGGCGTGATGGACCGGCTCGGCGTCGGCTGGAATGTCTTGCACGAGGTCAACCCGCGCCTCGTCTATGCGTCGGGCTCCGGCTATGGGCTGAGCGGCCCGGATCGCGACAATCTGGCGATGGATCTGACGATCCAGGCGGTGTCGGGGCTGATCAGCACGACCGGGTTCGCCGACGGGCCGCCGGTCAAGGCCGGGCCGGCGGTCGTCGATTTCCTCAGCGGCATCCACCTTTACGCCGCCGTCCTCACCGCGTTGTACGAGCGCGAGCACACCGGGGTGGGCCGACTCGTCGAGGTGGCGATGGAGGAGGCCGCCTACGCGACGATGACCTCGCAGTTCGAGGCCTATTGGCGCACCGGCACAGTGCCGCCGCGCACCGGCAACGCCAGCCACGGAAGGGTCCCGATCAACGTCTACCCGGCCCGGGACGGCTACGTCGCGATGAACATCGCGGTCGAGGAGCATTGGCATAATCTGCTGAAGGCGATGGGGCGCGAGGAATTGCGCGCCGACCCGCGCTTTGCCGACAATGCCGCGCGCGTCGCCAACCGCGAACTCGTCGACCGCACCATCGCCGAGTGGACCGCGACTCTGCCCAAGATGGAGATTTTCGCGGCCGCCAAGCGCCTGCGCATCCCGCTCGCCCCGGTGCGCGACGTTGCCGAGGTCATGAACGACGCGCACATGCACGAGCGCGGCATGCTCGAACGGATCGAGCACGACGAGATCGGTCCTATCGTCGTGCCCAATTCGCCGCTCAGGGTGCACGGCGCCGACAAGGTGCCGACCACGCCCAGCCCAAAGCTCGGCCAGCACAACGAGGAGATTTACGGCGGCATGCTCGGCCTGTCGCAGGACGAGATTGCCGAATTGAAGGGCGATGGCGTCATCTGATCTTTCCGCGGTCATGGCGAGGAGCCGAAGGCGACAACGCCAGCTCGGCGGGACGAGGCTCCGGCGGCGGCGCGATTGCGTCGCTGCGCTCGCAATGACAAGGTCATCCGTCTGCACTGCCGAAGACGCGAGGTGCCGCGATGCCCCTTCTGCATGAAAAACACGGCCACGTTGCGATCCTGACCTTGAGCCGGCCGCAGGCGCGCAACGCCTGGGGCGACGACTACAACCAAAGCCTGCGCGAAATCCTGCCGCAGCTCGAAGAGGACCGCGACATCCGCTGCGTTGTGCTGACCGGCGACGATGCCGGCGGCGCATTCAGCGCCGGCGCCAACATCAAGGACCCGAAGACGCATTCGACCGCATCGATGGCCGATTTCATCGAGGAGCTGCCGCGCCGGCGGCGTTATCAGGCGATGAACCTGTTGAGCGACTTTGCCAAGCCGCTGGTCGCCGCCGTCAACGGCTATGCCGTCGGCATCGGCTGCATCGTCACCTATTGCTGCGATCTGATCGTCGCCTCGGAACGGGCCGAATGGCGCTTGCCGCAGGTCGGGCTCGGCATATTGCCGGCGCAGGGCGGCACCGTCCGCCTCGCCCGCTGGATCGGGCGGGGCCAGGCGATGAAGCTGGCGATGGGGTTTCCGCTGAAGGCCGAGGAGGCGTACCGCGCCGGCCTCGCGCAATGGCTGGTGCCGCACGAGCGGCTGATGGCCCAGGCCATCGAGGTCGCCGAGCACATCGCCGCCCTGCCCCCGCTGGCCGCGCGGCTGGCCAAGGAATCGGTGAATTTCGGCCTCGACGTGCCATTGCGTGAGGCCGCCAACGCCGACCTCTACCGCTTCATGGCCCTCGAACAGACCGAGGACAAGAAGGAAAGCCATCAGGCGTGGCGCGAGCGGCGCAAGCCGCAAGTCAAGGGACGCTGAGCCTCGCGCAGATGTGATGGAAGCCGGCCGCCTTCCGCGTCACTATGGGCGACGCGACAAGGGAGGCCGACAATGAACCGGATCTCGGTTGCACTGCGCTGCACAGCCCTCGCCTTTGCGACAGCCGCCGTCATCGCCGCCACGCCGGCGGCCCATGCCGACAACACGCGCGAATTCGAAGAGACGCCCGCACCGGCCTCTGCCCCGCCGGCGCGGGCGACGCTCGACGACGCCGCCCAGATGGTCAACACCGGCGACTATCGTGCGGCGATGCCGATCCTCACCGCCATCGTCAAGGCCGATCCGCGCAACGCCGACGCGCTCAACCTGATGGGATACAGCCTGCGCAAGACCGGTCAGCCGGACCTGGCACTGCAATATTACAACCGGGCGCTGCAATTGATGCCGCAGCACCTTGGCGCCAACGAGTATCTCGGCGAGCTTTACGCCGAGCTCGGGCAGATCGACAAGGCCAAGCAGCGGCTGGCCATCCTGCAGGCGGCGTGCGGAACGGATTGTGTGCAGGCTCAAGACCTTCGCGACGCCATCGCCAAGGCTGAAAATCGGCGTTGATCCGGTGCCCGGCGCAAGCCGCCGGCGGTCAGCGATCCGGCGGTGCCCCGCAGCCATCGTGGGGGTCAAGACCGGCCGTGCCCGGCATGGCCTGGCTGCGGTCGGGCTCCACTTCCGCCACGGCGTCTTCACCGATGAAAAAAGTCATTAAAGCAGGCTACCCGATTACACCAGCGCCGACATTGCCGTTGTATACGACCCCACCGGACGGGCGGAGCTGGCCGGGCGGCACTGCCCCACAGATCGGGTTTGCCCCAAATCGCTATTCCGTCACCGCCGACGCTCTGCTACGCTGCCGTTAATTAGAAGAATTTTAGTGCGAGGGAGAGACGCCAGATGACAGTAACTTCACCGCCGATCAGTGCCATATCGGAAGTTGAGCACCGTGCCCAACTGCGTCGCGCCCTGATCGCCAGCACGGTCGGCACCACGATCGAGTGGTACGATTTTTTGCTTTACGGCACCGCGAGCGCACTGGTTTTCGGGCCGCTTTTCTTTCCGAAATCAGACCCGCTGATGGGCGTGCTCGAAGCCTTCGGGGTGTTCTTTATCGGATTTGTCGGGCGCCCGATCGGAGCGGCGATTTTCGGCCATTGGGGCGACCGGATCGGCCGCAAGGCGACGCTGATCGCGACGCTGCTGATCACCGGCGTCGCCACGTTCTGTGTCGGGCTGGTGCCGGGCTATGCCAAAATCGGCATGTGGGGTGCCGTTCTGATGACCCTGTTGCGCCTGATCCAGGGCATCGGGGTCGGCGGCGAGTGGGGCGGCTCGGTGCTGCTGGCCATGGAATGGGCGCGAGGCACCAAAAACCGCGGCCTGCTGTCGGCGTGGCCGCAATTTGGTGCGCCGGCCGGTCTGTTCCTCGCCAATGTCGCGGTTCTCGGCTTCAGCTACCTGTCGGGCGGTCATTTCAATACCTGGGGCTGGCGCATCCCGTTCTTCCTCAGCGCGATCATGGTCGTGGTCGGTTTGTGGATCCGGCTGGGCATTGAAGAGACCCCGGTATTCCAGAAGGTCGTCGCCGACGAGCGGGTCGAGCGCGTACCCGTGCTGGAAGTGCTGCGCCGGCAGCCGAAGCAGGTGATCCTGACCGCGCTCTTGCGCATGCCCGAGCAGGCGCCGGGCTACATCGTCGGCGCGTTCATCTTCACCTACGCGACGGCGGTATTGCACCAGGAACGCAATTTCGTGTTGATGGCGGTCATCACCCAGACCGTGCTCGGCTTCTTGTGGGTCGTCTTTGCCGGCCACTTCTCCGACAAGATCGGCCGCAAGAACATGTTCATGGTGGGCTGCGTCTTCATGGGCGTGTTCGGGTTCATCTACTTCGCGATGCTCGACACCGGCATCCCCTGGGTCATCTTCCTGGCGATCGCGCTGTCGCTGTTGCCGGTGATGACCCAGTACGGGCCCGAGGCGGCATTGATCGCGGAGTCGTTCTCGCCGCGGCTGCGCTACAGCGGCACCTCGCTCGGCTACCAGCTTGCCTCGATCATCGCCGGCGGCCCGTCGCCGTTCATCGCGACCTGGCTGTTCGCGCGCTATCACACAAGCCTGCCGATCGCGATCTATATCGCACTCTGCGCCGTGATCGGCATCGTCTCGACGGCGATGTTGACCGACTACACCGGCAAGGAAATCTCGGCCGAATACGCCGGGGTCTGAGCTGCTCCGTCGGCAATAAACAGCGCCGCCGGCTCCGGCGGCGCTGTTTTGCTGTTTTGCCGGCCGCGCCTCGTGTATAAACAGCGATAGATAGAAGAACAGGCTATGGGGGGGATAAAATGGCCGCAACCGATGTCCTGACGGGCCAGCTGCCGGACCAGGAGCACCGCCGGCAGTTGCGAAAGGCGGTGATCGCCAGCACGATCGGCACCACGATCGAGTGGTACGATTTTCTGCTCTACAGCATCGTCACTCCGCTCGTCTTCGGGCGACTGTTCTTCCCGCATTCCGACCCGCTGATGGGGGTGCTGGAGGCATTTGCGATCTATTTCGTCGGCTTTATCGCGCGCCCGATCGGCGGTTTCATTTTCGGCCATTTCGGCGACCGCATGGGCCGCAAGGCCGCGCTGATTGCAACCCTGCTGATCACCGGCCTGTCGACCTTTGCCGTCGGCTTCGTGCCCGGTTACGCCGTGATCGGCATGTGGGGCGCGGTGATTCTGACCATCGTTCGCCTGATCCAAGGCATCGGCGTCGGCGGCGAGTGGGGCGGCTCGGTGCTGTTTTCGATGGAATGGGCGCGCACCGACAAGCATCGCGGCTTCATCACCTCATGGCCGCAATGGGGCGGCCCGGCCGGGCTTTTTCTCGCCAACATGGCGGTGCTGATCGGCAGCGCGATCGCCGGCGACAAGTTCCTTGATTGGGGCTGGCGCATCCCGTTCTGGCTCAGCATCGTCATGGTCGGGATCGGGCTCTATATCCGCCTCGGCATCCTCGAGACCCCGGCCTTTCGCAAGATCGTCGCCGAGCAGCGGGTCGAGCGCGTGCCGGCGATCGAGGTGATGAGGAAACAGCCGAAACAGGTCTTCCTGTCGATGTTCGCGCGCACCGCCGAGCAGGGACCGGCCTATATCTACCTGGCCTTTGTCTTCACCTATGGCACGCACGTGATCCATCAGCAGCGCGATTTCCTGCTGACCTCGCTGATCATCGCCGGGCTGGTGTCGTTCCTGACGATCCCGGTCGCCGGCGCCCTGTCGGACCGGTTCGGCCGCAAGCGCGTCTACATCATCGGCTCGATCCTGACCGGGATATACGGCTTCGTGTATTTCGCGCTGCTCAACACGCTGGTCCCGGGCCTGATCATGCTCGGCATCATCCTGTCGTTCATCCCGCACGACATCATGTATGGGCCGCAGGCGGCGCTGATTGCCGAGGGATTTACGCCGCGCATGCGCTATAGCGGGTGCTCGATCGGCTACCAGCTTGCGTCGATCACCGCCGGCGGGCCGGCGCCGATCATCGCGACGGCGCTTCTGGCCGCTTATGGCTCCGGCTATGTGATCGCCGTCTATATTGCGATCTGCGCCGTCATCAGCGTCGTTGCAACCGCCCTGATGCGGGATTACACCGGGCGCGATATTTCCGAGGAAAGTGTCTGACTGCCGTAGCGGCGGCCGCGGCCGGCATTAAGGCCGCGGCCCCGACGGCCGGCCTGAGCCGGCCGGGTACCGTGTTTTCGATATTCCAGCTTGGGCCGTCGTACGATCTCCAGGCGTTGCCGAGGGTTTACGCCGCCAACAAGAAATCGCATCGATAGAACAGGGTGTGAGCCGAAGCCTCGCCTGCGACCGGAGGTGCCACGACAAGGGCCCGTCCCATCGCATCGGGGAGGAATTCGATGACCACGACCGAATTTGACACCGGCGTTCTGTCAGAGGCCGATCACAATCGACAGCTGCGGCGCGCCGTCGTCGCCGGCACCGTCGGCACGATCATCGAGGCGTATGATTTCCTGCTCTACGTGCAGGTGGCCCCGCTCGTCTTTGCAAAGCTGTTCTTTCCGTCGTCCGATCCGCTGGTCGGCACATTGCAGGCCTTCGGCATCTATGCCGTCGGCTTCGTGTCGCGTCCGGTCGGCGCGGCGCTGTTCGGTCATTACGGCGACCGTATCGGCCGCAAGGTGACCTTGATCACGACGCTGCTGCTGACCGGGCTGTCCACCTTTGCGGTCGGCTTCGTGCCGGGTTACAACCAGATCGGCATCTGGGGCGCCGTCATCCTGACCGTCGTGCGCTTCATTCAGGGCATGGGCATCGGCGGCGAATGGGGCGGCGCCACGCTGATCTCGCTCGAATGGGCCAGAACCAATGCGCATCGCGGCTTCATCACCTCGTGGCCGCAATGGGGCGGCCCCGCCGGCCTGTTTCTTGCCAATCTGGTGGTGCTGATCTTCAGCGCGATATCCGGCGACAAGTTTCTGGTCTGGGGATGGCGCATCCCGTTCTGGCTCAGCATCATCATGGTCGTGATCGGCATCTACATCCGGCTCGGCATCCTCGAGACGCCGGTTTTCACGCGGCTGCTGGAGCAAAAGCGGGTCGAACGCGCGCCGGTCCTCGAGGTGATCAAGCGGCAGCCGAAATTGATCCTGTTGACGATGTTCGCGCGGATGGCCGAGCAGGGGCCGTTCTACATCTATGCCGCGTTCATCTTCACCTACGGCATAACGGTGCTGCACAGCTCCCGCAACCTGCTGCTCGCTGCCGTCATGGTGGCGACCGCGGTGTCGGGGATCACGACCCCGCTCGCCGGGCATATCTCCGACCGCATCGGCCGCAAGCGCATGTATCTGATCGGCGCGGTGACGATGGGGATATTCGGCTTTGTCTATTTTGCCATGCTCAACACGGCGGTACCCGGAATCATCTTCATCGCCGTGATCCTGTCGTTCATTCCGCACGACATGATGTACGGGCCGCAGGCGGCGCTGATCGCCGAATGCTTCTCGCCGCGGCTGCGCTACAGCGGCTCCTCGCTCGGCTTCCACCTCGCCTCGATCTTTGCCGGCGGCCCGGCGCCGATCATCGCCACGGCGCTGCTCGCCTGGACCGGGTCGGGTTACGCCGTCGCCTGCTACATATTGTTCTGCGCGATCGTCACCATCTGCGCGACGATCCCGCTGCCGGACTATACCAACCGGGACATCTCGCAAGAGCACGCCTGAGCGATGGCCGGCGGCTGAGGCTCGACCCGCGCGGCCGCCGGCGCCCCTCCTTTGTTGCCGCGGGCGACCGCCGAGGTTGTTGAGGATGTCGCGGCGGGCGATCATGGTGCATCGCCAACCGGATGCCATCCCCGATGAACAACTCCCCTCGCCCCCTCGCGCTGGTCACCGGCGCCTCCAGCGGCATCGGCGTCGAGATCGCCCGCACATTGGCGCAGAGCGGCCATGATCTGGTGCTGACGGCACGCCGGGCTGCACCGATGGACGCGCTTGCCGCCGATTTGCGCGCGGGAGGCGTCGAGGCCACGGTGATCGCCGCCGACCTCGCCGCAGATGGCGCGGCGGCCCGGCTGGCCGACGACCTTGCCGGGCGCGGGCTGACGGTCGACGTGCTGGTCAACAATGCCGGGCTCGGCGGCGCCGGCCGCTTCGACCGCCAGGACCCGGTGCGGGTCCACGAAATGGTGCAGGTCAACATCGTCGCCTTGACCGAACTGACGCGGTTGCTGCTGCCCGGAATGGTCGCGCGCCGCCGCGGCAAGATCATGCTCGTCGCCTCGACCGCGGCGTTCCAGCCCGGCCCGCGGATGGCGGTCTATTTCGCCAGCAAGGCCTATGTGCTGAGTTTCGGCGAGGCGCTGGCTTATGAATTGCGCAATACCGGGGTGGGCGTGACGGTGCTGTGCCCGGGCGCCACCGAGAGCGAGTTCTTCGTCGTTGCCGGCGCCGACCATTCGCTGATGGCGCGCAAGTTCCGCCGGATGATGCCGGCGGACACGGTGGCCCGGCTCGGCTGCGGCGCCCTCGCCGCCGGCCGGCGCGTCATCATCGCTGGAGCGCGCAATCGCCTGATGGCGCTGGCCGGGCGCTTTGCCCCGCATTTCCTCACCCTGCCCGTCACCGAGCGGCTGATGGCCGAAGATTGATCCGGAGACCGCAATGACTTCCGACACCTATGAGATCTATGCCGTGCGTTATGCCCATCACCACCGCATGGCGAGCGAGAATTTTCTCGGCGGCGACCCGCACGATGTGCCGATGCCGCTCGATTATTTCGTCTGGGCGATCGTCGGCGAGGATCGCACCCTGATCCTCGACACCGGCTTCGACCAGGCGATGGCGAAAAAGCGCGGCCGCGAGTTCCTGCGCCCGCCGCGCGAGGGGCTTGCGGCCATCGGGATCGACCCGGACACGGTCAGGGACGTGGTGATCAGCCACATGCATTATGACCATGCGGGCAACCACGATTTGTTTCCGAATGCGACCTATCACCTGCAGGATCGCGAGATGGCGTTCTGCACCGGGCGCTGCATGTGCCATGCCCAGTTGCGCCGCTCGTTCGAGGCCGAGGACGTGTCGGCGATGGTTCGCCGGCTGTTTGCCGGGCGGGTGCGTTTTCACGACGGGGTGGGCGAGATCGCGCCCGGCATCACCGTCCACCATGTCGGCGGCCATACCGCGGGGCTTCAGGTCATGCGCGTCAAGACCGCGCGCGGCTGGGTCGTCCTTGCTGCCGATGCCTCGCATTTCTATGCCAATTTCGAGCAGATGCGCGCCTATGCCACGGTCTACAACGTCGGCGACATGCTGGAGGGCTTCGCCGCGGTGAAGCGGCTCGCGACCTCGCCGCAGCACGTCGTCCCCGGCCACGACCCGCTGGTGTTGCAGCGCTACCCGGCGCCGAAGCCGGGGCTCGAAGGCATCGCCGTCAGGCTAGATGCAGAGCCGAAGGGCTAGGTTCTGTGGACTCTAAGGGATTCCCTTTTTCGGCGCATCGTGATTCAAGACTGCTTTTTGGGAGGCAGTTTTGGGCGCGTTGGATCGCTTGGTGTTGAGCGAGGCTGCTTGGGGTCGGATGTCGGGTCTGATCATCGGTCGTCCTGACCAGAAGGGTTCGACCGGGCGCGACAACCGGATGTTCGTCGAGGGCGTGCTGTGGATTGTGCGGACGGGCTCTCCGTGGCGCGACCTTCCCGAGATATTCGGTGAATGGAACAGCGTCTTCAGACGCTTCAGCCGCTGGAGCCGCAAGGGTGTCTGGTGGCGGATATTCGAGGCGATGTCGGACGATCCCGACTTTGAGTACCTGATCGTCGACTCGACCATCGTTCGCGCTCACCAGCATGCGGCGGGGGCAAAAAAAGGGGGTCTGAAGATCAGGCCATTGGCCGCTCGCGCGGCGGCTTAAGCACCAAAATCCACATGGCCGTGCGCGGCTTGGGGTGTCCGGTGCGCTTCATCCTTACCGCCGGCCAAAAGGGTGACGCGCCCCAGGCCGAGCCGTTGATCGAAGGTCTGCCCGCCGAAGTGGTCATGGCCGACACCGCCTACGACGCCGACCACTTCCGCCAGGCAATCGCCGACAAAGGCGCGCTCGCGGTCATCCCCAACAATCCATCGCGCGCCAAAAAGCTTCCGCTCGACAAGCACCTCTACGCTCAACGCCACCTCGTCGAATGCTGCTTCTCAAGGCTCAAGCAGTTCCGGCGCGTGGCAACCCGCTTCGAGAAAACCGCCAGGAACTATCTCGCCGTCCTTACCCTCGCCGCGACCATCCTATGGCTGCGGTAAGTGTCCACAGAACCTAGCGCATTCTGGCGCCGTAGCATGGGCCGAGCGTGGGCAAAGCCCATATCGGCCGGCTTATTTAACGCAAAGGACGCGGAGGGTTGGGGCTTTTGACGGGCTTCGCTGTGCTCAGCCCATCCTGCGATACCGACGATTTCTCGCCATTGCCGCCGCCGAGGCTTTAAACTCGGTGCAACAATTGAAGGATCGGGCGGCTCAGGGAGGCGAGCGTGAAACTGGTGCTGTTCCGGGCCGGCGCCGCGGGCGAGCCGGCGCCTGGCCTGTTGACCGACCGCGGCGTCATCGACATTTCGGGCATCGTCGCCAAGAGCTACACGCCGCAACTGACGATGCAGGGCCTCATCGACGGGTTCGACCGGCTGCGCCCGACATTGGAAAAGCTTGCGGCGGAGGCGCAGGCGGTCCCGCTCGCCGCGGTGCACCTCGCCCCGCCTTTGCCGCGGCCGGGCAAGATTTTGTGCTGCATCGCCAATTACTGGGAGCACGCCCAGCGTGAGCCGCGCCCGCTCAACATGTTCCTGAAAAACCCGGAGGCCGTGATCGGCCCCGGCGACACAATCCGCCTGCCGGAATTCACCGAGCCGTGGATTTTCATGCACGAGGCCGAACTGGCGCTGGTGATGAAGGGGCCGGCCAAACTGGTCAAACAGGCCGATTGGCGCAGCGCGGTGTTCGGCTATACCTGCCTCATCGACGTGTCGGCGCGCGGCGAAGGGCGGCGCACCTGGAAGACCGGAAGCTGGCTCGGCAAGTCGTTCGACACGTTTGCGCCGATCGGCCCGTGCATCGCCACCGCCGACGAAATTCCCGAGCCCAACGACCTCGTCGTCCGCTTCTGGAACGACGGGCAATTGCGCCACAACTACAACACCGACGACATGGAGCACCGGGTGCCGGCGCTCGTCGAGTTCGCCTCGACCGTGATGACGCTGAACACCGGCGACATCATCGCCTGCGGCACCAACCACGAAGGGCTCGGCGCCCTGCAGGACGGCGAGACGGTCGAGATCGAGATCGAGCGCATCGGCCGGATGCGCCTCGACGTCGTCGATCCGCTGAAGCGCACATGGGAGCGCGGCGTCTATATGGGCGCCGATTCGACCAACCCCGAGGCGGTCAGGCGCCACCGGCCGCAGACCGGCTGAGCGCTGCTGCCAACGATAGGCAACGATCACAGGCGAGGAGACGCGCCATGAGGATTCAGCCACGCCCCGTCCTGATGTTCGCCCTGCTGCTGGCGGTTTGCGCTGCGCCCGCCCGGGCCCAGAACCCGGCGCCGACGCAGCCGGCGCCAGGCCCCGCCCCGACGCAGCCGGCCCCGATGCCGCCGGCCCCGAACCCGGCGGCCGAGACGCCGCCGGTCTACGTCGTCAGCTTTGTCGAGGTCGGCCCGTCTTCGGCCGCCAAGGCCGCCGGCATCCTCCATCGCTACGCCGTGTTCAGCCGCAAGGAGCCGGGGAACATGGCGATTGTCGCGCTGCGCGAGCACCAGCGGCCGGGCCGCTTTGCGATCGTCGAGGAATGGCACGACAAGGCGGCGCACGACGCCCACGTCGTCGCGGCAAAGGAGGTCGGCGACCGGTTGCAGCCGCTGCTGGCAGCCCCGATCGACAGCCGCATCTGCTCGGCGCTGGATGTTGCGCCGTCCGCCGCAGACAGCTTCCCGGCGGCGAAGGGAACCGTCTACGTGGTGACCCATGTCGACGTGATCCCGACCCACAAGGACGCGACGGTCGCGCTGATCGAGGCGCTCGTCGCCGCCAGCCGCAAGGAGCCGGGCAATCTGCGGTTCGACGCGCTGAGGCAGGACGACCGCGCCAACCACATGTTCCTGATCGAGGCGTGGCGCGACCGCACCGCGCGCAACGCCCATGTCGGCGCCGACGCCACCAAGGAGTTCCGCGCCAAGGAGTCGCCGTTCGCCGGCGCGCTCTACGACGAGCGGCTGTACGAGGTGGTGCGGTAGCTCTGAGCCGGGCGAGGGTTACCCCACGACCGCGATCAGCTCGATCTCGATCATGAAATCGGGGCCGGCGAGGCGGCTCACCTGCACCGTCGTGCTGGTCGGCGTGGCCACCCCGAAATAGCGCATCCGCACATCGCCGTGCTTCTGGAACTCGTCGAAATCGGTGACGAAGGTGTTGGTCTTGACCACGTCGGCCCAGGTCGCCCCGGCCGCTTTCAGGCAGGCATCGAGGTTCTTGAAGGTCTGCTCCATCTGCGCCCGCATGTCGCCCTTGCCGACGCAATTGCCGTCGACGTCGCGGGCGAGCTGGCCGGCGACAAAGACGATCTTCTGCGCTCCGCTGACGGTCACCACATGCGAATAGGAAGGCTTGCCGCCCGACATCCGCACATTCATTCCTTCCGGCTGCATCCGCTTCACTTCGAGTGCCATCGCTCGCTCCCCGACAAAGTTTCTCCGCCGCCAGAATGACGCTAGGGTCGTCGTCGGCGCAATCCGCAGCGAGGGCAGGACATGGAAACCGAGGCGCAGGTCGCGCAGCATTACGGCCGGGCCGGCATCGCCGAGCGCATCCTCGCCGCGCTGCGCGAGGCGAACGGCGCCGGGGCGCCGGTCACCGTCGAGGCCTTGTCGGCGATCGACCATTTTCACGGGCGCGGCATCGTCGCGACGCAGGAGCTGGCGGCGGTGCTGAAGCCGCAGGCGCACGAGCGGGTGCTCGACATCGGCTCCGGCATCGGCGGGCCGGCGCGGTGGATCGCCGCTCACTGCGGCTGCCATGTCACCGGCGTCGATCTGACCCCGCTGTTTTGTGAAGCGGCGCGCGCCCTCAACGCGGCGACCGGGCTCGCCGACCGGGTGCAGATCATCGAGGGCAGCGCGCTGGCGCTGCCGGTGCCCGACGCCGCGTTCGACTGCGCCTATTCGCAGAACGTCGTGATGAACATCGCCGACAAGCCCGGCCTCTACCGCGAGGCGTTTCGCGCCTTGAAGCCGGGCGGGCGGCTGGCCCTGTCGAACCTCTGCGCCGGGCCGGACACAAGCGGTTTCCGCTTTCCGGTGCCGTGGGCCGATACCCCGGCGACGAGCTTCCTAGTGACGCCGGCGGAGATGCGCGCCGACCTCGCCGCCGCCGGGTTCGAGATCGTCTCGTTCCGCGACATCACCCGCGAAACCATGCCCGCGACGATCCGCAACCGCGAACGGCTCGAACGCGACGGGCCGCCCCGCCTCGGCGCCCATCTGATCGCCGGCGAAAGGCTGGTGGAGGCGCAGATCAACTCGGCCCGCAACGCCGAGGAGGGCCGCACGATCGCGATCGAGGCGCTGGTGACGAAGCCCGCCTAGCGGGCCGGCGGCCGGCGCAGGCTCCAGAAGGCGATGCAGCCGCACAGATAGGACGCGATCGACAGGATGAAGGCGAGCCGGTAGCTGCCGGACAGGTCGAAGATGAACCCGGCGGCCCACGAGCCGATCGCGGCGCCGAGGCCGCTGCCGATCGTGATGACCCCGAGGATGGTGCCGAGCCGCGGCCCCGGGAACAGGTCGGCGGTCTTGGCCGTGATCGCCGGGCCGCGCGCGCCCCAGGTCAGTCCGAAAAAACAGGCGTGCAGCCACAGCAGCAGGTGCTGGTCGGGGCTGGTGATCAGGAGGGCGCAGATCACCCCGACGATCGAGAACCCGTAGGCGAGGATCGCGGCCAGTTCGCGGCCGATATAGTCAGAGATCGTGCCGGTCACGATCGTGCCGGGCACCGCCAGCAGCGCGCCGATCCCCAACACGCTCGCCGCGTAGAGCTTGTCGAAGCCGACATTCACGGCAAAGGCGAGCTGGTGCAGCGAGACGAAAAAGCTGCCGAGCCCGGTGAACAGATACACCGCAAACAACAGCCAGAAATGCCGGGTGCGGGCCGCCGCGCCGAGGGTCCAGCCCAACGGCCGCAACAGCGCCGGCGCGGCGCCGGCGTGCGCCGCGGGCGTCGCCGACCCCCGGTCGCCGCGCCGGAACAGGATTGCGAGCGGCAATACCGCCGCAGCCATGAACGCGGCCTGCGCGAGGTAGGTGGTGCGCCAGCCGATGCCTGAGATCAGAAACTGGATCAGCGGCGCCGAGATCGCCCGGCCGAACCCGTTGGCCGACTGCACGATCGAGATGGCCATGCCGCGCCGGCGCACAAACTGCCGCGACAGGATCGGCACGAACACGACGAGGCCGAGACAGTTCGCCCCCAGCGTCATCACGATCCCGTAGAGAAAAATGACCTGCCACAGCGCATGAATAAAGGCGCTGCCCACCAGCCCCAGCACCAGCAACGCGCCGCCGAGCAGCAATAGGCGCCGCGGCCCGAGCCGGTCGACCAGCGAGCCGACGAGCGGCGCGCTGCCGCCGGCGACCAATTGCGAGACCGAATAGGCGATCGAGGTCTCGGCCCGGCTCCACGCGAACGCCTCGATAAAAGCGACCAGGTACACCGTGTAGGCGCTCATGATGCCGGCGCTGATCGTGAACGCGGTAAAAGCGCCGAACAGCAAGAGCCAGCTGTGCCCCGCGGCGGTGCGCCCGGTATCGGAAACGGAGGTGCTCATCCGGCCGATCGTGGGCGAATTTCGCGGCGCGGTCACCCTTGCCCGACGCAGTCGGGGGTTGCGCCGCCGCGCCCGCGCCAAACGTCGCAGCCCGGGCGAGGGAACGCCGCCGGCCAGGCAGGCCCGAACCCGGCAAGCCCCGAGCGGAGGGGGATTGCTTAGCGCCGCCGGCGATGACACAACTATCCGATGCCGCAATTCTACCGCCCGCCGCTCGACGGCGCCGAGGAAGACCCGTTCGCCCGCGACGGGGACGAAAAGCTGATCCGCCGCGGCTATTGGCTGGGGCTCAGCGACCGCTCGATCGTGCTGCTGATGACCCAGGGCATCGGCACCCGGCTCACCGCCGACGAAAAACGCGCCCACCTCGCCGACATCCGCCGCGAGCACCTGATCGACCAGGTCCTGGCGCCGGAAATCCTGCCGCCCGAGCGGCGGGGATAGTCTGGCCTTCTTCACTGTCATTCCGGGGCGCCGCGGCGCGGTGAACCCGGAACCCAGGAACACCGGCGGCGGGAATATGGATTCCGGGCTCGGGACCGCGTCCCGCCCCGGAATGACGACTACGGAAGCCGGCGGACCATGTCGATATGCGGCACGCCGGCATCGTCGTATTCGGCCGAGCTCGGGGTGAAGCCGAAGCTCGCGTAGAACGGCACGAGGTAGGTCTGCGCGCTGATGGCAATCGGCAGGTCGGGAAAATCGCGCCGGCTCACGGCCAGCGCCTCGGCCATCAGCCATCGGCCGATCCCCCGCCGGCGATGGGACGGCGCCACCGCGAGCCGGCCGATCCGAGTCTGTGCGGCTTCCGGAATCAGGCGCAGATAGCCGGCAAGGCTGCCGCCAGCCCGCAACAGCAGGTGGCGGGCGGCCATGTCGCGCCCGTCGAGGTCTTCATAGGGCGATTTCTGCTCGACGACGAAGATCGCCTGGCGGAATTGCAATATCTCGTAGAGCAGTGCCGCCGGCATATCGGCGAAGCCGTACCAGGCAAGCGCGATGTCGTCGTCGTTGATCAACGCGACCTCCTTCGGCCGTTCCGTATATACTCGATGGATTGGGCGTTGCCCTCACCCGCCGCAGGGCAGCGCCCTTCGGCACGCTCTCCCGCCTGCGGGACAGGGGGGACCAGGCGCGAAGCGGCTGGTGGGTGAGGGTCGGATTGGGCAGCGAGGCAGCGGGCATGAACACGATCGAACTGAACGGCCGAACCTATCGCCATCCGCGCCGCCCGACCGCGGTGATCTGCGCCGACGGCTGCGACCCGACGTATCTCGACGCCGGCTTCGCCGCCGGGGTGCTGCCGAACCTGGCGCGGTTCCGCGAGCGCGGCTTCTATGCCATCGCCGACGCGGCGATGCCGACCTTTACCAACCCCAACAACGTCTCGATCGTGACCGGCGTGCCGCCGGCGCAGCACGGCATATCGGGGAATTTCATGCTCGACCGAGCCACCGGCGCCGAGATCATGATGACCGAGCCCGAGCTGATGCGCAGCGATACGGTGCTGGCGCGGATGTCGCAGGCCGGGGTGGCGACCGCGGCGTTGACCGCCAAGGACAAGCTCCGCCGCCTGCTTGGGCGCGGGCTTGCCATCGGGTCCGGGGGCATCTGCTTTTCATCCGAGCGGGCAGACCGCTGCACCCTCGCCGAGCACGGCATCGAGCGGGTCGAGCAATTGGTCGGGCGGCCGACCCCAGACATGTATTCGGCCGACCTGTCGCTGTTCGTGCTCGATGCCGGCATCCGCCTCGTCGAACAAGGGCGCGCCCGGCTGCTCTACCTGTCACTATCGGATTACGTGCAGCACGGGCATGCGCCGGATGCGCCCGAGGCGCTCGAATTTCACCGCGAGCTCGACCGGCGCCTCGGGCATCTGGTCGAGCTCGGCTGCATTGTCGCGATGACCGCCGACCACGGCATGAACGACAAGGCATTGCCCGCCGGCGAACCCCATTTGATCCTGGTCGAAGACCTGCTCAACGAGAAATTCGGCCCGGGTGCCGTGCGGGTGATCTGCCCGATCACCGACCCGTTCGTGCGCCACCACGGCGCGCTCGGCTCGTTCGTGCGGGTCTATCGCAAGCGCGACGACGTGCCCCTCGCCGCGCTCGCCGCTGCGTTGCGCGATTTGCCCGGCATCGACCTCGTGCTCGACCGCGACGCGGCCGCCCGGTTCTGGGAATTGCCGCGGAACCGCGAAGCCGACTTTGCCGTTACCGGCGACCGCAACACGGTGCTCGGCGCGACCGCGGCGGAGCACGACCTGTCCGCTTTGGCCGGGCACCGGCTGCGTTCGCATGGCGGACGGAGCGAGCAGGCGGTGCCGTTTGTGCTGTCGCATCCGCTCGGCGACGACTACCGTCGCCAGGCCGAAGCGCGCCGGCTCAGGAATTTCGATATCTTCGAGTTCGCCCTTACCGGGGTGCAGGTCTGACCCGGACCTTGACCTGAACAGGTGGCACCATGGCCGCAAGCACCCGCGCCGTCATCGTCATCTGCGACAGCCTGCGCGCCGACCTGATCTCGCCCGCCGACACCCCCTTTCTCGTCGAACTGGCCGCGCGCTCGGCCAATTTCACCGCACATCGCAGCGTGTTTCCGTCGACGACGCGGGCCAGCTCGGCCTCGATTGCCACCGGCTGCCACCCGGCGCGGCACGGATTGCTCGGCAACACGATGGCGCTCGACGAGGGCGATGGGCTCGTCTGCCGCAATGTTGGTGCGCCCGATTTCCGCGACCGGATGCGCCGCGCCACCGGCCGCACCCTGCGGGTGCCGACCCTGGCAGAGCGGCTGCGCTGGCATAACGAGCACGCGATCGTGTTGTCCAACGTGTCGCCCGGCGCGGCCTATTTCCAGGACCCTGACGGGTATGGCTGGGTTTATCACGCGGCGGGGAGCTACGGCCCCGACGGCGAGATCGACGATGCGCCGAGCCGCGCGCTGAACAAGGGCATTGCCGGCGATGCGGCGATGACCGCGCGCTTCTGCAGCGAGATTCTGGCCGAGCGGGCCCCGAGCCTTGCCGTGATGTGGCTGTCCGAACCCGATTACACCGGCCACCATGCGCCGCTCGGCTCGCCCCAGCATCGCCGCGCGATCGCCGCGGCGGACGCGAACGTGCGCCTCGTGTTCGAGACCGTGCGTCGCCTCGACCCGGGCGGCAGCGAGATCCTGTTCATCGCCGGCTCCGACCACGGCATGGAGACCGTTGCCGACAGCATCGACCTCGACGGGGTCCTGGTCGCCGCCGGCCTCAAGGACGGGAGGGGCTCGCGCGATGTCGTGGTCGCGCCGCAGGGCACGGCGGCGACGATCTTCTTTTCCGAGAACGCCCGCAACCGGTCCGGCGCGGTGGCGCGATGCCTGGCGCAGCAAGAATGGTCGGGGCGGGTCGTCGCCGACGCCGAACTGGCGGCGGTGTCACTGCCGACCGACGGTGCGCTCCGCGTCGCGCTGAGCCTTGCCGCGGACGACCGGGTCAACCCGTTCGGCATCCGCGGCCATGCCGGGATTGTCGCCGACCCGGGCGACCCCGAAAGCAAGGTCGGCTTCGGTCAGCATGGCGGGCTCGGCCGGCATGAGCAGCACCCGTTTCTGATGGTCGCGGGCGGCGGCTTCGCGCCGGGCGAGCGGCGCCGGCCAAGCTCGCTCGTCGACATCGCCCCGACCGTGTTGCGCCACCTGCGCATGGACCACGACGACATGGACGGGCAGGCATTGCCGCCGGCCGCCGAATGAGTGGCGTCCGCCTGCCCTGCCTCGACCCGCCCCCGCACCACATCAAGCCCAGCCTTGCCGGCGCGGCTCGGCACGCTGACTTCGGCGCGGGCTATCGGCGGCTGACCGGCAGCATCAGGTGCTGGTACGGGGTCCCCGGCCACATGACGTAAGGTTCCTTGATGTTGGGGTCCGGGGTTGCCGGGTATCCCGCGATCATCTCCTTGACCGCGCCGCCGACGATCATCACGTGGGGGCCGTCCTGGACCCAGTGGTTGCCGGGCTCAGGCTTGGTCGCGTAGGGGTCGGTATTGCTGGTGCCGTGGTCGCCGGCGAGCATGTAGATGAACCCGATCGTGTCCGGCGGCGGCTTGTGGTCGAGCCGCGCTTGCCCCCACGCCATTGCGTTGGCGTCGGCGCACATCGGCGTGCCGTCCTTCAGGGTCATGCAGGTGAAGCCATTGGTGCCCTGCTTCAGCGTCTGCATCTTGCCGTCATCCATGCGCACGATCGTGGCGTTGCGCACGACCTGCGGCGGCGCCGCCCTGCGTATGAGCTTCATGTAGGCGGCGTCGGGGCTCTGCTGCCGTGCCTGGGCCGCGCCGACCGGCGCCGCAACCAATGCGGCGAGCGCGAGGCTCGCCACCGCATGCCGCATATACATAGATTCCTCCCGCTTTCGTGTAAAATCGAGCAAGTGCGGCAGGATTATCCTTGAGTTTATCGCGGTCAAGGCGCGCCCGGCTCCGGTAGCTTCTCAGCTTCAAATGCTCGGTCGTTCCGGGATGGCCAGGGCAACAGCCGGGGGCAATTTATGGCCGCGGTCAATCGCCGCTTTCGCGAACTATTCTGCGACGAGCCCCTTGAGCCGATAGAGCAGCTCCAGCGCCTCGCGCGGGGTAAGCTCGTCGGGGCGCATTTCCCGCAGCAGTGCTTCGGCCGCAGTCTCGCTCACCGGCTCGCTCGCCGGCTCGGGCGCCGCGCGCCGGGCGGCGGCCCGGAACAACGGCAGGTCGTCGACGAGCCGGACCGGGCGGGCCGCCTCGCCCTGTTCGAGGATGGCCAGGACCTCCTCCGCCCGCGCGGTGACCGCCTCGGGCAAGCCGGCCAGCCGCGCGACATGGATGCCGTAGGAGCGGTCGGCGGTGCCGGGCGCGACCTCGTGCAGGAAGACGACATCGCCCCGCCACTCCTTGACCCGCATCGTATGGCAGGCAAGCCGCGGCAGTTTCTCGGCGAGCGCGGTCAATTCGTGGAAATGGGTCGCGAACAGGGCGCGGCAGCAATTGACCTCGTGCAAATGTTCGAGACAGGCCCAGGCGATCGACAGCCCGTCGAAGGTCGCGGTGCCGCGGCCGATCTCGTCGAGGATCACAAAGCTGGCGGGGCCGGCCTGGTTCAGGATCGCCGCGGTCTCCACCATCTCGACCATGAAGGTCGAGCGCCCGCGCGCGAGGTCGTCGGCGGCGCCGACCCGGCTGAACAGGCGGTCGACAACGCCGATCCGGGCCGATTGCGCCGGCACGTAGGAGCCCATCTGCGCCAGGATCGCGATCAGGGCGTTCTGGCGCAGAAACGTGCTCTTGCCGGCCATGTTGGGGCCGGTGACGAGCCAGATGCGGTCGTCGTCGAGCGCGCAGTCGTTGGCGACGAAGGCGCCGGTGCCGGAGAGTGCGGCCTCGACCGCGGGGTGGCGCCCGCCGCGAACCGCAAATCCGCTGCCGGCATCGACCTCGGGGCGCACCCAGGCATTTTCGCCGGCGCGCTCGGCCAATGCCGCGGCGAGGTCGAGCGTCGCCAGCGCCGCGGCGGCCTCGGCGATCTCGCGCCGGCGCGCCATCGCCTCGCCGACGAGATCGGCGAAGAGCCGCAATTCCAGCGCCAAGGCGCGCTCGCCGGCACTGGCGATCCTGCTTTCCAGCCCGGCAAGCTCGGCCGTCGTAAAGCGCATCGCCCCGGCCATGGTCTGGCGGTGGATGAACTCGGCGCCGAGGCGGCCGGCATGGGCCGAAGGCACCTCGACGTAATAGCCGATCACGTTGTTGTGGCGGATGCGCAATGAGGCGATCCCGCCGTCCTCGGCGTAGCGCGCCTGCAACGCGGCGATCGTCTGTCGGCTCTCGTCGCGCAACCGGCGCAATTCGTCGAGTTCGCCCGCATAGCCGGGCGCGATGAACCCGCCGTCGCGGGCGAACAGCGGCAAATCGGCGGCGAGCGCGCGGCCGAGCCGCTCGACCAGCGTGCCATGCTCGCCGAGCTGCTCCTCGGCCTCGGCCACGACGGCCGGGATCGGAACAAGGCTCGGCGCGGTCAGCATGTCCCGCAACACCACAGTCTCGGCGAGCGCGCCGTGCAGCGCCGCGAGGTCGCGCGGGCCGCCGCGCCCGAGGCTCAACCGCGTCATCGCCCGTTCGATGTCGGGGCAGCGTTTGAGCCGCTCGCGCATTGCCGCACGCAGTCCGGAGCGGTCGAGAAAAAACCCGACCGCGTCGAGGCGCGCGGCGATCGCGTCGGGATCGGTCAACGGCGCGGCCAAATGCTCGGCGAGGCGCCGGGCCCCGGCGCCGGTCAGGGTTCGGTCGATCACCGACAACAGGCTGCCGCGCCGGTCGCCGCCGAGCGTAGCCGTCAATTCGAGGTTGCGCCGCGTCGCCGCATCGATCTGCATCACCGCGCCGGGCACGACCCGGTGCGGCGGCGCCAGATGGGCCGCCCCGCCCTCTTGCTGAGTGAGGGCAACGTAATCGACGAGCGCGCCGGCGGCGGCAATTTCAGCGCGACCGAACTGCCCGAACCCGTCGAGCGCCTTGACCCCGAAAAATTGTTCGAGCCGGCGCCGCCCCGTTTCGCTGTCGAAGCGCGCATTGGCGAGCGGGGTCAGCGCCGGTTTCCAATCGGCGAACAGCTCGAACCAGGCCGGGCGCGCCAGCAGCCGCTCGGGCAGCAGGATTTCGCCCGGCATCAATCGCGCGAGGTCGCCGCCGAGCGCGGGCTCCGAGGTGGGGCCGAGGGCGAAATCGCCGGTCGACAGGTCGAGCCAGGCGAGGCCCAACTCGCCGCCCGCCTCGGCCAACCCCGCAAGGTAGTTGTGGCGGCGCGCGTCGAGGAGCCCGTCTTCGGTCACGGTGCCGGCCGTGACCACCCGCACCACCGCGCGCTTCAGCGGCCCCTTGGCGCCGCGCGCCTTCTGTGCGGCGGGGTCCTCGACCTGCTCGCAGATCGCCACCTTGAAGCCGGCGCGGATCAGCCTCGCCAGATAGGTCTCGGCGGTGTGCACGGGCACGCCGCACATCGGGATGTCGGCGCCGTCGTGGCGCCCGCGCTTGGTCAGGGCGATGTCGAGCGCCGGCGCCGCCGCCACCGCGTCGTCGAAGAACAGCTCGTAAAAATCGCCCATGCGAAAAAACAGGAGGCAGCCGGGATGCGCCTGCTTGATGTCGTGATACTGGCTCATCACCGGCGAGGCCGGCGCGGAGCCGGTATCGCGGCGCGGTTCCTCGCTCATCCTCGGGCGATGGGACGGGATGGGCGGACGCGCAAGCCCGAGCCTGGCGCGGCGGCAGGCGGATCCTGGGCGAAACCGGCGCCGCTCGGCGGAGGCAGGGCGACCGCCGCGCGGCTCAGATCCGCGTCGCGCAGCCGCTCGCCGGCGCCAGCGGTGCAGTGCCGAGATCGGCGGCCTCGGCGGTGTCGAGCAGGGTC